>CALCDT010000242.1 GCA_937900425.1 uncultured Alphaproteobacteria bacterium | reverse complement strand
GTGCTTGCGATGGGGGCGCCAGTGGGGATCGCGGGGCCCACCCCACATGCCCGGCCCGCCAGGCCCGCCCGGACGGCCGTGCGCCGCCGGCGGCGGCCCTCCGGTCGGCTGCTCGATCGCCGGCCCCTCCGCCGGCGGCTCGTCGGCCGACTGCGCGAGAGCGAAGCCCGCGGTCGCAAGCAGAGCGGCACCGGCGAAAATGTACCTCTTCATGACGCTTCCTTTACGGTCGGGGATCGCCTCGCATGACGTCGAGCGATCCCTGCGCCCCAGCACGTTGAAGGAACGGACGCGGCGGCCTCTCCCTACGCAACCAGCGGCATCCTGCGACGGCTAATGATCGGCCGGGCAAGCCGCCACGACCGCGACTGTCCGTGCTCCTCCGGCCGATCCCGACGCGCGGCCTCACCACTCCACCGAGACGTACTGCGTCTCCAGGAACTCCATCAGTCCCTCGTGGCCACCCTCGCGGCCGATGCCCGACTGCTTGACCCCGCCGAACGGCGCGGCCGGATCGGAGACGAGGCCGCGATTGAGACCGACCATGCCGAACTCGAGCCGCTCCGCGAGCTTCAGCGCCTGTTTGACGTCGCGGCTGTAGAGATAGGCGACGAGGCCGTATTCCGTGGCGTTGGCGCGGGTGACCATGTCGTCCTCGTCGGAGAAGCGGGCGATCGCCGCCACCGGCCCGAAGATCTCCTCGCGGAAGCAGCGGGCGTCGTCCGGAACGTCGGTGAGCACGGTGGGCGGATAGAAGAAGCCGGGACCGTTCGGCACGCTGCCGCCGGTGAGCACTCTTGCGCCGCGCCGGACCGCGTCCTCGACGAGCTCGACGACCTTGTCGCGCGTCTCGGCGTTCACCAGCGCGCCGACCTCCACGCCCTCGGCGAGGCCGTCGCCCATCTTCATGCCGGCCATCTTCGCCGCGAGCTTTTCGGCGAAGGCGTCGTGGACGCTGTCGTGGACATAGAAGCGATTCGCCGCGGTGCAGGCCTCGCCGATGTTACGCATCTTGGCGATCACAGCGCCGGCGACCGCGGCGTCGACGTCGGCGTCGCCGCAGACGATGAACGGCGCGTTGCCGCCGAGTTCCATCGCCGGATTGACGATGCAGTCGGCCGCCGACTTCAGCAGCTTGCGGCCGACCTCCGTCGAGCCGGTGAAGGAGATCACGCGCACCCGCGGGTCGTGCAGCATCGCGTCGACGACGGCGCCGGAGCGACGCGACGGCAGCACTTTGACGACGCCCTTCGGCACCCCGGCTGCCTCCAGCACAGGCATCAGCGCCAGCATCGTCAGCGGCGTCTCGGAGGCCGGCTTGACGATCACCGGGCAGCCGGCGGCGAGCGCCGGGCCGATCTTGCGGGTACCCATCGCGGCCGGAAAGTTCCACGGCGTCACCAGCACACCGATGCCGGCCGGCTTGTGGTGGACGAGGATGCGGGCGCCGCTCGACGGCGAGTGCATCACCTCGCCGACATTGCGCACCGCCTCCTCGGCGTACCAGCGGAAGAACTCCGCGGCGTAGGCGATCTCGCCGCGCGCGTCGGAGAGCGCCTTGCCGTTCTCGAGGGTGATGAGGGTGGCGAAGCGTTCCTTGTCGGCGACGATCAGTTCGTAGGCCTTGCGGAGGATCTCGCCGCGCTCGCGCGGCGTCCGGCCTGCCCAGTCGGCGCAGGCGGCCTCGGCAGCCGCGACCGCGGCGATGGCGTCGTCGACCGAGCCGGAGGCGACCGTCCCGATCTCCTCGCCCGTCGCCGGGTTCTCGACGGCGAAGGTGGCGCCGTCCGAGGCGTCGCGCCATTCACCGCCGATATAGAGCTGCGTCGGCAGCGTCCGCAAAATCTCGTGCTTCATCGTCGTCTCCTGCGGGCGCGGATCGTCTTCACAGTCCCGGTAGCGCGGTTTCGTCGCCGCGGACGCCGGCCGGGCGGCCGCACGATCAACGGATCGGGCGGCGCCGTCGTAGACGCTCGCGGGCGAGGATCCGCCCCCGTCACGGAGCGGTCAACCGCGGGGATGCGGGCGGCTCTCGGAGAGCGCAGCGCCGCGGCGTATGTTAGAGAGGACGTGAGGTGGGCCGTTGCCCGGGCGCGCCGTTTCGTCCACGCTCGAAGCCCGTGCCGGTGGGCCACCGGAGACCGTCTTGGGAGACGACATGGCGGAGGTCGATCGTTTCGCCGACGAGTTGCCGAGCGAGGCCTACGACGACACCTCGGTCGACGGCGACGACCCGGTTGCCGCTCTGGGGCCGCAGATCCGGGAACTGCGGAAGGCCCGCGGCCTGACGCTCACCGACCTCGCCCGGCGCACCGGGCTGTCTATCGGCCACCTGTCGCAGGTCGAGCGCGGGCTATCGACGCCGACGATCCGTCAGCTGCAGCAGATCAGCGCCGCGATGGGCGTGCAGATCGGCTGGTTCTTTCGCTCCGATCCGCCGGTCGACGGCGACGACGCGCGGGTGGTGGTCCGCAGCAACCGCCGGCGCGTTCTGACCATCGGCGACGCCGGCGTCACCGACGAGCTTCTGGTGCCCGACCTCGATCGCGAGATCGAGATGCTGCTGTGCACCATCCATCCCGGCATGGGCAGCGGCGACGAGCCCTACAGCCACGAGGGCGAGGAGGCGGGATTCATCCTGTCCGGCGAGATGGATCTGTGGGTCGACGACCAGCACTTCCACCTCAAGGCGGGCGACAGCTTCGCCTTCGCCTCGACGCGGCCGCACCGCTACCGCAACGCTGGGACGAGCGCGCTGCAGGTGATCTGGGTCATCACCCCGCCTACCTTCTGAGGCCCTTCGGGCACGAGTTCGAGGAAGCGACGCGAATGTTGCGTCGACGGAACGGGGCCGTCGCTCGCGCGGGCGGCGCCGGGTGGCCAAGGCTGCGTGTTCGAAAGCGACCGATGGAAGGAGACGCGGGTTGCGCATCGCGGTGATCGCCGACATCCACGGCAATCTGCCGGCGCTCGAAGCGGTGCTGCTCGACCTGTCGAAGCGCGGTGTCGATCACATCGTCGACCTCGGCGACTGCGCCTCGGGGCCGCTGTGGCCGGCGGAGACGATGGAGCTTCTCGGCGAGCTCGGCGCGCTGACGGTGTGCGGTAACCACGACCGCGCGGTGGCGACCCTCGATCCGGAGGTGATGGGTCCGTCCGACCGCTTCGCGTTCGAGGCGCTCGACGCGGCGTCGCGCACGCGCCTCGGCGATCTGCCGCCGACCTTGGAGGTGATCCCCGGTATCGTCGCGTGCCACGGCACGCCGGACGACTACCAGACCTATCTCCTCGACGAGGTCGAGGCCGGCCGCCTCGTCCAGGCGCGGCGCGAGATCGTCGAGCGCCGGCTC
>CALCDT010000241.1 GCA_937900425.1 uncultured Alphaproteobacteria bacterium | reverse complement strand
CGAGAAGACCGCCGGCTATTCCCGCGCCGTCGTCGACGGCGACTGGTGCTTCGTCTCCGGCACCACCGGCTACGACTATGCGGCGATGACGCTGCCGGAGGACGTCGGCGTCCAGACCCGCAACGCGCTCGCCACCATCGCCGCGGTGCTCGGCGAGGCCGGCTTCTCGATGGCCGACGTCGTGCGCGCCCGCTACGTCGTCGCCGACCGCGCCGACGTTCCGGCGGTGTTTTCCGAGCTCGGCCGCGTCTTCGGCGAGATCCGGCCGGCGGCGACGATGATCGTCGCCGGGCTGATCGAGGAGGCGATGAAGGTCGAGATCGACGTCACCGCCCTGAAGCGGCGGCGCTGACCGGCCGCTGCGGCGCGGGGCCGCCGGATCGCCCTTTTCGCCCGCGGCACAGCCAGCCCGCCCCGCCGGACGCGGACGAGAGGACGGCCCCCGGTGGCGATCGCCCCTGCCCGCATCGGCGGATCGCGCGGCCCTCACCCTTAAGTGACTCGCGCCGTGAGCGCGCTTTTCCTATTGTCTCGTCCTCACCGCAACGAGACCCCGATGACCTTCGCCTTCCGCCCCCGCCACGCCCTCGTCACCGCCACCGTGCTCGCCACGGGCCTCGCCGGTGGGCATGCCGTCGCCGGCGAGCCCAAGGCCGTGGTCGAGCTCTTCACCAGCCAGGGCTGCTCGTCCTGTCCGCCGGCCGACGCGGTGCTCGGCCGCCTCGCCGAGGATCCCGACCTGCTCGCCCTCAGCTACGCGGTCGACTACTGGGACTATCTCGGCTGGCGCGATACCTTCGCGAGCACGATCAACTCGGCCCGCCAGCGCGACTATGCGGCGAGCCGCGGCGACAACGCGGTCTACACGCCCCAGGCGGTGATCAACGGCCGCGTCCACGTCGTCGGCAGCAAGGAGGCGGCGATCCGCCAGCAGGTGAAGGCGCTCGGCGGCGAGACCGGAGCCCTGTCGGTCGACGTCGAGGCGGTCGTCGCCGGCGACCGGCTGATCATCCGCATCCCGGCCGGCACCGCCCTGCACGGCGACGACCCGACGATCTGGCTCGTCACCTACCGCAAGGCGGCGGTTGTTGAGATCGCCCGCGGCGAGAACAAGGGGCGCGAGGTCACCTACACCAACATCGTGCGCCGGCTGCAGCCGATCGGCATGTGGTCGGGCGAGCCGATGACCATCGAATTTCCGCTCGGCGACCTCCAGCACGAGGACGCCGACGGCTGCGCCGTCCTGCTCCAGAGCCACACCGGCCGCCACATCGGCCCGATCGTCGGCGCCGCGACGGTGAAGCTGCCGTCGAGCTGAGGCCGCGCCGCGCCCGGTTTGCCGAGACGGCGCGTTCTCCTCCGGCCCTGCGGCTTGACGAGAGGCCGCCCCCTCATCCGGCCCTGCAGGCCACCTTCTCCCCAGAGGGGAGAAGAAGGGAGATCGCGGATCGTTCGGAGTTGCCGAAGACCACCGTCGCTGCGGCGCGCTCCAATCTTCTCCCCAGCGGGGAGAAGGTGGCCTGCAGGGCCGGATGAGGGGGTGCGGCCTCTCCGCGGACATCCACGTCAGCGATGCCCCTCCCCTGAAGAAAAGGCGGCCACCCTACGCCCGCCTCCTCCACGTCGGAACCTCAGCCGAGCGCCTTTTCCATCAGCCGGTCCAATCTCGCCGCGAAGTCGGCCGGGTTGTCCGGAGCCTCGCCGTCGAGGATGCGGGCCTGGCCGTAGAGCAGGTGGGCGGCGTCCGCCACCGCCTCCGTGTCACCCGACAGACCGGCGAGGCGGCGGATCAGGGCGTGGCGCGGGTTGATCTCCAGGATCGGCGCCGTGAAGGACCGTTCCTCGCCGCGGGCCATCAGCTTCTCCATGCGCCGGTCGAGGGCGAAGTCCGGGGCGACGAGGCAGACGGCGCTGGTGGCGAGGCGCGAGGATGGCCGGACCTCGGCGACGGCCTCGCCGAGCGCGGACTTGAGCGCCAGCGCGAAAGCGGCGACGTCGGCCTTGTTCTCCTCGGCCGGGGCCTCCTCGTCCGCGCCCTCGGGCAACGGGATGGCGTCGAGGTCGGCGCTGCCCTGGGTCACCGAGCGGAACGGCTTGCCGTCGTAGCCCAGCGCGGTGCGCACCCAGAAGCCGTCGACCGGGTCGGTCAGGATCAGCACCTCGAGGCCGCGGGCGCGGAAGCCCTCGAGCTGCGGGCTCGCCAGCACCGCCTCGCGGCTTTCGCCGAGGGCGTAGTAGATCGCGGTCTGGTTCTCTTTCAGGCTCGCGACATAGTCGGCGAGCGTGCGCCAGCCTTCGCCCGAGGTGGAGCGGAAGCGGGCGAGCTTGAAGAGGTCGTCGCGGCGCTCCGGCGCCTCGTAGAGGCCCTCCTTCAGCACCGCGCCGAAGGCCTCCCAGACCTTGACGAAGGCATCGGCGTCCTTCTCGGCGAGCTTCGCCAGTTCCGACAGCACCCGGCCGGTGACGCCCTTGGCGATCGCCTCCAGAACCGGGTTCTGCTGCAGCATCTCGCGGGAGAGGTTGAGCGGCAGGTCCTCGCTGTCGACGACGCCGCGTACGAAGCGCAGCCAGGGAGGCAGCACCTCGGCGTCGTCGGCGATGAAGACGCGGCGGACGTAGAGCTTGACCCGGCCCCGGCGCTCGGGCTCGAACAGGTCGAAGGGCTTCATCGACGGCACGAACAGCAGCACCGAATATTCGTGCCGGCCTTCCGCGCGATAGTGGACGGTGAGCGCCGGCTCGTCCCACATGCCGCCGACGTGACCGTAGAATTCCTTGTATTCCTCGGCGGTGACGGCGCTCTTCGGCTTGACCCAGAGGGCGGCGCCGTCGGCGAGCTGGCGGGTCTCCTCCTCTCCGGCGACGGCGAGCACGATCGGCACCGGCACGTGGGCGGAGTATTCGCGCACGATGCGCTCCACGCTCGCCGCGTCGGCGTAGGTCGCGGCGTCGTCGTCGAGTTCGAGGGTGACGCGGGTGCCGACCGGGGGCATGTGCTCGGGCGACACCGTGTGGATCTCGTAGGTGCCCTTGCCGTCGGAGACCCACTCGTGGGCGACGTCGGCGCCGGCGCGGCGGCTGACGACGCGCACCCGCTTCGCCACCATGAAGGCGGAATAGAAGCCGACGCCGAACTGGCCGATCAGGGCCTGTCCGTCCTTCTTCTCCGAAAGGCCGTCGAGAAAGGCCTTTGTGCCGGAGCGGGCGATGGTGCCGAGATTGTCCTTCATCTCGTCGCGGCTCATGCCGATGCCGTTGTCGGCGATCGTGAGCGTCTTCGCCTCCGGGTCGGCCGCCACCGTGATGCGGAAACCGTCGTGGCCGGCGAGCAGGCCCGGCTCGGAGAGGCCGAGATAGCGCAGCTTCTCGCAGGCGTCGGCCGCGTTGGAGATCAGCTCGCGCAGGAAGATGTCCTTGTTCGAATAGACCGAATGCACCATGAGGTGCAAAAGCCGGGAGACCTCCGCCTCGAAGCTCAGGGTCTCGCTGGTGGTGTCCTCGATCGTCGTCATGGCGTTCTACCCGTCTTCTCGTTCCAGACCGCATCGGCGGCGCGCGGATGTCGCCGCCCCGCCGACGCTTCGGCGGGCCAGATATCGGCGAGGCCGGCGATGCTTTCAAGCCGGGATTGCGGGGCGCGGACGTGGTAGAAGGCCGGTCGGCCGGGCGGGGAAGCGGGCGGCGGAAGACGCGGAGCGGGACATGACGGCACGGGCGCTGATGATCCAGGGGACGGGGTCGGACGTCGGCAAGTCGCTGATCGTTGCCGGCCTCGCCCGCGCCTTCGCCGACCGCGGGCTGAGGGTGCGCCCGTTCAAGCCGCAGAACATGTCGAACAACGCCGCCGTGACCGCCGACGGCGGCGAGATCGGGCGCGCCCAGGCGCTGCAGGCACGCGCCGCCCGCACGCTTGCTACCGTCGACATGAACCCGGTGCTCCTCAAGCCGCAGAGCCTCGTCGGTGCCCAGGTGGTGGTGCGCGGCAGGATCGCCGGCAACGCCGCGGCGCGCGACTACCAGAGCTGGAAGCCGAGGCTCGCCGGCGCGGTGCACGAGAGCTTCGCCCGGCTCCGGGCCGAGGCCGACCTTGTGCTGGTCGAGGGGGCGGGCAGCGCCTCGGAGGTCAACCTCAGGGCCAACGACATCGCCAACATGGGTTTTGCGCGGGCCGCAGACGTGCCGGTGATCCTCGTCGGCGACATCGACCGTGGCGGCGTCATCGCCCAGATCGTCGGCACCAAGGCGGTGATCGACCCAAAGGACGCGGCGATGATCGCCGGCTTCGTCGTCAACCGCTTCCGCGGCGATCCGGCGCTGTTCGCGACCGGCATGGAGTTCATCGAAAGCCGCACCGGCTGGCCGGCGCTCGGCCTCGTGCCGCATCTTGCCGCCGCCGCCGACCTTCCGGCCGAGGACGGCATGGGCCTCGGCCGCAACGGTCTGATCCAGGGCGAGAAGGACGGCGCGGCGGCCGTGGTCGCCGTGATCGTGCTGCCCTCGATCGCCAATTTCGACGACCTCGACCCGCTCGCCGCCGAGCCGGGGCTGCGGCTGGTCGCGGTTCGTCCAGGCGAGACGATCCCGCCCGAGGCGCGGCTCGTGATTCTGCCCGGCTCCAAGGCGACCCTTTCCGACCTCGACGTGCTGACGGCGGCGGGCTTTCACCACGACCTCGCCGTCCACCGCCGCCGCGGCGGGGCGATCCTCGGCCTCTGCGGCGGGTTCCAGATGCTCGGCCGCCGGGTCAGCGACCCGCTCGGCATCGAGGGGCCGGCGCGGTCCTGCGACGGCCTCGGCCACCTCGACGTCGAAACCGAACTCACCGGCGACAAGAGCCTCGTTGCCGTGACGGGGAGGAGCGTCGCCGACGGGGCGAGCCTTTCCGGCTACGAGATGCACGTCGGGCGCACCGCGGGGCCGGACTGCTCCCGCCCCTTCGCCCGGCTCGACGACGGCGGCGCCGGCCGGTTCGACGGCGCCCGCTCCGCCGACGGCCTCGTCGCCGGCACCTATCTGCACGGCCTCTTTTCCGACGACGCCCAGCGCGGCGCCCTGCTGGCGCGCCTCGGCCTTTCGGGAAGCGACCTCAATTACGAGGCGAGGGTCGAGGCGGCGCTTGACGCGCTCTCCGCCCATCTCGCCGCCCATGTCGACCTCGACCGGCTCTGGGAGATCGCGCGGTGAGCGAAGGCCATTCCGACATCGACGACGCCCCGCCGGACCCCGGCACGCTCCGCCGCGGCTGGACCACCGGCACCTGCGCCGCCGCCGCCACCAAGGCGGCGGTGCAGCGGCTCTTCGGCCTTCCCCAGGACGATCCCGTCGCCGTCACCCTGCCCGGCGGCCAGCGGCCGGCCTTCGCGCTGGCGCTCGCCGAATCCGGGCCGGACTTCGCCCGCGCCGGCATCGTCAAGGACGCCGGCGACGATCCCGACGTCACCCACGGCGCACTGATCGTCTCGACCGTTCGCGAAGCGCCGCTCGGGGCGGGCGTGATCTTCCGGGCCGGGCCCGGGGTCGGCACGGTGACGCTGCCGGGCCTGCCGCTCGCCGTCGGCGAGCCGGCGATCAACCCGGTGCCGCGCAGGATGATCGCCGCGGCGGTGGCCGAGGTGGCGGCGGCGGCCGGCCGGGTCGGCGACGTCGTCGTCGAGATCGGCGTCGAGAACGGCGAGAGGATCGCCGAGCGCACGCTCAACGGCCGGCTCGGCATCGTCGGCGGGCTGTCGATCCTCGGCACCACCGGCATCGTGGTGCCCTATTCCTGCGCCGCCTGGATCGCCTCGATCCACCGCGGCATCGACATCGCCCGCGCCGCCGGCCTTGCCCACGTCGCCGGCGCCACCGGCTCGACCTCGGAAGCCGCCGTGCGCGCGCTCCACGGCCTGCCCGAGCAGGCGCTGATCGACATGGGCGACTTCGCCGGCGGCATGCTGAAATACATCGCGAAACACCCGGTGCCCCGCGTCACGGTGGCCGGCGGCTTCGCCAAGATGACCAAGCTCGCCCAGGGCCGCCTCGACCTGCACTCCAAGCGCGGCGAGGTGGATTTTTCACGGCTCGCGGAGGCATGGCGGGCGGCGGGCGGGGCGGAGGAGTTGGCCTCCCGCGTGCTCGGCGCCAACACGGCGCTGGAGGTGCTGCGGCTGGCGCAGGCGGAGGACGTGCCGCTCGCCGCGGAGATCGCGGCACGGGCGCAGAGGGTGGCGGCGGCGGCGGTGGGGCGGGCGGACGTGCGGGTGGACGTCGCGGTGTTCGACCGGGAGGGGCGGCTGCTGGCGGAGGCGGGGTGAGACTCTCTTGCGCGGCGGCACGAGAGGCGCCTTCCGCGCCCCCTCCCTGTCCCTCCCCCGGCAAGCGGGAGAGGGGACGCAGGATTGCGACGGCATTCGCAAAGCGAACTCACGTTACGGCGAGAAGTCGACGGTCCCATCCGACCGCGCCTCCATCGTCCCCTCTCCCGCTCGCCGGGGGAGGGACAGGGAGGGGGCCGGGCGGTGCGACAGCCCACAGACCGGAGCGACCACCACCCCTCCCCATTCCCCGCTGGCCTTTCCGGCTGAATTCTTGCATGCCTGACGGCGCGGAGCGGAGCGTTTCGGGCGATGGCAGGCAGGCAGCGGATTCTTCCCGTACGCCGGGAATACAACAGGTGGGTCGCGGACCAGACGCTGGAAGACTACGCCCTGCGCTTCACCGCGAAGAGCGCTCGGCGCTGGTCTGCCGGCAGAGTAGCTCAGACCGCGATCGGCGCCATCTCGTTTCTGGCGCTGGAGGCGATCGGGGGGGCGATCACCCTCTCCTACGGCTTCACCAACGCCGTCTCGGCCATCCTCGTCGTCAGCGTCATCCTCTACGTCACCGCCCTGCCGATCAGCCGCTACGCGGCGCGCTACGGCGTCGACATCGACCTTCTGACCCGCGGCGGCGGCTTCGGCTACATCGGCTCGACCATCACCTCGCTGATCTACGCCACCTTCACCTTCATCCTGTTCGCGATCGAGGCCTCGATCATGTCGGCGGCGCTGGAGCTCTGCTTCGGCGTGCCTCTGTGGCTCGGCTACATCCTGTCCTCGGTGGCGGTGATCCCGCTCGTCACCTACGGCGTCACCTGGATCAGCCGGTTCCAGCTCGCCACCCAGCCGCTGTGGATCTTTCTCAACCTCCTGCCCGTCGCCTTCATCCTCTGGAAGGACTGGCCCTCGGTCGCCGCCTGGCTCGATTTCGCCGGCATGCGCGGCATCGCCACCGGCGACCGCGGCACCGAATTCGACATCCTGCGCTTCGGCGTCGCCGCCTCGGTGATCCTCGCGCTGATGCCGCAGATCGGCGAGCAGGTCGACATCCTGCGCTTCCTGCCGGCGCGCGAGGGCAGGCCGGAGCCGGCGTGGCGGCGGGCGCTGATCGCGGCGGGGCCGGGCTGGGTGGTGCTCGGGGCGCCGAAGCTGCTGTTCGGCTCGTTCCTCGCGGTGCTCGCGGTCAACCACGGCATCGTCCAGGACCACGCCGACGAGCCGGCCTACATGTACAAGGTCGCCTTCGGCTACGTCTTCCCGTCCGAGGCGGTGGTGCTGGCGGTGACGGCGGTGCTCGTCATCGTCTCCCAGCTCAAGATCAACGTGATGAACGCCTACGCGGGCTCTCTCGCCTGGTCGAACTTCTTCTCGCGCCTGACCCACAGCCATCCGGGCCGGGTGGTGTGGCTGGTGTTCAACGTCGCCATCGCGCTCCTGCTGATGGAACTCGGCATCTACGAGACGCTGGAGGCGACGCTCGGCCTCTTCGCCATCGTCGCCGTCGCCTGGCTCGGCACACTGACCGCCGATCTCGCCATCAACAAGCCGCTCGGCCTGTCGCCGCCGGGCATCGAGTTCAAGCGCGCCCATCTGCCCGACGTCAACCCGGTCGGCGTCGGCGCGATGGCGGCGGCGACGCTCGTGGCGCTGATCGCCCACGCCGGCTGGCTCGGCGCGATCGCCGAGGCGCTCGCCCCCTTCGTCGCCCTCGGTGTGTCGCTGGTCGCCGCCCCGGCGATCGCCTGGGCCACCGGCGGGCGCACCTATCTCGCCCGCAAGCCGCGGGCGAACTGGAAGCTGCGCGCCTCGATGGAATGCCGGGTCTGCCAGCTCGAATTCGAGCCGGAGGACATGGCCTTCTGCCCGGCCTATTCGGCGCCGATCTGCTCGCTCTGCTGCACCCTCGACGCCCGCTGCCACGACCTCTGCAAGCCGAAAGCCCGCTTCGAGGCGCAGATCGGCGAGGCGGTCGGCAAGGTGCTGCCCGACTGGCTGATGGCCCGCAGCCGGACCCGGCTCGGCAGCTATCTCGGCATCCTCGCCCTGCTCACCGCCGCGATCGGCACCATCCTCGCCTTCATCTACCTGCAGTCGACGGCGGGTGGCACGGTCAACGGGCCGATCATCGGGCCGGCGCTGTGGGGGGCCTTCTTCACCCTGCTGATCGTCGCCGGCATCACCGCCTGGTTCTTCGTGCTCGCCCACGAGAGCCGGCGGGTGGCGCAGGAGGAATCGGCCCGCCAGAACGCGGCGCTGCTCGCCGAGATCGAGGCGCACAAGCGCACCGACGCACAGCTCCAGAAGGCGAAAGAGGCGGCCGAGGCGGCGAACCGGGCCAAGAGCCGCTACGTCGTCGGCCTTTCCCACGAATTGCGCACCCCGCTCAACGCCGTGCTCGGCTACGCCCAGATCCTCGAACGCGACCGCGCCATCCCGCCGGCGCGCCAGGGCGGCATCAAGGTGATCAAGCGCAGCGCCGAGCATCTCTCCGGCCTGATCGACGGGCTGCTCGACGTCTCCCGCATCGAGGCCGGGCGGCTGCAGCTGCAGCGCGGCGAGGTCCGCATCCACGATTTCCTCGCCCAGATCGTCGACATGTTCCGCCTCCAGGCGGAGGCCAAGGGACTCGCCTTCGTCTTCGAATGTTCGCCGCACCTGCCGGCGGTGGTGCGCACCGACGAGAAGCGGCTCAGGCAGATCCTGATCAACCTCATCACCAACGCCATCAAGTTCACGGCGGCCGGCCGGGTCCGCCTCGCCGTCGGCTACCGCAACCAGATCGCCACCGTCACGGTGGAGGACAGCGGCGTCGGCATCGCGGCGGAGGATATCGGCCGCATCTTCGAGCCGTTCGAGCGCATCGCGCCGCGGGTCGGCCAGGCGCCGCCCGGCCTCGGCCTCGGCCTCACCATCACCAAGCTGCTCGCCGACCTGATGGGCGGCGACATCCGGGTCGAGAGCACCCCGGGCGTCGGCAGCCGCTTCACCGTGCGGCTGATGCTGACGGCGGTGCGCGAGCCGGGTGCGGCGGTGGTGGCGCGGCGGATCGGCGGCTATCGCGGAGCGCGGCGCAGTGTCGTCGCGGTCGACGACGACGGCGCCCACCGCGACCTGATGGCGGAGATCCTGCGCCCGCTCGGCTTCACGGTGTTCACGGCCGAAAGCGCCGCCGAATGCCTCGACCTCGTCGCCGGCTCGCGGCCGGACCTCTTCCTGCTCGACATCGCCATGCCCGGCATGAACGGCTGGGACCTCGCCCGGGCGCTGCGCCGGTCCGGCCACGACCGGGCGACCATCATCATGGTCTCGGCCAACCTCGGCGACGGCCAGCTCGGCCCGGCCGGCGACGCCGACGCCCTGCACGACGACCTGATGGCCAAGCCCTTCGACCTCGACGGCCTGCTCGACAAGATCGGCCAGCACCTGAAGCTCGACTGGATCGTCGCCGGCGAGGCCGGAAGCACGGATCCGGAGGACACCGGAACGGAGGTGCTGGAGACTCGCGAACCGGCGACGCCGGAGCGTGCGACCGCGGCGGCGGAGACCGGAGCGGCGGCCGCGCCCTCCCCCGCGACAAGGGTGGAACCGGCGCCCGTCGCGCCGAGCCTTTCCACCGGCGACGGCCCTTCCGGCTGGGCCGGCCTTTCGGACGCCGCCAGCCTTTCCGGCGCGGCCCACCTTTCCGCCGCGGATCGGGCGGAACTTTCCCGTCTCGCCGGTATCGGCTACGTCCGCGGCCTCGAGGCCAAGCTCGCCGCGATCGAGGCGGCAGGAGGCGCGGCCGGTTTCGTTACGGCGGCGCGCACCCGGCTCGCCGCCTTCGACATGCCCGGCCTTGCGGCGCTGCTCGGGCCGGACGGCGGCACCGCGGAGGAGAGCGGCCATGGCTGAGCCCCAGAAGACCCGCGACATCGTGCTGGTCGTCGACGATTCCCCGGAGACCCTCAGTTTCCTCACCGACGCCCTCGAGGACGCCGGCTCGACCGTGCTGGTGGCGACCGGGGGCGTGCAGGCCCTCGCCCTCGTCGAGAAGATGACGCCCGACGTCGTGCTGATGGACGCGGTGATGCCGGGCATGGACGGCTTCGAGACCTGCCGCCGGCTCAAGGCGTCGAGCGCGCTCGCCCACGTGCCGGTGATCTTCATGACCGGCCTGTCGGAGACCGAGCACATCGTGCGTGGTCTGGAGGCCGGCGGCGTCGACTACGTGACGAAGCCGATCGTGCTCGACGAGCTCTTCGCCCGCATCCGCGTCCACCTCGCCAACGCCCGCAGCGCCCAGAGCGCGCGGGCCGCCCTCGACAGCGCCGGGCGCTACCTGCTGGCCGCCAACGGACGCGCCGAGCTCGTCTGGTCGACGCCGCAGGCGAGCCGGCTGCTGTCGGCGATCCTGCCGCGGTCGGACGAGATCTCGGTGCTGCCGGAGCCGATCGCCGGCTGGATCCGCGCCGGCGCCGATCCGGCCGCCGCCGCCGCCGCAGAGGCCCGCCTCACCACCCCGGACGGCGAGGGCGTCGTCATCACCTTCGTCGGCAGGAGCGGCGACGACGAGATCCTGTTCCGCCTGACCGCGGCGGATGCCGACAAGCCCGAGGACAAGCTGCGCAAGGCCTTCGGCGTCACCGCGCGGGAGGCGGAGGTGCTGCTCTGGGTGGCGCGGGGCAAGTCGAACCGCGACGTCGGCGAGATCCTCGGCCTCAGCCCGCGCACCGTGAACAAGCACCTCGAACAGGTCTTCGCCAAGCTCGGCGTCGAGAACCGCGCCTCGGCGACGGCCCGGGCGACGGCGGTGCTGGCGCGGGAATAGGGCGCCGGCGATCCCGGTCGTCCACTCACCCCGCCTCGGCGAACAGTATCCCTTCCAGCTCCTCGATGCTGGCGAGGCAGGCGTCGCTCATGGCGGCGAGGGTCTCGCGGGTGCCGGTGCCGGTGAGGACGCCGAAGCGGGCGCCGGCGCCGGCGGCGGCGGCCATCGCCATGTCGTGGAGGTTGTCGCCGACCATCGCCACCTCGGCGGGCGAGACGCCGACGGCCTCGGCGAAGGCGAGCAGCATGCCGGCCTGCGGCTTGACGCCGTGGCCGCTGTCGTAGCCGGCGACGAAGTCGACCACCTCCTCCATGCCGAAGCGGGCGATCAGCAGGCGGATCGCGGTCTCGCTGTCGGAACTGGCGATGCCGGTGGCGAGGCCCCGCGCCTTCAGGCGCGAGAAGAAGGCGAGGAGGTCGGTGACGACAACCGCCTCGCCGACCGCCCCGGTGAAGACGCCGTCGAGTTCCTCGACGAGGCTGTCGAAATCGACGGGGCTGCCCTCCTCGATCCAGCGCAGGGCGATCTCGGCGGTGTTGCCGGCGGCGAGCACGCTGTCGGCGGCGGTGATGCCGCTGTCCGGGTCCATGCCGCCGACGACGAGCAGCCGCCGGGCGAGCTCGCGGTCGCCGCGGGCGGCGAGATCGGCCGCGACCCGCAACATCGGCCCCCAGGTCTTCTGGAAGTCGAGCAGCGTGCCGTCCTTGTCGAAGAGCACGGCTCTGATGGGCACCGAAGCCATGGTCACCGCTCCTTGGTATAGGGCACGCCGCCGGCCTTCGGGGGAATCGCCTTGCCGATGAAGCCGGCGAGCAGCACGACGGTGAGGATGTAGGGCAGCGCCTGGAAGACCTGGACCGGAACACGGCCGACGAGGGGCAGCGGCGTGCCCTGGAGGCGGATCGCCATGGCGTCGAGGAAGCCGAACAGCAGGCAGGCCGCCATCACCGGCACCGGCTTCCACTTGGCGAAGATCAGGGCGGCGAGGGCGATGTAGCCCTTGCCGGCCGACATGTCCTTCACGAAGGAGGACGACTGGGCGATCGAGAGATAGGCGCCCGAGAAGCCGCAGAGCACGCCGGCGCAGATCAGCGCCCGGTAGCGCAGCCAGGTCACCGAGATGCCGGCGGTGTCGACAGCGGCCGGGTTCTCGCCGACGGCGCGAAGGCGCAGGCCGAAGCGGGTGCGGTAGACGATCCACCAGGTGGCCGGCACGGCGAGGAAGGCGAGATAGGTCAGCGCGTTATGGCCGGAGAGGACGTCCGCATAGAGCCAACCGGCGACCGGCACGTCGCGCAGCGCCTCCGCGCCCGGCAGATGGATCGCGCCGAAGCGGGCGGCGGCGGGCAGCTGCGGCGTCTGCGGCCCGCGCTGGAACCAGGCGATCGCCAGCGTCGCGGTGAGGCCGGAGGCGATGAAGTTGATGGCGACGCCGGAGACGATCTGGTTGCCGCGGTGAGTGATCGAGGCGAAGCCGTGGACGAGCGCGAGGGTGACCGAGACGACGATGCCGACGGCGAGGCCGGCCCAGGGCGAGCCGGAGACATGGGCGATCGCCGCCGCCGCGAAGGCCGAGGCGAGGATCTTGCCCTCGAGGCCGATGTCGAAGATGCCGGACCGCTCGGAGAACAGGCCGGCGAGGGCGGCGAACAGCAGCGGCACCGTCAGTCGGATCGCCGAGGGCACCGCGTCGGCGACGAGGCCGAGGAACTGGACGAGGTCCACCGGCGCCTCCCTCATGCCGCCGCCGGCCGGGCCGGCCGGGCGGAGCGGGTGAACAGGCGCACCAGCGCCGGGCGGAACATGAATTCGAGGGCGCCGGCGAACAGGATGACGAGGCCCTGGATGACGACGATCATGTCGCGCGAGATCGTCGGGATCCAGAAGGCGAGTTCGGCGCCGCCCTGGTAGAGCACGCCGAACAGCAGCGCGGCGAGGACGATGCCGACCGGATGGGACCGGCCCATCAGCGAGACCGCGATGCCGACGAAGCCGGCGCCGCCGACGAACTCGACCTGAAGGCGGTTGGCGTTGCCCATGACGATGTTGAGCGCCGTCATCCCGGCGAGGGCGCCGGAGATCAGCATCGCGATCATGACGAGCTTGACGTAGGGGATGCCGGCGTAGACCGCCGCCGTCGGGCTGATGCCGGTGGCGCGGATCTCGTAGCCGAGCCGGGTCCGCCAGATCAGTGCCCATACGGCGACGCAGGCGGCGATCGCGAACAGGAAGGAGACGTTGAAGGGCGCCGCACCGATCGAGAGGCCGAACCAGTCGAGCAGCCAGCCGAGCTTGGGCAGGGTGCCGCCTTCCGCGAAGGTGCGGGTCTCCGGCGACATCCGCCCGGCCGGGCGCAATACGTTGGCGAGCAGGTAGACCATCAGCGCCGAAGCGATGAAGTTGAACATGATCGTCGTGATGACGACGTGGCTGCCGCGCTTGGCCTGCAGCCAGGCCGGGATCGCCGCCCAGGCGGCGCCGAAGGTCGCCGCGCCGAGGATCGCGACCGGCGCCGTCAGATACCAGGGCGCCACGTCGCCGAGGGCGAGCGCGACGAGCGCCACGCCGAGGCCGCCGACGTAGGCCTGGCCCTCCGAGCCGATGTTGAACAGGCCGCAGTGGAAGGCGACGGCGACAGAGAGGCCGGTGAAGATGAAATTCGTCGCGTAATAGAGCGTGTAGCCGATGCCCTCGCCGCGGCCGAGGGCGCCGTCGAGCATGGTGGTCATCGCCTCCCACGGGCTCTCGCCGATGAACAGCACGACGAGGCCGGAGATCAGGAAAGCGACGACGAGGTTGAGCAGCGGCATCACCACGTAGTCGGCGAAGGGCGGCAGGCGGCCGGCGGGGGCGCTCACGGCGCGGTCTCCTCTGCGGCGATCCCGGCCATCATCAGGCCGAGCGTGCGCTCGCTCGCCGCGGGGCTCGCCTCGCCGACGATCCTGCCGGCGAACATGACGAGGACGCGGTCGGAGAGGGCGCGGATCTCGTCGAGCTCGACCGAGACCAGCAGCACCGCCTTGCCGGCGTCGCGCATGTCGACGATGCGGCGGTGGATGAACTCGATGGCGCCGATGTCGACGCCCCGGGTCGGCTGGCCGACGAGGAGCACGTCGGGATCGCGCTCGATCTCGCGGGCGACGACGATCTTCTGCTGGTTGCCGCCGGAGAAGTTGGCGGTTCTGAGCCGGCAGTCCGGCGGGCGGATGTCGTATTTCTCGATCTTCTCGCGGGCGTCGGCCCGCACCGCGTCGAGCGAGAGGAACGGCCCGCGCGCGAGGCGCGGGTCGTCGTGATAGCCGAGGATGGCGTTCTCGTTCTCCTCGAAGGGCAGGATCAGTCCCATGTGGTGGCGATCCTCCGGCACGTGGGCGAGGCGGCGGCGCCGGAGCATGGCGGGATCGGCCGTGCCGCAGACCCCGATCGGCTCGCCGGAGAGGAAGACCTCGCCGGAGGCGGCGCGGCGGATGCCGGCGAGCGCCTCGAGCAGTTCCGACTGGCCGTTGCCGGCGACGCCGGCGATGCCGACGATCTCGCCGGCGGCGACGTCGAAGGAGACGTCGTCGACCATGGTGACGCCGCGCCCGTCCTTGACGACGAGGCTCCTCACCGACAGCGCGACGTCGCCCGGCACCGCCGGCTTCTTGTCGACCCTGAGCAGCACCCGGCGGCCGACCATCAGTTCGGCGAGTTCCTCCACCGTCGTCTGCGCGGTCCGCCGCGTCGCCACCATCTCGCCGCGGCGCATCACCGAGACGGCGTCGGTGATCGCCATGATCTCGCGCAGCTTGTGGGTGATGAGGATGACGGTCTTGCCCTGCGCCTTCAGCACGCGGAGGATGCGGAACAGATGGTCGGCCTCGGCGGGGGTGAGGACGCCGGTCGGCTCGTCGAGGATCAGGATGTCGGCGCCGCGGAACAGGGCCTTGAGGATCTCGACCCGCTGCTGCAGGCCGACGGGCAGGTCCTCGACGACGGCGTCGGGGTCGACTTCGAGCGCGTAGTCGGCCTCGAGCCGTTTCAGTTCGGCCCTCGCCGCGGCCTCGCCCTTCGCCAGCACCGCGCCGCCTTCGGCGCCGAGCATGACGTTCTCCAGAACCGTGAAATTCTCCACCAGCATGAAATGCTGGTGGACCATGCCGATGCCGGCGGCGATCGCCGCCTGGCTGTCGACGATCGCGACCTTGCGGCCACCGATCAGGATGTCGCCGGCGTCGGCCTGGTAGAAACCGTAGAGGATCGACATCAGCGTCGACTTGCCGGCGCCGTTCTCGCCGATGATGCCGTGGATGCTGCCGCGCTCGACCGAAAGGTGGATGTCCCTGTTGGCGTGGACCGCGCCGAACCGCTTGTCGATGCCGACGAGTTCGATGGCAGGAGCGGCGGCCGACGTCATGGCGTCTCCATCCGGGAGCGGTCTTGGGGGAACCCGGCGGCCTTGAGGCCACCGTCGCGTCGAAGGGCGGGGGCGCCCGTCCTGCGACGCGGATCGGGCCGCGGCCGGCCCGGGCGCCTGTTCAGGACCCGGTCACGGGCCGACCGGGCAACCGTTGTCCTTCATGAAGTCGTGGACGACGACGGAACCGTCGATGATCTCGGCCTTGGCCTTCTCGACCGCTTCCTTGATCTCGGCGGTGATCAGCTTCTCGTTGTGCTCGTCGAGCGCCCAGTCGACACCGCCGTCGGCGAGGCCGAGCGAAGCCATGCCGGCCTCGAACCTGTCGTCGGCGACGTCCTTGAAGGCGCTGTAGACGGCGACGTCGACGCGCTTGACCATCGAGGTCAGCACCGAGCCCGGATGCAGGTAGTTCTGGTTGCTGTCGACGCCGATCGAATATTTGCCCATGTCGGCCGCCTTCTGCAGCACGCCGAGGCCGGTGGCGCCGGCCGCGGCGTAGACGACGTCGGCACCGGCGTCGAACTGGGCCTGGGCGAGTTCGCCGCCGCGGACCGGATCGTTCCAGGCGGAATCGGTGGTGCCGGTCATGTAGCCGGAGACGCCGACCTCGCCGGCCGCCTTGGCGCCCTGGAAGTAGCCGCATTCGAAGCGGCGGATCAGCGGAATGTCCATGCCGCCGACGAAGCCGACCTTCTTGGTCTCCGACTTCATGCCGGCGATCAGGCCGACGAGGTAGGAGCCCTCCTCCTCCTTGAAGACGACCGAGCGGACGTTGGGCAGGTCGACCACCGAATCGATCAGGTAGAACTTGGTCTCGGGGAATTCCTTGGCGACCTTCTCGATCGCCGAGGTCCAGGCGAAGGAGACGCCGACGACGGGGTTGAAGCCGCGCGAGGCGAAGTTGCGCAGGGCCTGCTCGCCCTGGGTGTCGTTGGTCGGCTCGAAGTCGCGATATTCGACGCCGGTCTCGGCCTTGAACTTCTCGGCGCCGGCGTAGGCGGCCTCGTTGAAGGACTTGTCGAACTTGCCGCCGGTGCCGTAGACGACCGCCGGCTTGACCTCCGCCGCGAGCGCCGGGCCCGCCGCCATGATCGCCAGGGCGGCGACGCCGAACAGATACTTCACCATCAGATCCTCCGATCTCTCCGGGCGGGCGCACGGCGCCGCCCCTCCCCTCGCGGCTCGCGCCGCCGCCGGGCTCGCCCGGCGATCCGCTCCCGAGTAAATACGAAATTCACGCCGGGGCAATTGCTTTGCATGACTATTTTTTGACAGACGGTCAATTTTCGCAGCTTCGGGAAACAATCTCCGGTTCCGGGGAATTGAATTGCGGCCGGTGCCGCAGCGGTAGCGCCGGTGGACGGGAATGATTTTGTCATCGGACGCGAATGCCGGTAAGAAGGCGGCATTCACACCGCCCGCCGCACCCCGGGACCAGCCCCCGCCCTCCCCGTCCGCAGCACCGGCGAGACGAGCCCGGGAGACGGACCGGCGGTGCCGGGACGGCAGCCAGAGAAGATCCGGAGCCCGGATGCCCGCGACGATCGACGCCTTTCGCTTTCCCGTGCTCTTCGCCGACATCGGCGGCACCAACGCCCGCTTCGCGCTGCTCGCCGAGGCCGACGCGGCGCCGGTCTTCCTCGACACGCTCCAGACCCGCGATCACGACACCCTCGAAAGCGCGCTCGAGACCGCGATCCTGCCGCAGGCGCTCGAAGCGCCGCGCACGCTGATGTTCGCCGTCGCCGGACCGATCCACCCGGAAGCGACCCGCCTCACCAACTGCCACTGGGTGGTCGAGCCGAAGGCGCTGATCGCCCGCTTCGACCTCGACCGCGTCGCTCTCTTCAACGACTTCGAGGCCCTCGCCCTGGCGCTGCCCGCGCTCGGGCCGGAGGATCTGATGATGATCGGCGAGGGGCGGCCGTCCGCCGCCGCCAACAAGATCGTCATCGGCCCGGGCACCGGCCTCGGCGCCGCCGGGCTGGTGCGGGCCGGGGGCAGCTGGATCCCGGTCGCCGGCGAGGGCGGGCACATCGACCTCGCCCCGATGAGCGCCCGCGACGAGGCGATCTGGCCTCACGTCGAGCGGCTCGACGGCAGCTTCTCCGGGCGCGTCTCCGGCGAGACCCTCGTCTGCGGCGCCGGCCTCGTGCGGCTCTACGAGGCGATCGCCCGGGCCGACGGCGTACCGGCCGCCTTCGACACGCCGGCCAGGATCACCGCCGCGGCGGAATCCGGCGAGGCGCGGGCGGCGGAGGCGATCGAACTCTTCGGCGAATACCTCGGCCGCACCGTCGGCAACCTCGCCCTCGTCTTCCTCGCCCACGGCGGCGCCTATCTCGCCGGGGGCATCGCGCCGCGGATCGCGCCGGTGCTGCGGTCGGGCCGCTTCCGCGCCGCCTTCGAGGACAAGGTGCCCCACGGCGCCATCCTGCGCGGCATGGCGACCGGCGTCGTCATCCACCCGCGCCCGGCGCTCGCCGGCCTCGTCGGCTACGCCCGCGCCCCCGGCGACTTTCTCGTCGATCTCTCCGGCCGGCTCTGGGGCGGCTGACGTCGCGACCGGCGCCTGCACGGGTACCCCCTCCACCACCGATTCCGTCGCGTCCGATGATCCGGAGGACGGGCGGGCGCACCTGTCCGGGTTGCACCTTCCGGTCGCCCGTCCCGACTGTGGCCGAAAATCCACAGCCGGCTCCGCCGCGTGCCGTCTCCCGTCGGTGCCTGCGGGAATCTTCGCACGCGGAAAGCTGGAAATTATCTGAGAACTCAAGGACTTTGCGGCGCAGCATCCGCTCGTGCCCAATTTCCAGGCAGGCTGCGACCATTATTTGGCGTGGTGCGATCGATCCGGCGGTGAGATGATCAGGTCATCGGAGTTGTCCTGCTCGCGTGTTGGTCTTCTGCTCAATCGGACAGCAGCTCTTGATCTTTCCTCCCAAGACTTCAGGCCGGTTCGCCGGCCTGTTTTTTTGCGCCGCGGCGGATCACCTGGCCGGGTGAACCGCGCGGCTCGCGCCGTCCGGCCGGGATGATCTTCCCTCATCGCCCGAAGCGCACCCACCCCGCGATCTCTATCCGATGGTGACCACCGCGCCCGCCGCCGCCGCGGCGTCCTCCTCGTCGTGAGTGACGAGGAGGGTCGGCAGGCCTCGGCGCCGGGCCCGCTCCAGCACCAGATCGCGGACCTGGCCGCGCAGGGCGCGGTCGAGCCGGGAGAACGGCTCGTCGAGCAGCAGGGCGCGCGGCTCGGCGAGCAGGGTGCGGGCGAGCGCGACCCTGGCGCGCTGACCGCCCGACAGCGTCGCGGGATCGCGCTCGCCGAAGCCGTCGAGGCCGACCTCGGCCAGCGCCGCCTCCGCCGCCGCGTGCCGGGCGGCGCGGCCGGTCACCACCGGCGGCAGCGCGAAGAGAAGGTTGCCGGCGACGCTCATGTGTGGAAACAGCAGGTCGTCCTGGAACATCAGCCCGACCCGGCGGCGATGCGCCGGCAGGGCGAGAAGGTCGATCCCGTCGAGGCGCACGCCGCCGCTCGCCCGGAAGGCCGGATCGAGGAAGCCGGCGATCAGCGCCAGCAGCGACGACTTGCCCGACCCCGACGGCCCCATCACCGTCGCCACCGTGCCCGGCTCGACGGCGAGCGAGAGCCGCAGCAACTCGCGCCCGGCGAGGGCGATGCGGACGTCGTCGAGGACGAGGGCGGCGTCGCTCATCGGATCGTCCTCATCGGGTCGCCCTCATCGCCCGGCGGTCGCGGTGGACGAGGGCCGGGACGAGCAGCGCCAGGGCGAAGCCGGCGAAGGGCAGTGCGCTCTGGACGAGGGCGTAGGTGGCCAGCGCCCCGCGCTCGCCACCCGCCGCCCGCGCCACCACCTCGGTGGTGACGGTCTCGACCCGGCCGGCGCCGATCATCGCCGTCGGCAGGTAGAGGCCGGCGGAGACGGCGAAGCCGACCGCCGCGGCGGTGAGCACCGGGCGCAGCAGCATCGGCAGGCGGATGCGCCAGAAGGCGCGCGCCGGCCCGGCGCCGAGGGCGGCGGCGGCGACGAGATGGCGCCGGTCGAAGGCCGCCCACGGCGCCGACAGCGACAGCGCGACGTAGGGCACAACGAAGACGAGATGGGCGAGCAGCACCGCCGGCGCGCCGGGCGGCAGGCCGGCGGCGAGCAGCAGGATCTGCAGGCCGAACAGGAAGGCGATCTGCGGCACCAGCAGCGGCAGGTGGACCAGGCGGCGGGCGGCGCGGGCGAGCGGGTCGCCGCGCTCTTCGGCGAGGAGGGTGCCGACGACGAGAACGGTGGCGATGATCGCCGCGAGGGCGGCGAGGCCGGCGGCGGTGGCGGTCGTCTCGACGAGGCCCGGCGCCGCCTCGCGCCAGCGCCGCAGCGTCAGCCCCTCGGGCAGCGCGTCGGGCAAGCGCCAGCGGGTGGCGAGCGACCACAGCGCGAGC
>CALCDT010000240.1 GCA_937900425.1 uncultured Alphaproteobacteria bacterium | reverse complement strand
CGGGCGCTCCGGCCGTCCGGGCCGCTCGGCGAGGGCCGGCGCCGCCCGGGCGGTGCCGCGGTCGAGCCGGCGCGCGAACCAGTCCTTGGCGGTGCGGTAGGCGAGGTCGACCTTGGCGTCGAGATCGGCGGTGGCGACGACGAGACGGGCCCGCTCGCGCAGGCTGTCGCGTCCGCTCTCGCTCACTGCCGCCGTCATGCCGCGCGCTCCCGTCAGAGCGCCTTCGCCGCGGCCAGCACCTCGGCGACGTGGCCCGGCACCTTGACCGCACGCCACACCCGGGCGATACGCCCGTCCGGGCCGATCAGGAAGGTGGAGCGATCGACGCCCATGTACTTGCGCCCGTACATCGACTTCTCGGCCCAGACGCCGTAGGCCTCGATGGCGGTACGCTCGGGATCGGCGAGGAGGTCGACCGTGAGGCCGTGCTTGTCGCGGAACTTCGCGTGCTTCTTCGCGTCATCGGGAGAGATACCGAAGACGGCGACGCCGGCGGCCTCGAAGTCGGCCTTCGCTTCCGAGAAGTCCTGGGCCTCGCGGGTGCAGCCGCTGGTGTCGTCCTTGGGATAGAAATAGAGCACGACGGGCTTGCCGGAGTGGGCCGCGAGGGTCACGCTGCGGCCATCGTCGCTCATCAGGGTGAAATCCGGGGCGGGCGATCCGGCGTCGAGCACGGGGGTCATCGAAGGGTCCTTTCGCTCTGGCGATGCTCTTTGGCATGGGGCCGCCGATCTACGCAAGCCGCGAGGCGGCGGATCGCCGGGCCATCGGCGCCGCGAGGAGAGGACGGACGGTGACGGCAGGCGAAAACACGCGGACGCGGCGGCCCGGGCGCCGGCGCCGGAGCAAGGCGAGCCGCCTCCTGCGCCTTCTGCTGGCCGTCGTCGTCCTTCTCGCCGCCGGGGGAACACTGCTCTTCCTGCGGCTGACGTCCGGGCCGCTCCATTCCGAAACCCTCGCCCGCCACGTGGCGCTCCGCGCGCAGGAGGCGATGGGCGAAGGTGCCGCCATCCACATCGGCTCGATCGGCCTGTCGATCGACGGCAGCCTCCAGCCGGTGATCCACCTGCGCGACGTCGAAGGGCAGTTGCGTGGCGGCGACCGGATCTCGGTCGACACCGCCGAGGCGACAACCACCTGGTCGACGCTCCTGCGCGGCGAGCGACAGGTGACACGGGTCGCCGCCGACCACGTCCTCGGGGAGATGGTGCCGGGCAGGGGCGTCTCGGTGCCCGATCCGCTGCTCCTTCTCGCCCATCTGGAGGCGGAACTCGCTCATGCCGGGCTCGGCTCGGCCGAGATCGCCTCGCTCACGGTCTATACCCGGGCCGGCGATCGTCGCATCGCATTGCTCGAGGACGCCGCGGTGACCCTCGCCTCGCCGCTCGGCGGTCCGGGCGAAACGCCGAGGCGGATCGACTTCCGCGTGGCGGGGGCGGGCGATGGCGGCCCCTGGTCGGCCGAACTATCCGTCGACGTCGATCGGGAGAAGTCGACGAGCGCGGTGATCATCGAGGCCCGCTCGCTCGCCTTGTCCGACGTCGCCCGCCGCCTCGGCGACGAGGCCCCGGCCCTGACGGGGACGATCGACGGCGAGATCGAGGCCGAGATGAATCGCGAGGGCCGTCTGCTCTCGGCGCGGGGCCGGCTGATGGTCAACCACGTCGGCCTCGGCGACGACGTCGGGCCGCACGAACTGCTCCGCCGCGGCCAGCTCGACCTCGTCTGGGATGCCGAGGCCGAGGCGATCACCATCGCCCGCTCCTTCTCCGCCCTCGCCGAAGGAGCCGCGCTGATCTCCGGCACGATCATACCACCCCGGGGGGAGGACGCGACGTGGCGCTTCGACCTCGCCGTCGAAACGGTGGCGGGCGAGGGCTCGAACTCGGCCGCGGGTGCCCGCGCCGCGATCGTCGGCAGTTACGACCTCGCCGCCAGCGCCCTCGTCCTCGACACCCTGCGCGTCAGGACCGGAGCGACCGAGTTCAATGCCGCGCTCCGGCTCGACCATCGGGGAAATGCGCCGATCGCCGCGCTGTCGTCGGTCGTCACCAGCATGCCGGTCGACATGCTGAAGGTGATCTGGCCGGCGACGATCATCCCGGAGGCGCGGGGCTGGGTCCGCGACCACGTCTATTCCGGCACGATCGTCGAGGCGAGCGTCGATGCCGGCGCGATTCTCGCCGCGGATGCGGCGGGGCGGGTCGAGCCGGGCGGTTCCCGGCTCGCCTTCCGTTTCGAGAACCTGCGGTTCAGACCATTCGGCGGCGGGCCGATCATCGACGAGGCCGTCGGCACCGGCCTGCTCGACGGCGCCCGGTTCACGGTCACGCTGGAGCGGGGCACCGCGAGGCTCGAGGACGGGCGGACCCTCGACGTCCCGGCCGGAACCTTCGCGGTCGAGGACGTCTTCGGCGATCCGCCGGACGGCCGGGCGACGATCGACCTCTCCGGCGAAGCCGCCTCGATGCTGGCGCTGTGGCAGGCGCTGCCGTTGTCCCGCGGTGTCGACCTCGGTGTCTCGCCGCAGGATCTGACGGGGACCGGCGTCGCCCGCATCGAGGCCTCGATGCCGCTGATCGACAAGCTGCCGGCCGAACGGGTGACCTACGACGCCGTGATCGACCTTGAGGGCCTCGGCTCGGCGAAGGCGGTGTCGGGTCGCCGTTTCGCCGACGCCAAGGTCAGCGTCCGCGTCGCCGAAGGCCGTGCGGTCGCCACCGGCACGGCGAAGGTCGACGGCGTCGCGACCGAGATTTCGATCGACCGGCCGCTCTCCGGCGGCGCCTCCGGGGCCTCGTCCTTCCGTCTCGTGCTCGACGCCGCCGGACGCGAACGCTTCGGCATCGACCTCGGCGACCATCTCACCGGCGACGTCGCCGTCACCGTCTCCGAGGGGGGCGGCGGCGGCGGGCGGCAGGCGGTCGAGGCCGATCTCACGGCCGCCGCAATCGACTTCCCCGAACTCGGCTGGCGCAAGCCGAAGGGGCGCGAGGCGAAGGCTCGCTTCGACCTCGTCACCGGGGACGGTACCACCCGGATCGAGAAGGCGGTGTTCACGGCGGGCGACGCCCGGATCGAGGGCGAGATCCGCCTCGATGCGAAATCGGACCTCGTCTCCGCCGACTTTCCGCTGGTTCGCCTCTCGGCCGGCGACCGCATCGCGGTCCGCGTCACCCGGGGCGAGCGCGGCGGGCTCGATCTCGACGTCAAGGGCACCCGCTTCGATGCCCGCGACTTGATCGAAGCCCGTCTGAAGCGCGGCGAGACGGGCGGCGGCGGCAAGGCGATCGACGGTCGGATTTCGCTCAGGATCGGCAGTGTCGACGGCTACGCGGACGAGGAACTCGACGGCGTCAACCTCGACGCCGTGCTCGTTGCCGGACAACTCGCCGACCTCGCCTTCACAGCCCAGACCGCCGGCGGCGGGGCGACGTCGGCCACGGTCATGAGCGCCGGCGGCCGGCGCAAGCTGACGGTCGAGGCCAGCGAGATGGGACGTCTGCTGCGGTTCCTCGACTATTACGGCCGGGTCCGCGGCGGGCGCGCGACCTTCGATGCGGTCATCGACGCGAACGGTGCGATCTCGGGTCGGCTCGACGGCCAGCGCTGGCGCATCGAGGGCGAGCCGGCGCTCGGCCGTCTCGCCAGCGCGGCGCCGGACGCGGTGACGGGGGAGGCGGGCACCGTCGAGATCCGCCGCCTGCTGCTCGACCTGCGCCTCGCCGGCGGCCGGCTGTCGATTTCCGACGGCGTCATCCGCTCGGCCGAAGCCGGCCTGACCTTGCAGGGCGATGTCGATTTCCGCCGTGACAGCATGAACCTCTCAGGCTCCTATCTGCCCGCCCGCGCCTTCGACACCCTGCTCGGACGGATCCCGATCCTCGGCCAGACCCTGTTCGCCGGTGGCAGGGCCGGCCTCGTCGGCGTCACCTTCCACCTCGCCGGTTCGGTGTCGAAGCCGGCGCTTTCAATCAACCCGCTGTCGGTCGTCGCACCCGGCATCCTGCGCAAGCTGTTCGAACTCGGTTGAACGATCCGCCAGAGATCTGGCAGCCCGGCTGGGAGTGGATATGTGCCGTCGGTCGGCGGCTTTTCGAGAGCCGGTGCGGCCTTGGCATCGGGACGCGAGCGGGAAGGTCCGGATCCGCAGGGTCAGGCGATGGCGCGGGGCCGCCGGTTCAGCAGGGCGTCGATCTCCTCGGCCGGGACCGCCCGGGAGAACAGCCAGCCCTGAAATTCGTCGCAGCCGATGTCGACGAGATGCCGGAACTGCTCGTGGGTCTCGACCCCCTCGGCGGTGACCCCGAGCCTGAGCGAGCGGCCGAGGCCGGCGATCGTGCGCACGATGGTCTCCGAATCCGCCGATCGTCCGATCTCGGCGACGAAGGAGCGGTCGATCTTGATGCGGTCGATGCGAAAGCTCAGCAGGTGGCTGAGGCTGGAATAGCCGGTGCCGAAGTCGTCCAGAGCCACCGACACCCCGATCTGGCGCAGGCTTTCCAGTTCGGCCCGGCAGGCGTCGGAGAGGTCGTTGAGCACGGTCTCCGTGATCTCGAGTTCGAGCCGGCGCGGGTCGAAGCCGGTCTTCTCCAGAACCGCCCGCACCGAGGCGGCGAAGCCTTCCTGCTTGAGCTGGATCGGCGAGCAGTTGACGGCGCAGCGCAGCTTGGGCCAGCGCGCCGCCGCGGTGAAGGCCTTTTCCATCATCCGCTCGCCGAGATCGACGATCAGGCCGCATTCCTCGGCGATCGGGACGAACTCCGACGCCGGCACCACCTCGCCGTCGGGGTGATGCCAGCGCAACAGCGCCTCGACCCCGACGATGGTTTGCCCGGAGCGGTCGAGGAACGGCTGGAAGTAGACGTGGAAGCCCTCTTCGAGGTGGAGCGCCTCGCGCAGTCCGCGCTCGATGCGCTCTCGCCGGCGCCGGTCGGCGTCCATCGCCTCGGTGAAGAGGCAGAAGCGGTTGCGACCGCGGCTCTTGGCAACGTAGAGCGCGATGTCGGCCTTGCGGCAGATCTCGAGCCGGCTGTCGCCGTGGTCGGGCGCGATGGCGATGCCGATGCTGCAGCCGACGAAGACCTTGGTGCCGAGCAGGTCGAACACCTGGCTCTGGGAGGCGAGGACGCGCTGGGCGAAGGCGGCGACGTCCGTCTCCCGCGCATTGCGGCGGATCACGGCGAATTCGTCGCCGCTGAGGCGGGCGACGAGATCGCGCGGCCCCGTGACCTCGCGCAGTCGCCGCGCCACCTCGACCAGCAATTCGTCGCCGGCGGGATGGCCGAGGCTGTCGTTGACCTCCTTGAAGCGGTCGAGGTCGATGTAGAGCACGGCCACGGCCTCGCCGGACGGAGTCGCCGCGTCGAGCGTGCGCTCCAGAACGTCGGTGAAGGTCTGCCGGTTCGGCAGTCCGGTCAGCGGATCGTGGAAGGCGAGATGGTGGGCTTCCGCCGCGCTGGTGCGCCGGTCGCTCTCGGCGCGGTCGGTCCGGCGCACGAGGAGGAACAGGATGGCGCCGACGATGAGGACTGTGGCGAGCACGAAGGGAGCGATCTTGACGACGAGGTCGCTGCCGGGGGTCGACGCCGGCCAGATCACGGTGCCGAGGGGCTCGCCGTCGTCGGTGGCGATCGAGACGATGCCGAGCCCGCCCCGCCGCGAGCCCTCGCCCTTGATGAAACGCAGGTCGTGGAGAAGGTAGCGTTCCTCGATCGCAGCGAGGAAATCGCGGTCGAGAAAGCGCACGTTGGCGATGACGTATTCGCTGCCGGGTACCTGATAGGCCCGCTCGCTGTCGGGAACGATCGTCATCGCGGCGACGATCGCCGGCCGGCCTTCGAAGCGGGCGATCCGGACCGTGCGGGGGTTGGCGTAACTCTCCTGCAGGGTGGTCGTCGGCGCCTTCGCCCAGGTCTCCGTGCGCCGGCCGCGCAGCACCTCGACCATCGGCATCAGCACGGCCTGCTGGCTGCTGGACAGGGCGAGGGCGCCGTCCTCGCCGTCGGCCATGACATAGGCGAGGCGATCGTCGGCGTCGAACAGGAAGGTGCGGTCGTGGCGGAAGTACTTGAACATCCACGGGCCGAAATTGTCCGAGATCCACCTGCGGTCGAACCGTCCGCTCGTGCTCTCGACGGCCTCGTCCCAGATCGCGACGTTCTCCTGGTCGAGCACGATCTTCTCGACCTCGTGGTGGATCATCAGGGTGACGAAGCTCTCCTCGCGCTCGCGCGCCGAGCGGTCGGTCTCGTGGACCGCCCAGAGGACGGCGATGATCAGCACACCGACGATGGCCGTGACGAAGGCGAGTGAGGGCAGGGTTGTGGAGGACGCGGATCGGGCGGTCTGAGGTGTCATGTCCGGGCCATCATACGACTTCGACTGCGGCCGAACCTAATCGTCGTATCCTAACAATCTGTTGTTGTTTCGCGTCGAGCCGGCCGACTGATCTAGGTAAATCCACATGTTACCGGACGAAACCTGGGAGGAAAGTCCGATCGGCGACGCGGTTCCGGCTCGTTCGGCAATCGTGGAGGTTGTGACGAGGGGTCGATCCCGGCGCGCTTCTCCGTCACCCTCCGGCGAGCCCGTGGTGACGCCGCAGCCATGCGACGTCGGGAGTTCGCGCGGTGGCGCCGGTACGAGCCATGCCGAAAGCGGGGATCGATCGATTGAAGGGGGCGTCGTCCCGCGATCCTAACGCTCTCTTTACCCTGAGCCGTCAGGATTCGATCACCGTCGGCCCGAAGCGAAGTTGCAGCCCGTATCATGCGTTCAATGGCGACCCGCCAGTACCGTCCCTCCCGCCTTCGCCGGCTCGTGCTGCCCGTGCTCGCGGGAGCGTTCCTCAGCTATTTCACCTACCATGCCTTCAACGGCGAATACGGCATCGCCGGCCGGGCGCTGCTCGAAAGCCGGGCGACGCAGCTGCGGGCGGAACTCGCCCGCCTCAAGGCCGAGCGCCGCGATCTCGAGGTTCGCGTCGCGCTGCTGACCGGCCCGGCGATCGACCGCGACATGCTCGACATCCGCGCCCGCGAGGCCCTCAACTTCGTCGATCCCGCCGACCTCGTGATCCTTCGCCCCCGCGCGGAGTGACGCGACCGCTCCTCGGTACGGCGGATCGCGGCGGTCGCGCCCGACGCGGGTCGCCACCCGGCCGGGGAGTGCCGCATCGGGACCGGGCCGCATCGGAACCACGTCGCGGAGCTCGCCAGCTTCGCCTGCCGGCGAGCGAGCGCCATCGCCCTCCGGCTGCGGCGCCGTCCCCTGTGCGATCCCCCCGTCGCGCGCCTCGCTCCGTGCCCGCCCATGGCCTCCCGTCTCTCCTTCTGTCACTCCGACGACGATCCGTTCGGCCGGGTCCGGACCGTCCGGGGCACGCCGGCCGTCCTCGGTGTCATCGACCGACCGGTTTCAGGATCGAATGGTGCGATGCAACCGGGAATTTCGTGCATTGCGGTGTGGGTTTGAACTTGATTCTCATTAATATGCATTCATGAACCAACATCTAGTTAAAATGTACATTAGTATGATAAATCAATGACTTGATGTTTGCGCATGGGCGCTATGCGTCGCATTTAGGGTCTTGGATTGGTCTTTCGTCTGAGATACCGTGCGGCTCTCCGGTAGATCGAGAGGACGTCCGCCCCAAGGACGAACGGGAGGGCCCATGGCCGAACGCGCAGTTGCCCAGAAACGAGGTCGCACGCGCGCCTCGTCCGCCAAACCCGCCGAAACCAAGAAGAACGCCTTGCCCGAACTGGCCGATCTCTCCCGCGACGAGGAGCTCAAGGCCTACCACGACATGCTGCTGATCCGCCGCTTCGAGGAGAAGGCCGGCCAGCTCTACGGCATGGGCCTGATCGGCGGCTTCTGCCACCTCTACATCGGCCAGGAAGCGGTCGTCGTCGGCATGCAGATGTGCGTCAAGGACGGCGTCGACCAGGTCGTCACCAGCTACCGCGACCACGGCCACATGCTCGCCACCGGCATGGACCCGAAGGGCGTCATGGCCGAGCTCACCGGCCGCAGGGGCGGCTATTCCAAGGGCAAGGGCGGCTCGATGCACATGTTCAGCCGCGAGAAGCAGTTCTTCGGCGGCCACGGCATCGTCGGCGCCCAGGTGCCGATCGCCACCGGCCTCGCCTTCGCCAACAAGTATCGCGGCTCCGACACGGTCTCGCTCGCCTATTACGGCGACGGCGCGGCCAACCAGGGCCAGATCTACGAGAGCTTCAATATGGCGGAGCTGTGGAAGCTGCCCGTCATCTACGTCGTCGAGAACAACAAATACGCCATGGGCACCGCGGTCAGCCGTGCCTCGGCCCAGACCGATTTCTCCAAGCGCGGCGTTTCCTTCGGCATCCCCGGCGAGCAGGTCGACGGCATGGACGTTCGCGCGGTCAAGGCCGCCGGCGAGCGGGCGGTCGAATGGTGCCGCCAGGGCAACGGCCCCTTCATCCTCGAGATGCAGACCTACCGCTACCGCGGCCATTCGATGTCCGACCCGGCGAAATACCGCTCCAAGGACGAGGTCCAGAAGATGCGGACCGATCACGATCCGATCGAGCAGGTCCGCCTGCGCCTGATCGAGAACGAATGGGCGAGCGAGGACGAGTTAAAGTCCATCGACAAGGACGTGCGCGCCGTCGTCGCCGAGGCCGCGGATTTCGCCAGCGTCGATCCCGAGCCGGACGTGTCCGAGCTCTGGACCGACGTGCTGAAGTGAGGCGAGGGGGGAAGTCGTAACATGCCGATCGAAATCCTGATGCCGGCGCTCTCGCCCACGATGGAAGAGGGCAAGCTGGCCAAGTGGCTCAAGAAGCCGGGCGAGGCGGTATCGGCCGGCGACGTCATCGCCGAGATCGAGACCGACAAGGCGACCATGGAAGTGGAAGCCGTCGACGAGGGCACGATGGGGAAGATCCTCGTCGAGGAAGGCACCGAGGCGGTCAAGGTCAACACGCCGATCGCGGTGCTGCTCGCCGAGGGGGAGGACGAGAGCGCGCTCGAGGCCGGCGGCTCCGCCCCGGCGCCGGACAGCCCCGCCGCACCCGAGTCGACGCCCGAGCCGCAGCGCGAGATCCCGGCCGAGCCGGTTTCGCAGGGTGTCTCACCGGCCGCCGTGCCGGCCCAGCCGAAGACCGAGGTCGCCGACAATCCGGAGATCCCGGCCGGCACCGACTTCGTGCCGACGACGGTGCGCGAGGCGCTCCGCGACGCCATGGCCGAGGAGATGCGCCGCGACGAGGACGTCTTCGTCATGGGCGAGGAGGTCGCCGAATACCAGGGCGCCTACAAGATCACTCAGGGGCTGCTGCAGGAATTCGGCGCCCGCCGCGTCGTCGATACCCCGATCACCGAGCACGGCTTCGCCGGCCTCGGCGTCGGCGCCGCCTTCGCCGGCCTGAAGCCGATCGTCGAGTTCATGACCTTCAACTTCGCCATGCAGGCGATGGACCAGATCATCAACTCGGCGGCGAAGACGCTCTACATGTCCGGCGGCCAGATGGGCTGTCCGATCGTGTTCCGCGGACCGAACGGCGCCGCCGCCCGCGTCGCCGCCCAGCACAGCCAGTGCTTCGCCGCCTGGTTCAGCCACATCCCCGGCCTCAAGGTGGTGATGCCCTACACGGCATCGGACTACAAAGGCCTGCTCAAGGCGGCGATCCGCGATCCGAACCCGGTGATCTTCCTCGAGAACGAGATCCTCTACGGCCAGACCTTCGACGTGCCCCGGCTCGACGATTTCGTCCTGCCGATCGGCAAGGCCCGAATCCACCGCAAGGGCAAGGACGTCACCATCGTCTCCTACGGCATCGGCATGACCTACGCCGTCAAGGCGGCGGACGAACTCGCCGGCATGGGCATCGACGCCGAGGTGATCGACCTGCGCACCATCCGCCCGATGGACAGCGAGACGGTCGTCGCCTCGGTCAAGAAGACCGGCCGCTGCGTCGCCGTCGAGGAGGGCTGGCCACAGTCCGGCGTCGGCGCCGAGATCGTCGCCCGCATCATGGTCGACGCCTTCGACTATCTCGACGCGCCGGTGCTGCGCGTCACCGGCAAGGACGTCCCGATGCCCTACGCCGCCAACCTCGAAAAGCTGGCGCTTCCGAACGTCGGCGAGGTCATCGAGGCGGTCAAGGCAGTCACCTACCGGGCCTGAGGGAGGGCGCGATGCCGATCAACATTCTGATGCCGGCCCTGTCTCCCACGATGGAGAAGGGCAATCTCGCCAAGTGGCTGGTCAAGGAGGGTGACACGGTTTCGGCCGGCGACGTCATCGCCGAGATCGAGACCGACAAGGCGACCATGGAAGTGGAAGCCGTCGACGAGGGCACCGTGGCGAAGATCGTGGTGCCGGAAGGCACCGCGGACGTTCCGGTGAACGACCTCATCGCCATTCTCGCCGCCGAGGGCGAGGACGTCGGCGCCGCCGCGTCGGGCGATGCGCCGAAAGCCGCCGCTCCCGCGGCCGCCGAGCCGGCGAAGTCGGAGCCGGTCAAGTCGGACGCCGCTCCGGCGAAGGCCGAGGCTGCCGCCGCCCCGGTGAAGGCCGAGGCCGCCGCTCCCGCCGCGAAGCCCTCCGAGGGCCGCATCTTCGCCTCGCCGCTCGCCCGCCGGGTCGCCAAGGAGAAGGGCATCGACCTCTCGGCGGTTTCCGGCTCCGGCCCGCACGGCCGCATCGTGCTGAAGGACGTCGAGGGCGCCAAGCCCGGTGCGAAGCCCGCCCCGGCCCCGGCCGCCGCTCCGGCCGCCAAGACCGAGAAGCCGAAGGCCGCGGAGGCTGCCAAGCCCGCGCTCGCCGCGCCGGCCTCGGACGAGGCGATCCTCAAGCTCTTCCCCGAGGGCTCCTACGAACTCGTGCCGCACGACGGCATGCGCAAGGTCATTGCCCGCCGCATGACCGAGGCCCGCCAGCAGGTGCCGGCCTTCTACATCACCGTCGACTGCCTGATCGACGACCTGCTCGCCCTTCGCGCCCAGCTCAACAAGGCGGCGCCGGAGGTCGGCGGCAAGCCGGCCTACAAGCTGTCGGTCAACGACATGGTGATCAAGGCGATGGCGATGGCGCTCCACGCCATGCCGGACGCCAACGTCTCCTGGACCGAGGGCGCGATGATCAAGCATCGCAACGTCGACATCGGCATCGCCACCGTGCTGCCGGACCGCGGCCTCATCACCCCGATCGTGCGCAAGGCCGAGCTGAAGACGCTGTCGGCCATCTCCAACGAGATGAAGGACCTCGCCAAGCGCGCCCGCGACCGCAAGCTGAAGCCCGAGGAATACCAGGGCGGCACCACGGCGATCTCCAACCTCGGCATGTACGGGGTCAAGGACTTCACCGCGGTGATCAACCCGCCCCACGCCTCGATCCTCGCGGTCGGCGCCGGCGAGCCGCGCCCGGTGGTCAAGGACGGCCAGCTCGCGGTTGCGACCGTGATGAGCATCACCCTCACCTCCGACCACCGCTGCCTCGACGGCGCCCTGTCGGCCGAACTGATCTCGCTGGTCAAGAGCTACATCGAGAAGCCGATCTCGATGCTGGTGTGAGGATCGCCCCTCTCCGCCGTCATCGCCGCGAACGCCGGGATCCAGCGCGCGGCAAGGGGAAGGGTGGTTGCTCTCGCTGCTGCCCTGCGGCTCGTCGCGGCGGAAGGCCGATCGGGCGGCGGCGGTGCGACGTCGCGGGCCGCTCCCTCGCGGATGGCTGGATTCCCGCTTTCGTGTTGTGTCCCCTCTGATTGGTATGATGGGATCGGTGTATCCTGC
>CALCDT010000239.1 GCA_937900425.1 uncultured Alphaproteobacteria bacterium | reverse complement strand
CGATGGCGTCGTTGACGGTCGCGTCGATGAGGGCGGGCTGGATGCCCCAGCGCGAGGCGCGGTCCCGGTCGATGGTGACGACCGCCGCCGGCGCCGCCGAGAGCTGGTCGCTCGCCACGTCGGTCAGTTGCGGCAGCGCGTTCATCCGCTCCAGGAGCCGCGGCGCGAAGTCGTTCAGCGCGTCGAGGTCGGGACTGACCAGGGTGTACTGGTAGAGGGTCCGGGCGCGGCGGCCGCCGATGACGATGTCCTGGGCCGCCTGCATGTACAGCCGCACGCCGGGCAGTGCCGCCGCGGCCTTGCCGAGCCGGTCGATAACGGCGTCGATCGGCGTCGTCCGGCCCTCTCCCTTCGGCAGCAGGTTGATGAACAGCATGCCGGTGTTGGGCGTCTGGCCGGGCGTCGACAGAGTGATGGTGGTCACGTCCGGGTCGTGGCGCAGCACCTCGGCGGCGGCGAGCAGGTCGGCGCGCACCGCCTCGAAGGAGGCGTCCTGGCCGGTCTCCAGGGTGGCGATGATGAAGCCGTTGTCCTGCTCGGGGAAGAAGCCCTTCGGGATCACCACGAACAGCCAGGCGGTGACGGCGACGGTGGCGAGGAACGACACGAGCGTCAGGGCGCGGAAGCGCAGCGCGACGTCGAGGACGCGCGCGTAGCCGGCGACGAGCCCGTCGAGACCGGCGCCGATCGCCCGCGACAGGAGGCCCGGCCGCTCGCTCGCGGCGGGCCGCAGGAGCTGCGCGCAGAGCATCGGCGTCAGCGTCAGCGACAGCACCATCGAGAGGAGGATGGCGATCGCCACGACGGCGGCGAACTCGCGCAGCAAGAGCCCGACGATGCCGCCCATCAGGAACAGCGGCACGAACACGGCGACGAGCGAGATCGAGATGGAGACGACGGTGAAGCCGATTTCGGCGGCGCCGGCGAGCGCCGCCTGCAGCGGCGCGACGCCGTCCTCGACGTGGCGATGGATGTTCTCGATGACGACGATGACGTCGTCGACGACGAAGCCGACGGCGATGGTCAGCGCCATCAGCGACAGGTTGTCGAGGCTGTAGCCGAGCGGCAGCATGACCGCGGCTGTGCCGAGGATCGCCAACGGCAGGACGAGGCCGGGGACGACGGTGGCGCGGACGCTGCGCAGAAAGAACAGGACGACTAGGATCACCAGCACAATCGAGAGCACGAGGGTGAACTGCACGTCCGCCACCGAGGCACGGATGGTGGCGGTGCGGTCGGTGAGGACGTGCACGTCCATCGCCGCCGGCAGCGCCGCGGCGAGGCGGGGCAGCTCGGCCTTGATGCGGTCGGCGGTGGCGATGACGTTTGCGCCGGGCGACTTGGTGACGGCGATGGCGACCGCGGGGACCGGCTTGGCGCCCTTCTCGACGACCGCGTAGGCGGCGAAATAGGCGTTCTGCGCGGCGTCGACGGCCCGGCCGATGTCGCGGATCCTCACCGGCGCGCCGTCGCGCCAGGCGATGATGACGTCGTTCCACTCGTCGGCGGTGAACAGCTGGTCGTTGGCGAAGACGGTGAAGCTCTGCGTGCCACCCTCGATGGTGCCCTTGGGGGCATCGGCGGTGACCTGCACCATGGCCGTGCGGATCGTCTCGAGGTCGAGGCCGAGGGCGGCGATGCGGCGCGGATCGACCTGCACGCGGACCGAGGGCACGTCGCCGCTCGCCGTGTTGACGAGGCCGACGCCGTCGATCTGCGAGATCTGATTGACGAGCAGCGTCGTCGCGAGGTCGGCGACGTAGGGAAGGGGATATGCCTCGGAGGTGACGGCGAGGACGAGGAAGGGCGTGTCGGCCGGGTTGACGCGACGGTAGGTCGGTGGGTTCGGCAGCGTCGCCGGCAGCTGGCCCGCGGCGTTGTTGATCGCCGCCTGAACGTCGGTGGCGACGCCGTCGAGATCGCGCTCGAGGGAGAACTGGAGGGCGATGGTGGTGCTGCCGAGGACGCTCGTCGACGTCATCTGGGTGAGGCCGGGGATCGCCGCGAACTGCTGCTCGAGCGGCGTCGCCACCGTCGCCGCGATGGTTTCCGGGCTGGCGCCCGGCAGCGAGGCGCTGACCTGCAGGGTCGGGAAGTCGACCTGCGGCAGCGGCGCCACCGGCAGCTGCGGCCAGGCGGCGAGACCGAGCAGCAGCACTGCGGCGGCGAGCATCAGCGACGCCACCGGCCGGCGGACGAAGGGGGCCGAGATCGACATCAGTCGGCCGCGGCGGTGCGCGGCGGCGCCTCGGTGACCCTGGCGCCGGGCTTCAGCCGGTACTGGCCGGAGACGACGACGCTGTCGCCGGCGGCGACGCCACTGCGGATCACCGCGATCCCGTCGGTGCGGGGGCCTGTCTCCACAGCGCGCATCGTCGCGGTACCGTCGGCGCCGACGACATAGACGTAGAGCCCGGCCAGACCGCGCTGCAGCGCCGCGTCGGGAACGACCACGGCATCGCGCTCGGTCCTCAGTACCACCGCGGCGGTGACGTACTGCCCCGGCCAGAGGGCGCCGTCCGGGTTCGGGAAGCGGGCCTTCAGCTTCACCGTCCCGCTGTTCGAATCGATGGTGTTGTCGACGAGCATCAGCGAGCCGCGCACCGGCGCCGCGGCGGGATCGCGGGCGCGGGCCTCGACGGCGAGCG
>CALCDT010000238.1 GCA_937900425.1 uncultured Alphaproteobacteria bacterium | reverse complement strand
CCGCGCCCGAGACCACGGCACCCGAGACGCCGGCAACGGCCGCGCAGCCCCCCGCCGCGGCCACCTCCGACCCGCAGGCGCCGGCGGGCGACGCCAGCACCGCCGTCGCCGTCGCCCAGCGGGCGATCCTCTACGAGGAGCCGCTGCCCAACACCGAAGGGACGCGCATCGAAGGCCAGGCGATCTGGGATTTCGTTCCGGCCGCCGGCGACCAGGCCGCCGCGATCCGGGCCCGGGTCACGATGCCCGACCGCGGCCTCACCCTCGTCATGACGATCCGCAAGATCACCGACGGCTCGCTGCCGGCGACCCATCTGATCGACCTCGAATTCCAGCTCGGGGCGGCCTTCGACGGCAACGGCATCACGGCGACGCCGGGCCTGCTGCTGAAGCCGACCGAGGACGCCCGCGGCGACAGTCTCGTCGGCGCGGTCCAGCCGGTCACCGCCAACCACTTCTGGCTGGCGGCCTCGGCGGTGGAGCGCGACGCCCAGCGCAACGTCGCCCTGCTCAAGGAACGCGAGTGGATCGACGTGCCGATCCTCTACGGCAGCCGCCGCCGCGCCATCCTCACCTTCGAGAAGGGGGCGCCGGGCGACAGGATCTTCGCCCAGGCCTTCGCGGCCTGGGGCGAGTGAGCGACACCACGCGCGAGTGGTGTCGGACAGCCTTCGTCCCGGCGGCGGAGAGGGTCTTTCGTCACCCGCGAAAAGCCGGCTGCTCCCGGCGGGGCTTGCCCCCCGGCGCCGGCGCGGTCATAGTGCCCCCTGTCCGAGGGGTGTTCCTGACAGGAACTGAGATGGTGTCTGGCGCTCGACGAGCGCCTCAGGCCCGGACCCTTCGAACCTGATCCGGGTCATGCCGGCGAAGGGACGGGACGCTCCAGACCGGCTATTCCGCTTCTTTCCGCCCAACGACTCGCGCGCCGTGGCGACACGGCGCTCTTGCGGCGAGGGCGGGCGGTGGCGGGAGAAGACTTTCGAGAGCGAGCACCCCGGAGCCGGCCGTCGATGCCGCGGCCGCTGCGGCTCGCCGGCGAGCTGCTGCTCGCCTTCGCCGTCGTCGTCGCGGTGTGGCAGGCGGCGGTCGTGGTCTTCGCGCCGCCGCCCTTCATGCTGCCGCCGCCGTTCCGGGTCGCCGCGACCTTCGTCGCCAAGTTTTCCTTCCTCGGCGGCGAGGCGCTGATCACCCTCGCCGAAATCGGCCTCGGCCTGATCTGCGGCCTCGTTCTCGGCGTCGCCACCGGGCTTCTCGTCGGCGGCGTGCCGGCGCTGTCGCGCGTGCTGACGCCGGTGCTGGTGGTCAGCCAGACGCTGCCGGTCTTCGCCATCGCGCCGCTGCTGGTGCTCTGGTTCGGCTTCGGCCTCGCCTCCAAGGTCGTGATGGCGACCCTCATCATCTACTTCCCGATCACCTCGGCCTTCGCCGACGGCCTCGCCCGCACCGACGAGGGCCTGCTCGACCTCGCCCGGCTGTGGCGGGCGGGTCGGTTTCGCACGCTGATGCTGATCCGCCTGCCGGCGGCGCTGCCGGGCCTCGTCTCGGGCATCCGCGTCGCGGCGGTGTTCGCGCCGATCGGCGCCGTCGTCGGCGAATGGGTCGGCGCCTCGCGCGGCCTCGGCTTCGTCATGCTGCAGTCGAACGCCCGCATGCAGACCGACACGCTGTTCGCCGCGCTGATCATGCTCGCCGTGGTGACGCTGACGCTGAAGATCGCCGTCGACGCGCTGACGCGCCGCCTCGTCTTCTGGGTCGAGAGCGACGAGCCCGGCCGCGCCGCGCGCTGAGCCCGGACCCTCGACCGACCATTTCCGACATCTCCCACCGAAAGGACGAACAGGATGAAAGCACTTTCCCTCCTCGCCGCGGCCGGCCTCGCCGCCGCGACGGTTCTCGCGGCTCCGACGGCCAGCGCCGCCGACAAGCTGACGGTTCTGCTCGACTGGTTCGTCAACCCCGACCACGCCCCGCTGGTGGTGGCCAGGGAGGGCGGCTATTTCGAGCGCGAGGGGCTCGACGTCGAGCTGGTGCCGCCGGCCGACCCGAGCGCGCCGCCACGGCTCGTCGCCGCCGGCCAGGGCGACGTCGCGGTGTCCTATCAGCCGAGCCTCATCCTCGACGTCGCCGGCGGACTGCCGCTCGCCCGCTTCGGCACGCTGGTCGAGACCCCGCTCAACACGCTGATCGTGCTGAAGGACGGGCCGATCAAGAGCCTCGCGGACCTGAAGGGCAAGCGCATCGGCTTCTCGGTCAGCGGCTTCGAGGACGCTATGCTCGGCCAGATGCTGAAGGCGGGCGGGCTGACGGCGGCCGACGTCGAACTCGTCAACGTCAACTTCGCCCTGTCGGCCTCGCTGATCGCCGGCCAGGTCGACGCGGTGGTCGGCGGCTACCGCAATTTCGAGCTGACCCAGATGCGGCTCGAGGGCCACGAGGGCCTCGCCTTCTTCCCCGAGGAGAACGGCCTGCCGCCCTATGACGAACTGGTGCTGATCACCCGCTCCGAACTGGTGACCGAGGGCGCGGTCGATCCGCGGCTGTCGCGCTTCCTCGCCGCGATCGAGGAGGCGACGCTGTTCCTCACCAACCATCCGGACGAGGCGTGGAAGCTGTTCCTCGCCGGCCATCCCGATCTCGACGACGACCTCAACCGCACGGCCTGGGCCGACACGCTGCCGCGCTTCGCCAAGCGCCCGGCGGCGCTCGACGTCGGCCGCTACGCCCGTTTCGCCGAGTTCATGAAGGCGGAAGGTCTGATCGAGGAGGTGCGGCCGGTCGCCGATTACGCGGTGACGATCCGCTGAGCGGGAGAAGCGCCGCGGCCGCCTCGGGTGATGACGGCCGGTGGTGCCGGGCGGCCGTGCCCGCGTCGACGTCGGGCGGGAATGCCCGCGCGGCGAGGCCGGGCCGGCCGGCGTCGCTCAGGAGGCCTTGGCCCCGGCGACCGGGCAGGCTTCGGCGACCGGGGAGCCCTGGGCGAGGGGACGGGCCGCGTCGGCGGCATCGGCCCTCGCCGCGTCCGCCCCGGCGTCGGCCTCGCCGATCGCGGCGTCGACGGCGGCGAGGATCTCGTCGACCCCCGGCAGATCGCCCTGCGGCGGTACCTCGCGCATCTCGAGGGTGCCGTCGCGGCGCACCAGGAACAGGGTGAAGGCGCAGCGCGGCCGTCCGGGGTCTTCGCCCGGCGCCGGCGGAAGCAATTCGACGCCCCAGTCGGCGGCGTCCTCGGCGGAGAAGCCGTAGCCGAGGGGCAGCCGGTCGATGCCGAGAGCGTCGGCGAACCGCTCGGTGGTCGGCCGGTCGTCGGCGGAGAGGGCGACGACGGCGACGCCGCGCCGGCGGAACTCGCCGAGCCGGGCGTCGATGCGGTGCAAGAGCCCGCCGCAGGAGGAACAGCCGGCGCCGCGGTGGACCACGAGCAGCGTGAAGTGCTTGGGTTTCTGGTCGCAGAGCCGCCAGCGCGGCCCGCCGACGATGCCGACCCGCAGCTGCGGTACGGGCATTCCTTCGATCGGGCAGGTGGTCTCGCTCGTCACCGTCTCACTCCTCGCGCAGCGCGCGTCCTTCACCGTCCGGGAACGCCGCGCGCGGCATCCGCGCCCTCGTTTCCCACGCCGACCCGCGGCCGGCTCCGTTGCCTCCGAAATGGGCAGCCCCGCTTCACGGAAAAAGCCTCGCGGCCTTCACATTCCCGAGAAGGGTTCCAGTGTGCCCCGGCGTCCATGCCCGAAAGGTTAACGGCGGCGGGCCGCGGCGGGAAAGGCGCGTGGAGGACGGCGCGCAAAAAAATCGCCGCGCGGATGCACCGCGCGGCGATTCGCGAAGATCGATCGAGACCGGACGTCCGGCCGCGGGGCTCACGAGGCGGCCGCTTCCAGCGCCGCCTCCGACCGCTCGCTCATCCGGCGGGCGGCGTTCTGCATGGTCTCCTGGACCTTCTCGAAGGCCCGGACCTCGATCTGGCGCACGCGCTCGCGGCTGACGCCGAATTCGGCGGAGAGATCCTCCAGCGTCATCGGATCGTCGGCGAGGCGGCGCGCCTCGAAGATGCGCCGCTCGCGCTCGTTGAGAACGCCCATGGCGTCCTTCAGCATCTTGCGGCGGATGTCGAGTTCTTCCTGCTCGGCGAGCACGGTCTCCTGGTCCTCGGCGTCGTCGACCAGCCAGTCCTGCCACTCGCCGCCGTCGGCTTCCTGACGGATCGGGGCGTTGAGCGAGGAATCGCCGGACAGCCGGCGGTTCATCGACACCACCTCCTCCTCGGAGACCCCGAGCTTCTGGGCGATCGCGGCGACCTGGTCGGGCTTGAGATCGCCCTCGTCCAGCGCCTGGATCTGGCCCTTGACCTTGCGGAGGTTGAAGAACAGCCGCTTCTGGTTGGCGGTCGTGCCCATCTTGACCAGCGACCACGACCTCAGGATGTATTCCTGGATCGAGGCCTTGATCCACCACATCGCGTAGGTGGCGAGGCGGAAGCCCTTCTCGGGCTCGTAGCGCTTGACGGCCTGCATCAGACCGACGTTGCCCTCGGAGATCACCTCGCCGATCGGCAGACCGTAGCCGCGGTAGCCCATCGCGATCTTGGCGACGAGGCGCAGGTGCGAGGTGACGAGCTTGTGGGCGGCGTCGCGATCGGCGTAGTCCCGATAGCGCTTCGCCAGCATGTATTCTTCCTGCGGTTCGAGCATCGGAAAGCGACGGATCTCGTCGAGGTAGCGGCTGAGGCCGCCCTCTCCGGCCGCGATCGCGGGTAATGACGCTCGTGCCATGGTCCTGGTCCTTTCGCGTTCCGGTCCCTTCGGATGAAGCGGGCCGCGGCGGCCCTCGTCGAGGCACACGCCGATTGGAATATGGGGACGCGGCGAGGCATTTTCATCGGGCCTGCGCCGGATTCTGGCCGGCGCGAGCGGCGAGGAGGCCGCGTTCAGTCTCGCGACAAACCGGAGAAGGTGTCGACGAGTTCCCCCATATCCTGCGGCATCGGGCTCTCGAAGTGCAACAGGTCCCCAGTCACGGGGTGGGCGAAGCCGATCAAGAATGCGTGTAGGGCCTGGCGCGAAAAGGCGCGGACGACGTCGCCGATCTCCGGCGGCAGCCGGTTGGCCTTGGTGAGGAAGCCGCGGCCGTAGAGCGGGTCGCCGACGATCGGATGGCCGATCTCGGCCATGTGGACGCGGATCTGGTGGGTGCGTCCGGTCTCGAGCCGGCATTCGACGAGGCTCGCCAGTGCGTCGCGCCCGGCGTCGGCGGGAAACCGTTCGACCACCTCGTAATGGGTGATCGCCTGCTTGCCGCCGGACCGCACCACCGCCATGCGGGTGCGGTCGCTCGGCGAGCGGGCGATCTGCGTCTCGATCGTGCCGCGGAAAGGTTCGGGCGAGCCCCAGACGAGGGCGAGATAGGCGCGCTCCAGATCGCCGTCGCGGCCGTGGTCGGCGAACTGGGCGGCGAGCCCCTGGTGGGCGGCGTCGGTCTTGGCGACGACCATGACGCCGGAGGTATCCTTGTCGAGCCGGTGGACGATGCCCGGCCGCTTCACGCCGCCGATGCCCGACAGGCTGCCGGCGCAGTGGTGCAGCAGGGCGTTGACGAGGGTGCCGGTCCAGTTGCCGGCGGCCGGATGGACGACGAGGCCGGCGGGCTTGTCGATGACGACGAGGTCGGCGTCCTCGTGCAGGATCGACAGCGGGATCGCCTCGGGCTCGGGATCGGCGCCGACCGGGGCGGGCACGGCGACGACGACGGCCTCGCCGGCGGCGACCTTGCGGGCCGGGTCCGTCACCGGCCGGCCGCCGAGGGCGACGTCGCCGGCCTTGATCAGCGCCTTGAGGCGGCTGCGCGACAGCTCCGGCAGGAGCTTCGCCAGCGCCGCGTCGAGCCGCTCGCCGGCGAGTTCGGCGGGAATGGCGGTGGCGACGGGCGCCGGTGCGCCGTCTGCCTCGTCGAGCAGGTCGTCATCGGTCGCATCGTCCCGTGTCACGCAGCCACCCGCTGCGTCCGCGCCGGATGCCTCGCCACGGGATGTGCCGGCGCGGCGCGTCACCTCACCGGCGGCGTCGGTGCCGGCTGCATCGGGTCCGGATGCGTCGAGGGTGGAGCCGGCCGGTACGCCGGCCGGCGTGTGCGCCTCGACCGCGGCGCCCGCATCCGCTAGACCTCGATCGGCCTTTGCGTCCGCGGCGGACGGCGCCGCGCCGCGGGACTTGGAGCGGGGACGAGAGGACATGTTCGTTTTTTCCGGCGACGAGAGGGACGAGGACGACGAGCGGCGCGAGGCGCCGGCCGTGCGGGGCGCGGAGATTCCCCACGATCCCGCCCTCGAGGCGATGCAGGCCAAGCTCCGGCGCTTCGTGATCGTGTCGATGGCGACGCTCGGCATCGGGCTGCTGGCGGTGTTATTCGCGATCGCCTGGCGGGCCGTCAACAGCGGAAAGGACGGCGCCGCCGCCGGCGCGCCGTTTTCCTCGGTGATCGAGCTGCCGGCCGGCGCCCGCATCCTCGGCGAGACGATCGACGGCGGCCGCCTCGTCGTCACCGTCGAGGGGCCGGAGGGCCGCAGCGTGCTCGTCTACGATCTCGCCACCGGCGCAAGGCTCGGCGAAGCCCGCCTCGTCGCCCGTTGAGGAGAGGGCCGGGCGAGCGGCCGCAGGGGGTGGCGGGCGTTTTCGGCGTCGGACGACTTCGCCCGCCCGGAAGAGCCGGCCGCCGCCGCGACGGGGGCGACCGCCGCCGGATCGAAACCGCGACGACCGCATCGCCCTCGCAACAAAAGGGCTTGCACTCCGCCGACCGGCCCGCTATACCCCGGCCACCTTCGAACGACGCCCCGCGTCGTTCTCCGCTCCCATCGTCTAGCGGTCCAGGACGTCGCCCTCTCACGGCGAAAACAGGGGTTCGATTCCCCTTGGGAGTGCCACTTCTCTTCCCTTGCTTCCGTCTCTGACGCGGCCCATCCGGGGCCGTGGCATCGTTCGGCTTCGGCCGTCTCCGGCTCGACGTCCCGTCGAACCGCCTGCCTCGCGCACACGCCAGGACAGGCGCCGCGCCGCCTGTCTGCCGGCGAAAATCTTACAAATCTCGACGGGACGGCCGATGCTCCCGTGCGGCGATGTCGCGGGGCGCGGGAAGGGCGATCGTCGGAATCCTGTCGAAGGAAAGCGAGAAAATCAGGGTTCTCGCGGGTGAGACGTCACGCACGCCGTCCCGTCGGGCCGCTTGGGTGAGGGATCGGCGCCGGTCCGCGATCGATGACGTCCAGCCCAATTTGACATATTTTCACAACTGACGCATGGTCTTCGCCGCTCGCGAGGGAGCGGCCCAGCGCAGTGGAGAGGAACGGCATCATGACGTCTGCGGCAAAGGCCTTCGTCGCGCTGGTGACCTGTTTCGACGACGACGAGCGGATCGACTATGCCGCGACGCGGGCGCAGGTGCGCCGGCAGGTCGAGGCCGGCAACAACATCCTGTGCGCCGGCACCAACGGCGACTTCTCGGCACTGACCTTCGAGGAGAAGGTGCGGCTGACGGCCGAGGTGGTCGAGGAGGCTGCCGGCCGCGCCGAGGTCATCGTCAACGCCGGGATGCCGGCGACCTTCGAGACCCGCCTGCTCGCCCGCGAGTTCGACCGGATCGGCGTTTCCGGCATCGCGGTGATCACGCCCTTCTTCATCGCCTGCACCCAGGACGGCCTCGTGCGCCATTTCTCGGCCGTCGCCGACGCGGTCACCGCGCCAGTCTACCTCTACGACATCCCGGCGCGGACCCAGAACCACATCGAGCCGGAGACCGCGTGGCGGCTGGCGGGCCACGGCAACATCGCCGGCATCAAGGATTCCGGCGGCTCGCAGGAGACCTTGGCGGCCTATCTCGCGGTCGGGCGCGAGAGCGAAAGCTTCGACGTCTATTCCGGGCCCGACCACCTGGTGCTGTGGGCGCTGCAGAACGGCGCCCGCGGCTGCATCTCCGGGCTCGGCAACGTCATGCCGAAGGTGCTCGCCGAGATCGTCGCCCGCTTCAACGCCGGCGACGAGACCGGGGCGGCGGCGGCGCAGGCGATCTTCGCCGGCCTGCGCGCCGACCTCTACGGCCTCGGCTACCCGCCGGCCCTCGTCAAGCGGGCGCTCTATCTGACGGATCCCTCGGTCGGCGCCTCGCGTCAGCCGGCGCTGCTGCCCGACCCTGAGCAGGACCGCCGGATCGCCGCCATTCTCGCAAAATACGATCTGATCTGACGGCATCGCCGGGCGAAGCCGCCGACTTGCGCTCGCTCATTGCAGCCGGCCCCGCGCGGTGACCTGATCGCGGACGGCGGCGCACGCGCCGCGAGCGGGAGGCGGGCATGGTGGAAGGCGATCAGAGCGAGACGGTGGCGCTGCTGTCGGCGCCGGTGCTGGACGGCGAGGCCGGGCCGGTCGAACGGATCGACACACACATCTCGCGGATCTTCCTGCGCGGCCGGAGGGCCTGGAAGATCAAGCGGGCGGTGCGGCTGCCCTATGTCGACTTCTCGTCGGCCGAGGCGCGTCTCGCCGCCTGCGAGGAGGAGGTGCGGCTCAACAGCGTGACCGCGCCGGAAATCTACCGCGCCTGCCACCGCGTCACCCGCCGGGCCGACGGTGCGCTCGCGCTCGGCGGCGACGGACCGCTGGTCGACGCGGTGGTCGAAATGACTCGCTTCGACCAGGAGACACTGTTCGACCGGATGGCGACCGCCGGCCGGCTGTCGGCGGAACTGATGACGCGCACCGCCCTCGCGATCGCGCGCTTCCACGCCGCGGCGCCGGTCCGTGACACCGACGGGGCGGCGGCGATGGCGCAGGTGCTCGCCATCAACGCCGCCAGCCTGCGCGAAAGCGCCCTGTTCACGCCGGCCGACGAGGACCGCTTCACCGATGCCTTCGAGGCGGCGCTGCGCAGCCGCCGCGACCGGCTGTCCGCGCGCGGGGCGGCCGGGCGGGTCCGGCGCTGCCACGGCGACCTCCACCTTCGCAACATCTGCCTCGTCGGCGGCGAGCCGCGGCTGTTCGACTGCATCGACTTCAGCCCGGTGCTCGCCACCGTCGACGTGCTCTACGACCTCGCCTTCCTGCTGATGGACCTCATCCACCGCAATCTCGGCGGCCTCGCCGCGACGGTCGCCAACCGCTATCTCGACGCCACCGGCGACGAGGCCGGCTTCGGCCTGCTGCCCTTCTTCATGGCGGTGCGGGCCGGGGTGCGGGCCCATGTCGCGGCGACGGCGGCGGGCGGCGAGCCTCATGCCGCGCCCGCGGCCGAGGCGCGGTCCTATTTCCGCCTCGCCCTCGCCCTGCTCGAGCCGGCACCGCCGCGCCTCGTCGCGGTCGGCGGCCTGTCCGGGTCCGGCAAGTCGACGCTCGCCGAAGCGGTCTCGGCCGGCGTCGGCACGGCGCCGGGTGCGCGGGTGCTCGAAAGCGACCGCATCCGCAAGAGCCTGTTCGACGTCGCGGCCGAGACCCGCCTGCCGCCGGAAGCCTACCGGCCGGAGGTGTCGGAACGGGTCTACGTCGCCATCGCCCACCGGGCGGCGGCCGTGCTCGCCTCGGGAGGCTCGGTCGTCGCCAACGCGGTGTTCGACCGCCCGGAGGACCGGGCACGGATCGCGGCGGTGGCGCGGGAGGCGAGCGTGCCCTTCGACGGGTTCTGGCTCGCCGGCGGTCCGGCCCTGCTCGCCGCCCGCGTCGCCGGCCGGCGCAAGGGGCCCTCGGACGCCGACGTCGCGGTGCTGGAGCGGCAGATCGCAGGCATGGCCGGGCCGGTCGAATGGCGGACCCTCGACGCGGCGACGCCCCCCGGCGATCTGCGCGCGGAGTTGCTCGGCGCGCTCGGCGGGACCGGAGGCGGCGGGGGTGACGAGGTCGAGGGGAAAGAAGAGGAATAGCGGAGCGAAGCGCGCCGTCAGTGTTCGGCGAGCAGCATGACCGCGAAGCCCATCTGCACGCTCGAGAAGGTGACGCCGGTGCCGAAGGTGAGCAGCACGATGGCGAGGGCGCCGGAGGGCGAGCCGGTCAGCAGCGCGCCGAGGCCGCCGACGTCGAAGACGATCAGCGCGGCGACGAAGGCGCCGGCGAGGGCGAAGCCGATCAGCGCGTGAAGGATCAGGAAGCGGACGAGGCGGGGCAGGGTGCGAAAGGCCATGGCGAAACATCCGGATCGATGACGGCGGCCGGGACGGGCGGCGCGTCGCGGTGGGGATGCGCCCGGCGCAAGCTGGTCCCTGTGATACCCGGTCCGCAGCGGCCCGGCCATTCGGAGCTTTCCGGGGGGCGGAACGAGCAACCGCTGTCGCTCCCACGTGTCGCTGACACGCCGACGCGCCGCCTCCGGCTCCAGGCGTCGGTCTCGCCCATCGCGGAGCGGTCGCCGATCAGCCCTCGCCGGCAGCCCGGCCGACGTCGTCGGCCATGGCGGCGCCGCGGCGGCCGAGCGGGCGGTCGGGCGGACGGGTGCTGTCGCGGGCGGTCTGGTGCTCCATCTCGGCGTCGATCTCGGCGCCGATCAGCAGCAGGCCGACGGTGATCCAGATCCAGGTCATGAAGCCGATCAGGGCGCCGAGCGACCCGTAGGTGGCGTTGTAGCTGCCGAAATTGGCGACGTACCAGGAGAACAGCATCGAGGCGACCAGGATCAGCACCACGGCGAACAGCGCGCCGGGCGTGATCCAGCGCCAGCGCGCCCGCGCCCGGCTGGGCCCGTAGCGGTAGAGCGCGGAGAGGGCGAAGGTGGCGGCGAGGAACATCAGCACCCAGCCGGTGATCCGGACGGTCCACTCGGCGGCGGCGCCGAGCGGCAGGTAGGCGAGGATGTGCGGCAGGGCGACGACGACGACGAGGAACAGGACCGCGCCGACGATCGCCGCCAACGTGAACAGCAGCGAAACCAGGGTGAGCCGCAGGAAACCGCGCTTCTCCTCCTCCTCGTAGACGACGTTGAGGGCGTCGAACAGCGCCTTGACCCCGGCGTTGGCGCTCCAGAGCGCGATGGCGAGGGAGATGGTGAAGGTGAGGCCGAGGGTGCCGGTCGCCTCGGTGGCGAGGCGGGTCAACTGCTCGTCGAGGATCGCAAGGCCGCCTTCCGGCAGGATGCCGACCAGCTGGGCGGTCTGCTCGCGCACGCTCGCGGGGTCGGCGACGAGGCCGTAAACCGAGACGAGGGCGCTGAGCGTCGGCACCATCGCCAGCAGGAGATAATAGGTGACGCCGGCTGCCACCATCATCAGCCGGTCGCGTGGGATCTCGGCGGCGACACGCCAGGCGATGTCCTTCCAGCCCGCGAAGGGGATCTGCAGCGGGGTGTGCGCGTCGCGGCCGCGCCCGGTCTCGGCGGCGCGCTCGCGGGCGATGGCCTCGGGGCGGATCGTCGGCATCGGCGGTCTCCGGATCGGGTTCGGGGCGTGCGGAAGGGGCGGGTCCTGCGGCCGGGCCGCCTCGTTTTCGGGAACGGGGCGCGAGCGATCCCGCGTCTCAAGAGGGCCCGCGTCTCAAGAAGGAACAGAGCGACGCGGCGATGGTTCCGCAGCGGGAGTGACATCATGACCGAAATCATCGCCGACTTTCGAAACGACACCTATCTCGGAACGCCCGTCGTCGTCGCCCGCCTCGCGCTCGCCCTGCTGCTCGCCGCGGTGCTCGGCATCGAGCGCGAATGGCGCGATCGGCCGGCGGGGCTGCGCACCCACATTCTCGTCAGCCTCGCCGCGGCGAGCGCGGCCCTGCTGACCCTCGAGATCGTCCACATGGGCGAATTCCAGACCGACCGGGCGCGGATCGATCCGATCCGTCTCGTCGAGGCGGTCACCGCCGGCGTCGCCTTCCTCGCCGCCGGCTTCATCGTCTTCTCGCGTGGCAAGGTCCGCGGCCTCACCACCGGCGCCGGCATGTGGCTCGCCGGGGTCATCGGCCTCGCCGCCGGCCTCGGCCTCTGGCAGATCGCGGTCGTCGCCACCGGCCTCGGCTTCGTCGTCCTCGCCCTGGTGCGGCAGTTCGAGACGGGGACGGATCTGAAGGATGCGGATGCGCCCGACGACGAGGCGTGAGAAGTGCGCGGCGGAGGCTTCGATCGCCTGCGCGCAGCCCACGAAAGACGGCGCCCTCCGATGGAAGGGCGCCGTCATTCATTCGAGAAACCGGTCGCGGTGCGGGCCGGACCGGTCAGTCGCAGTCGGTGGCCTTCGCGGCCGCCGCGTCGCCGTGCTGCTGGGCCGCGGCATCCTGTCCGGACATCGCGACCTGATCGTCACCGCCGCCCTGCTCGTTGGCGAGCGGCATGGTCTGGCCGTCCTTCGACACCGAGCCGGTCGATTCGACCGCGCCGCCGCCCATGGTGTCGGCGCCGTCGTTGGCGGTGGTCGCCGTCTGCTGGTTCTGGCCGTCCTGATAGCCGGTGGCGTCGGCGGCGTTGGCGCCCTCGAGCGGGGCGAGGCTGCCGTCCTTGGAGATGCCGGCGTGCTGCTCGGCGCCGGCACCGGCGGCACCGCCCGCACCTGCCCCCGCACCGGCGGCGCCCGGCTCCGCGGAGGCCGAGGTGTTCGCCGGCTTGTCGGGACAGGCGGTGCTGGCCGCGAATGCGGTGCCGCTGGTCATGGTGGCGGCCATCAGCGTGAAGCCGGCGGCATAGAGAAGCTTGTCGATCTTCATGGGGCATTCCTCCGTGTCGTTCAGGGGGTCGTCGGTCCGAAGCATCGTCGCTCCTGCGGCGTCTCCGGCGAGGGACGACGGGGCGCCGCCGAGGTGACGGTCGGCCCGAAGGTCCGGCGCCGGTCGTTGCGGGCGCCGCCTCGAACCCGCACAACCGGCAGCGGTCGCCGTTGTTCCCGCCGCGGGCGGATCGGAGCCGAGACCGATCGCCGCCGGCCCCGCGCGGAACAATCCGCGGCGCCGCCGGTTGCGTGCGCATGCGTTCCACCCATCGGCGGCCCACGCCTCGGCCGCACGACGTCCCGTCGTCGACAGGGCGCCGGAGGCCGGCATCAAGAGGAGGCCCGACGATGAAAGCCGCCACCCCGCTCCCGGTGAAAGACCTCAGCGACGACCCCGGCGCCTCTTCGCCCCCGACCTCGGTGCCGCCCACGAGCCCTGTGGACGGGCCGCGGATCGATCCGGCTCCGGACGCCGCCCGGCCCTCGCAGGCCGCCTCCGACGACGTCATCGCCATGCCGCCGCCCGATCCACGTCCGGTGGTCGACGCACCGGCGCCGCCGCTGCGCGAGCCGGCCCCGAGCGATCCTTTCAACGAGGAAGGCATGAGCGACCCTTCGCTGCTGGAAGAGGACGTTCGCGCCGAAGAGACGCCGGCGATGGAGGGGCCCGACCTTCCCGTCGATCCCGATCCCGACGAACAGGGACGTTTCTGAGCCGGATCGGGCCGGCCGCACCCGGCCACTCCCTCGCCGCGCCGGACAGGAGCGGCGGCGGTTATCGGCAACCTCGCGCCGGATGTGAATGAAGTTGCGAACCGTCGCGGCCGATCGATCATGTCCTGCATCATGGACCGTGACTGGCCGCCGGTCCTCGTCCGGTGCCGACGTCCTCGTCCGGCGCCAACGGTTCTCCCCCCTCCCGTCCCGCTTTCCCGCCCCAAGGTGCCATGACCGAATCCCACGTCGCCCCGCTGCCCCATCCGCGCCGGAGCCTGCGGCTCATGACCTGGAACATCCACGGTGCGATCGGCCCCGACCGGCGCTTCGACATCGACCGCGTCGCCGCCCTCGTCGGCAAGCACGAGCCGGACATCGTGGCGCTGCAGGAGATCGACACCCGCGGCCGCGATCCGCGGTGCCTGGCCCCGCTGCACGGACTTCACGGCGACGACTGCGGCCACCACGCCTTCGCCCACACCATCACCGGACCCGACGGCGCCTACGGCAACGCGCTGTTCAGCCGCTGGCCGCTCGCCGGCGTCGTCCGTCACGATCTGTCGGTCGGGCGACGCGAACCGCGCAGCGCGCTGGCCGCAGTCGTGGAAACGCCGTTCGGTCCCCTGCGGATCGTCGCGGTCCATCTCGGCCTGTCGCTGCCCGAGCGGGCAGAGCAGGGGCGCCGGCTGGCCGCGATCATCGGCGAGCCGGCGGACGGCCCGACCGTCGCGCTCGGCGACTTCAACGACTGGTTCGCCTTCGGGTCGGTGCGCCGCCGGCTCGCGAAACTGCTGCCGGGGCGGACCCTCGAAGCGACCTTCCCGGCGCCCTATCCCAAGCTCCGGCTCGACCGGATCTACTGCGCCCCGGCCGCCATGCTGGGCGAGGCCTGGACCGACCTCGACGCCCGCTACGCCTCCGACCATCTGCCGGTGATCGCCGATCTCCACTATCCGGCCTGAGCCCTTCGGCGCGCTCCCGCTTGCGCCGGGACGCCGGGCAGGGGACGGCGTCTCGCGCGGGACGTCGGGAACGAAGGGGAGGTCCGCACGTTGTCTTGCCAAGTGGGCACGCGCAACCCCCTCCGCCGCGTGACCCGGAGAGCCGAAACAGGAGCCGCCCGTCGCACCGCCCCCTGGCGACCGGCGGCTCCTGTGGCTCGTTTCCCCATGTCGCATCAAAGCGCAACACGTCCCGGGAGAAAGAACGGAATGGCCGAATTCAAGCAGAACGCCCCCGGAGAACAGGAAACCGTCGTCGTCTCCGAAACCGAAGGCAAGCAGGGCGTCGAGATCAACCGGATGCGCTACGTCACCTGGATCGGCACCACGGGTGCGATCCTCGTGCTCGGCGTCGCGTTGCTGGTCTACGTGACCTGAGGCGAGGCCCGGGCCGCTGCCGCCGCGCCGGCCGGAACGGTCTTGACGCGGGAGAACGAGGCTCGACGGCGGCAAGCCCATCCTTTTCGAAATCCCCGGCCGGTTGCGACGCCAGGCGGGGGAATGCCCGCCGCCTTTGTCGCGACGCGTTCCATCCTCCGACACCGAGCCCGTCAAATCCCGACCAGTCGGGACTGAACGAGCGCCGGCAGGCTCGAACGGGCGCCGGGTGGTCGGGCCGTAGATTCATGACATTTCGACGGGGCGGACAGGCGCCAGACGGGCGGGAGATCGTCGGCGTGACGGCGTCTTCTGCTGCGGCTTTCCATCCGTGAGCCGGGCCGCCGACGGCACGATCGTCCCTGACCTTTCCACGGGCACGCGCGGCGGCGAACCGCAGACCGTCCTGCCGGTTCGGAGCATCCGCGACCAGACGAAGGAGCCGAGGGTCATGGAGCGACGCATCTACCGCCTCGAACCCTACGAAGGGCCGGACGGGCCGTCCTGGCAGCGGGCGCCGTGGCAGGGCACGGTGATCGTGCGGGCCGATTCCGCCGCCGACGCTCGCATTCTGGCGGCCGAAGCCGAGGACGATTTCCTCGAGGCACCGGTGAAACCCGAATACGGCGTCTCGACGCGCTTCGCCAGTTCCTTCCGCGACGAGAAACTCTATCACGTCGTCGAGGATCTCAGCGGTCGCTACCCGAACGACGGACCTCGCGAAGTGATCGAAGGGCCGGCAAATCCGCACGTGATCCGGCGCTGATCCCGCCCCTCGCCGGGCAGCTCCATCGCTCCGCCATGGTTTCGACCGGGCCGACCGTCGTCGGGGGCGGCGCGGCGATTTCGCTCGCGCGCAAGCCCTGTCGCCTCCACGCCTCGGGCGGCGTCCCCGGCCCTTCGCCTCGGGCGGGACGGGCGGACCCCGCCGGCGGGCGGGATCCTGACATCACCGCGGCCTCCGCCGGCCACGCGCGAGCGATTGCTCAACTGGATGGACCGGACGGACGCACCCTCAGATTGTTCTGGACGTGGCGCACGCCGTAGGCGGCTTCCGTGCAGTCCTCGGCCCGCCGCTTGGCCCGGCGATCGTCGACCAGCCCGGCGAGGGTGACCTCGCCGTTCTCGACGGTCACCGAAATGGCGGAGGCGTCGAGATCCGGATCGTCGGCGAGGCGTTCGCAGACGTCCTCCTCGATGCGCTGGTCGGAGCGGACGTATCCCTTCGGACCCTTGCCGCGATGATCGGGACCCGCTCCGGGAGCGGCGAAGCTGCCGGTGCCGGCGCCGCCGAAATTTCCGCGGTCATGGATCTGCTCGTAGGAGGATCGCTCGCGCGCGGCCTCGCTGGCGCCCGGGCCGATCGCCAGTCCTGGCTCGGGCGGCTCCCGGCGGGTGCGGCCGCCGTTCTCGCCGAAGCGCATGTCGGGGTAGTCGGCAGGACGATCGGGATAATAGCCGGCGCGGTCTTCCCAGGCCCCGCCATATTCCCGGACGTCGCCGTCGCGGCGGTGGTCGCGGACGTTGCGTCCGCTGGATGGACGGCGGTCGTCGAATGTGCCGGTACGGGCTTCCCGATCCCGGCGAGCGTTGTCATCGGCCATCAGGTGGCTCCTTTTCTCCGGGACGCGCCAGTCCGCCGAGAGCGGCGGACGGCACGGCGCGTCAGGAAGAGCCGAACCGTCAGGGAGTGGTGATGTTCCCTGTGCCTCGGATCGCCGGCTGCAATTGAAGGGGCGGGCCGTCGGCCTCGTCCGGATTGGGGACGGGGATTTCGTCGGGCAGGCGATCGGGCTCGGGCTCGCGCACCGGCTCGATCTCCCGGTCCGGCGGGCCGGGGGGAGCGGGCGGCGGTTGCGGCGGCAGGTCGGTGCCGGGTTCGGGGGCGGGCAGGTTGCTCATGGGATCTCCTTCGCTTCGCCGAAAAACGTCCGGCGCGGCACGGGAGTTCCCGATGGAGATCCCCGCCGGCGCGCGATGGGCGGCCGGACGGGCCTCGGCCGACCTCCCGACCGGGTAAGGTCGCGGGATTTCATGAGCCGGCGAACTAGCCGCGGGGGGCCGCCCGACTGGTGCGCCCCGGACCGGGGGGCACTATTCCCACAAGGAATCTTGCCGGCTGCGCTCGCGACGACCGCGACCGGGAACCTTGGCTCCGCGGCCCTGTTCGGCCGGACGGTACGGCCGCGACGAGAGACACGTCGCCCGTTCGCGGCGTCGGCCGTCACCCGACCATCAGACCACAACCCGGAGATCCGCCATGACCCGCATCCCGACGACACCGATCCGAACCGGTCGAACCCTGGCCGTCCCGACCTTCGAGCGGCTCTCCGTCCGCCTGCTCGCGGCGCCGCTGTTCGCCGCCGCCTCGGTGCTCCCGTTCCCCGCCGAAGCGGCGGAGGGCGAGCGCGTCGTCGCCGAGTTGCAGGGCGAGGGCATTTCCGGCCGCGTCACGATGGAGGAGACGGCGTCGGGGGCGGTGCTGGTTCGGGTCGAGGCGAGCGGACTGTCGCAGGGTCCGCACGGCTTTCATGTCCACGAGGTCGGCGCCTGCGAGGCCGAGGGCGGCTTCGAATCCGCCGGCGGCCACCTCGCCCGCGGCCTCGACCACGGCGTCGGAGCGGCCGAAGGCGAGCATCCGGGTGACCTGCCCAATCTCCAGGCCAGTGCCGACGGCACCGTGGTCGCGGAGTTCTTCACCCGCGGCTTCACCCTCGACCACGAGGGCGAGGAACGCCTGCTCGACGCCGACGGCTCGGCGGTGGTGATCCATGCGAGCGCGGACGACTATACCAGCCAGCCTTCGGGCAACTCCGGCGACCGCATCGCCTGCGGCGTGCTTCAGGCCGAGAGGTGAGGGGGCTGGACGGCGGCCTTCCTTGGCGCAGGCCGCCGTCTCGCGGCGAGGCGACGATCCGCCGCCGGCCGCCTCAACGGCCGTAGATGCGGTCGACGACCGTTGCCACCCGGTGAAGCTCGTCGGTCGCCGGATCGTGGCGCTCGCCATCGGCGAGGCGGCGGGCGAAGTCGACGATCGCCCGGCCGCCCCAGGCGTCGGGCGGGACAACGAGCGTTTGCCGCGCGGTGCCGGTGAGATGGTCGGCGGTGAAGTCGTAGAACGAGCCGCCGACGTTGCGGAAGGTCGCTCCGCCCGCGGTGCCGTGGAAAGTGGCCGAAATCTGCGCGTCCTCGCCCGCGTGAAGGTTCCAGGAGGTGGCGATGCGCACGACGGCGCCGCCGGCGAGGCGAAGGGTCGCCACCGCGTGGTCCTCGACCACCGCCGGGGCCGCACCGAGCCGGCGGCCGCCGGCGTGCAGGTCGGACGTGACCGCCGCGACCTCGGGAAAGCCGAGAACCCACAGCGCCAGATCGACGAGATGGACCCCGAGATCCATTACGCAGCCGCCGCCCGACTGCGCGGGGTCGTGGAACCACGGCTTGTCGGGGCCGTAGGCGTTGTGGAAGACGAGGTCGGCGGCGAAGATCTCGCCGAGATCGCCGTCGGCGGCGAGCCGGCGGACCGCTTTCATTCCTTCGGTGTGGCGATAGCAGAAATCGACCGCGAGCAGCCGGTCGGCCCGCTTCGCCGCGTCGATCACGGTGGCGACCTCGTCGGCGGTGCGTCCGAGCGGCTTCTGGCAGAAGACCGCGAGGCCGGCGTCGAGGGCGCGGATCGTCTCTTCGGCGTGGCGGGCGCTCGGCGTGGCGATGACGACGCCGTCGAGATCGTCGTGCCCGAGCAGGTCGTCGAGGCTCTCCCCGAGGGGGACGCCGGGGGCGAGCGCGGCGGCGGCCTCCCGCATCGCCTCGGACGGATCGGCGATGGCCGCGACCGTCGCGGCGCCGGCCTCGATCAGGCACGTCATGCGGTGGCGGCCGATCCAGCCGACGCCGAGGAAGCCGAGACGGGGCGGCCGGCGGGAGACGGAGGACCGGTCCCCGGACGGCGCGGCGTCCTGCCCGTCGGCGTCGCGAAACGCGTCGCGAAGCGGAGCATCCATGGTCATGACAGGTCGATCCAGGCCTTGAGGAAGCCGTCGGGGCGGTCGCGGGTGGCGTCGAGCGCCTCGCCGAGGCCGTCGAGCCGGTAGGCGTGCGTCAGCAGGCGGGCGAGCGGCAATCGCCCGGCGGCGACGGCGTCCACCGCCTCGCGGATGCCGCGCATGTAGATCTCGCCGTCGCGCTCGTGGGCATTGACGACGTCGATGCCGCGCCAGTTCCAGAGCTGCATGTCGACCGTGCGCGGCCCGTCCTGGTGATAGCCGGCGACGACGAGCCGGCCGCGTTCGCCGGTCATCGCCGCGGCGAGGTCGAGCGGACCCTGCTTGCCGGTCGCCTCGATCACGACGCGGGCCGCCGGTGAGGTCGCCGAGCCGGCGCAGCGCGGCGTCGCCGTCGTCGAGCGGCAACGCCTCGGCGGCGCCCATCTCGAGGGCGAGGTCGCGGGCGAAGCCGCGGCGCGACAGGGCGACGACCCGCGCGCCGGCGTCGGCGGCGAGGCGGGTCAGCAGGGCGCCGAGGAAGCCGATGCCGACGACGACGACGTCGTCGCCCGGCTCGATCGCGGCCCGGCGGAAGATGTTCATGGCGCAGCCGAGTGGCTCGCCGGGGAAGGGCAGCCCTTCGAGCGCCGCCGGCAGGCGGACCACGCGGGCGGCCGGGCCGACGTCGGCCTCGGCGTAGCTGCGATAGAACAGCGTCGCGACCCGTTCGCCGACCGAAACATCGTCGACGCCCGGCCCGACCGCCTCGACGATCCCCCAGCCCTCGTGGCCGAGGTCGCCGGGCTCGGTCGGAAAACGCATCCACTCCGGCCCGGCCCAGGGGCCGAGATTGGAGGCGCAGACGCCGCAGCCTTCGAGCCGGACGCGGACCTCGCCGTCTTCCGGAACGGGGCGAGCGACGGTCTCGAGCGCGACGCGGCCGGCGCCGACGAGGCGGGCGGCGCGCATGGTCCGGGCCGGGGCGTTGCCCGCGCTGTCGGACATCCGGTCCAGCGGGGTGGCGGGGTCGGCGGCGGGCGAGGGCGCGGCACGCTGGCTCTGCATCGGACGGGTCTCCTTGCGGGAACAGATGCCCCGGCGCGTCGGCGCCATCCGGCGAGCCGGCGTAAGGGGCTTCATCTTCTTCCTGATCACCGCGGCGAACCGGCTGAGCGCCGATTGGTTCCCGCTGGAGTGCCGGTCCGAACCACTCGGAACCCTGCGACCGGGAACCCGTCCGGGGGTTCGTCCGTTTTTCGGAAAGACGCAAAGGAGCGAGCCGATGACCGACAAGACCCCTCCCCATGACGAAACGCGGCGGAATGACGAAACCCGGCGGACCCTGACCGAATCCGACCTCGCCTCCGAGCGGATGGGCCGCAACAGCCTGCAGGCGGACGACCAGGGCAACGTCCACAACCAGCGCCAGGCGGTGCCCGATGTCCGCACCGAGGCGGACGGCCTGCTCGAGAGCTTCGCCAAACTCGACAAGGACGAGCGGGCCCGGACCGATCTCGGCAAGGGCAACCGCAGTGGCGGAACCGGCCGCTGATCGCATGGTCCGCCGCCGCGATGTCGACATGCCATCGCGGCCGCTCGATACCCACGGCGGCGTTCTCTTCGGCCAAGGGCGCAGAACCAGAATTCTCGACCTCACACCGCCGCGCCACCGAATCGACCTTTCTCGGCCTTCGCCCCGAGCTTGTCGAAGGGCGGGGCGGCCGCGTCCTTCGAGACGCGCACTCAAGCGGCTTGCCGAGGAGGAGGCCGATCGAGTCCGTTCCTCGGGCCGCTGTTAGGAGTCGTCCGCGGATCCGGCGCGGGTTCGACAGGGGTGCCCACCGGCCTTCGCATACAATATGCATGCGGAGCGCATGTCACTGCGCCTCGCCGTCCCGCGGTACGAATTTGCCGAAGCGGCTGAAGCTGCCGTTCTCGGTGGTGTCCTGGTGGAGAAAGGCGAGGCGCCTCTCCTCGAAGATCGTGAAAAACTCGTCCCAGTCGATCGGCCTCGGTTCCGGCTCCTCGTCGCCGAAGTCGATGAGCAGGATGTCGCCGGGCTCGTCGGCGTCGATCCTGGCCGGGCGGCCGTTGCGCATCTCCGCCCATGAGCGGATGCGGTCGTGATCCGTGGTGCTGATGGCGCTGGTCATGGCCGTTTCTCCCCTCACTCGCCACGGCGCTGCGAGGCGTCCTCGCCGCGAGACCGTCGAACGCGGAGAAGGCGCCCCGGTTCCCGGCCGCCATTCGGGCCGCGTCAGCCACATCTTCCTCAGCCGGAACAATGACCGGTCGAGCCGGTTCGACGCCGGGAGGGTCATCGGCCCTCGTCCCGGCGCGGTACGCCGCCGCCGGACGTCCAGAACCAGAGCTGCGCGCATTCACCCGGGTCGGCCGACGCCGACACGAACGGGTTCGTGCGGCCCTGTCCCGGACGGTCCGGCCGAGCGGCCCGTTCCGCGCCACCGATCCGCCGTCCGGCGGGTCTTTCGAGCCCCCGTTCCGACATGGACGAAGGAGTTGGCAAGATGAGACTGTTCGCCATGAGGACGACGAAGCCGGCCGCGCCGCGCAGGATTCTGGTCGCCGGCGGCGCCGGCTTCCTCGGTTCACATCTCTGCGACGCCCTGCTGGCGCGGGGCGATACCGTCGTCTGCCTCGACAGTTTCCTCACCGGCATGCGCGAGAACGTCGCCCCGCTCGTCAACAATCCGCGCTTCCGCCTCGTCGAGCAGGACGTCTGCGAGCCGGTCGACCTCCGCGAGCCGGTCGACGAGATCTACAATCTCGCCTGCGCCGCCTCGCCGCCGCGCTATCAGGCCGACCCGGTCCACACCATGATGACCAGCGTCGTCGGCACCGAGAATCTGCTCAAGATCGCCGAGCGCGACCGCGCCCGGTTCCTCCAGGCCTCGACCTCGGAGGTCTACGGCGATCCGGAGCACCATCCCCAGAGCGAGGACTATCGCGGCCACGTCAACTGCACCGGCCCGCGGGCCTGCTACGACGAGGGCAAGCGGGCGGCCGAGACGCTGTGCTTCGACCACCTGCGCCGCGGCCGGGCCGACGTCCGGGTGGCGCGGATCTTCAACACCTACGGCCCGCGCATGCGGCCCGACGACGGCCGCATCGTCTCGACCCTGATCCGCCAGGCACTCGCCGGCGAACCGCTGACGATCAACGGCCGCGGCACCCAGACCCGCTCGTTCTGCTACGTCGACGATCTGATCGCCGGGCTGATGGCGCTGATGGCGGCCGATCCCAATCCCGAGGGTCCGGTCAACCTCGGCAACCCCGGCGAGGTGACGATCAACACCCTCGCGGAGATGGTGCTGCGGCTGACCGGCTCGCGATCGCCGATCCGCTACGGCCCCCTGCCGGAAGACGATCCGCAGATGCGCCGGCCGGACATCACCCGCGCGACCACGCTGCTCGACTGGCGCCCCGTGATCGCGGTGGAGCAAGGGCTCGAGGCGACCATCGCCTGGTTCGCCGCCAGCGGCGCCCGGATCCGCCGGGTCGAGCCGGCGGAGTGACCGGCGCGACGATCGCGTGTGGGCCTTGGACGACCGGCGTCCCGTAGCCGGGCGTACACAGGTTCGGCTCGGGGAAACAAAACCGGACGGATGGCGGTTGCCCCGACGACCATGAACCCGAGGAGAAACGCCGATGCGCATCGTCGACACGACAACGGAGCCCGGCCGCGAGGGCGGCCGGCAGGTCACCCGCATCGCCTTCACCGGCGAGGGCGGCGGGCGGATCGAACTCACCTTGCCGGACCGCGACTCCGGCGACGCCGCAGAGGTCGACCTCTACGACGAAGCCCGCGCCCTGCTGCTCGCTGCGGCGGAAGCGGCCGGCGAGGAGAGCCTGCTGACCGAGCCGGAGCCGGCCGGCGACGGGATCGACGCCCCGCTCGCCGGGCCGGCGCCACTCGCCTCGCTCGAGGAAGAGGACGACGACCTCTACGCCCGCCCCGACGAGGCGCTTCCCGACGACGGCGCCGAACGCGCCCTCGACCGCGATCCCTCGCTGGAGGGTGGCCGCTTCGGCGAAGTCTGAGCGATGCGGGCGGGGAACGAATCCCCTCCCGTCCAAGTTAGACCGCGGGCCGCCCCGCGGTCGCCAAAGTGATTGGAGCACGTCATGAAGACCAAGACCCTCGACGACCTCTTCTACGACACCCTGAAAGACATCTATTACGCCGAACGCCAGATTCTTAAGGCTCTTCCGAAGATGGCCCGCGGCGCCGAGTCGGAAGATCTGCGCGCGGCGTTCGAAAAGCATCGCGAGGAGACGCAGGGCCAGATCGAACGTCTGCAGAAGGTGTTCGAGATCTGTGGAAAACGCGCCCGCGGCAAGACCTGCGACGCGATGGACGGTATCCTCGAGGAGGGCGAGGAGACGCTCGACACCTTCAAGGACACCCCGGCCCTCGACGCCGGCCTGATCGCCGCCGCCCAGGCCGTCGAGCATTACGAGATCACCCGCTACGGCACGCTGAAGCGCTGGGCCGAGGTGCTGGGCATGGACGACGCCGCCAAGCTGCTCGGCGAGACGCTGGAGGAGGAACTCGCGACCGACGTCGCCCTCACCGCGCTGGCCGACGCCAAGATCAACGACCACGCCCGCCAGGCGGCTTGACCGGCGTCTCCTGCGGCCGCGCCGGAAAGTCGGCGCTGCGGGAGCCGTGGCGCAAGACCTCTCGAAACCGGTTCGAACGGGACGGCGGTGACGCCGTCCCGTTTTCACGTTCAGCCGGGAGCGTCGTGGAGAATGTCGTCGTCGGCCCGGAAATCGATGGTGCAGACGAGGCCGTCCCGGGCGTAGTCGATGACGGCGGTGCCTCTGAGATCGCCGCGTACGCCGGCCTCGATCCACTGGCTGCCGAAGCTGCGGCGGGCCGGCGGCGCGACGCTTTCCCGCCAGACCAGCCGGCGGCCGGGCCGGCCGTCCATCGCGAGGGGCGACACCGTCACCGCGACCCGGCCGTCGGGAACCGAGAGGGCGCCGTATTTCGCGGCATTGGTGGTGAGTTCGTGCAGCACCAGCGCCAGCGTCAGTGCCGGCTTCGGCTTGAGTTTCGCCGGTCCGCCGCCGTTGTCGACCCGGCCGTCGTCGCCGAAGGGGGCGACGGCCCGGGCGACGACGTCGCGCAGCGCCACCGCCTGCCAGAAGCCCTCGGACAGCAGTTCGTGGGCACGGGCGAGGGCATGGAGGCGGCCTGAGAAGGCGACCTCGAAGTCGGCGAGGCCGGTGCTGGCGGCGATCGTGCGATTGGCGATGGCCGCGACGGTGGCCAGCGTGTTCTTGACGCGGTGGTTGAGTTCCCTGACCAGCAGCGTCTGGCGCTCCTCGGCCAGCCGGCGCTCGGCGATGTCGCGGGCGATCTTGGAGGCGCCGACGATGCGGCCGTCGGCGCCGCGCACCGGCGAGACCGTCAGCGAGACCGGCACCACGCGCCCGGACTTGTGGCGCCGTTCGGTTTCGAAGTGATCGACCTTCTCGCCGGCGCGGATGCGGGCGAGGATCGCGGGCATCTCCTGCTCGCGCCCCGGGGCGGCGATGACGGCGATCGGCCGACCGATCATTTCGTCGGCGCAGTAGCCGAACAGGCGCTCGGCTCCCGGATTCCAGCTGGTGACGATGCCGTCGAGGGTCTTGCTGACGATGGCGTCGTCCGAGTTTTCGATGATGGCGGCGAGAAGTGCCTGGGTCGAGCCGAGCGGGTCGTCCTCCATCGTGGTCATCGCTGCCGTTTCTCCCTCTCTCCCCGTGAAGATGGCCCCTCGCTTCGGCGCCGGAAGCAAGGCGAAATTCATACTATCACCGGCGAAGCCGCCGGCAACATGCATCACGCACGAACCGTCAGGCCGGCCGGGGGGAACCTCGCAGGTGCGGGCGGGTTCGGAAAGAGAGAACCGGCGAAGGCCGGGAGCCCCTCCAACTCCCTGGGAGAGCGATCATGACCGATATCCATACCGCCCGCATCCTGATCATCGCCGACGAAGGCTTCGAGGAATCGGAGCTGCTGGTGCCGCGCGACAAGCTGCGGGCCGCCGGGGCGCGGGTCGACGTCGCGAGCCCGGACGGCGAGCCGATCCGTTCCTGGGCCGAGAACGACTGGGGCGAGGCGGTGAAGGCGGATCTCGCCATCGCCGACGTCCGCCGCCCGGATTACCACGCCCTCGTCATCCCGGGCGGTCGGATCAATCCGGACAAGCTGCGCACCGAGCCCGCCGTGGTCGAACTTGTCCGCGAGTTCTTCGATGCCGGCGCCCCGGTCGCCGCGATCTGCCACGGGCCGTGGCTTCTGGTCGAGGCCGACGTGCTGCGTGGACGCAAGGCGACCTCGTGGCCCTCGCTCGCGACCGACATTCGCAACGCCGGCGGCGAGTGGGTCGACGCCGAGGTGATCGCCGATCAGGGCGTCGTGACGAGCCGCAAGCCGGACGATCTCGACGCCTTCGTCGCCAAGATCATCGAGGAGGTCGAGGAAGGCCGCCACCTGCGCGGCCGCGCCGCCTGAAGACCGGACGGTCCGGCCGGGCGGCGACGCGCGGTCCGGTCGGTGGTGACCGATTTCTTTCTTCGCTCGCAGCACGACGACGATGCAGAACGAAAAACCCTCCCCGCCGTCGTGGCGGGGAGGGTTTTCGCATCGACCGGCCGCTTCTGCCAGCGAACGGCGGTGTTTCGGGTGCGGCGGCGGCCCGCCGGGGACGGGCGTCTCAGGGCTGGGTGATCGAGGGCGGATCGCTGGCGGGGAAACTGTCTTCGAGGCCTTCCTCGAGTTGCTCTTCCGCCTCGCGCTTCTCTTCCTTGTCCTCGTCCCCGTCCTCGTCGAGTTCCTGCGGTTCCGGCGGCTCGGGTTCCGGCATGGCGCTGTCGTCTTTGCCGCCGCTCAGCGAAGCGCCGCGGGCGGCGACGCGGTAGCGGTCGAGCGGGATGGTCCGGGCGCCGTCGTCGTCGGGTCGTTGCATCGTTTCGGTCTCCGGCTTCTATCGGGAGGCTGGCCGCCGGTTCCGCGACAGGGCGGAAGATCGGCGGCTCTCTCCGGAGACGAACCGGAAAACGAAGGCCTTGTTCCGGGACGGCCGGAGTGAAGGGGGCCGAATACGGGCCGAGCGGCAGTGCGCCGGGCGGCACGCGGGGACCGCCGCACGGGCCGCCTCCGGAACAAGGGCGCCGCCCCCGGGGTTCGTCCGGCACGCCCCATCGCCGGGCCGCTCGTCGCCGCCGCCTTGTGCCGACGCGTCCGGCCAGCCAGGAAAGGAGCCCGGCCATGCGACCCGTCGCCAAACCGGCCCGCCGACGATCCGCCCCCTTCATCCCTCCGCTTCGCGGTGCCGTCTGCGCCCTCGGAGCGATGCTGTTGTTCGCGCCGGGCGGCTTCGCGCAGGAGCCGCCTCCGGCCGATCCCGGCCCGCTGCCGCCGGCCAAGGATCGTCCGCTGCCGCGCGCCAAGGCGCCGGGCGGCGAAACCGCCCCACGTTGTGCCACCGACCGGCCGACCGACGATCTCACCGCCAAGCTCGACGACTGCGAAAGCGTCCTCGTGCCACCCGACGGTGTCGACCCCGAAATGGCCGAGCCGCCGCCCCAGCCGATGGAAGGCCAGACGCCCGTCATCGAGCCGGACGATCTGCCGCCGCAGCAGTGACGGGACGGTCGCGGGCGACGCTCGGGTCCGCCACAACGCCGGTGCCGCTCTGCCTTCAACGAACAGCGTGCGCGCCGTCCCGGCCTCCCCAAGTCGGCGACTCCCGGGTGCCCCTCGTCGCCAGCACCGCCGTCGCGCCATTGCCCGGCCGTTCCCGGGCGCTTGGCCCGATCCTCGTCGCCGGTCGCCATCCAGCCCGGGATGGCGGCCTTTCCGGTCGTTTTCGGAGATCCCGTCGTGAGTGAAAGCCGGATGCCTGGCCTTTCCTTCCTGAAGCGGCACTGGCAGATGCTGGTCGCCGTTCTCGGCGTCGTTCTCGCCGCCGTCCTGCTCTACCGGATCTTCCGTGACTACAGCCTCGACGATCTCGTCGCCGCGGTGGCGGCGGTTCCGGGGATCCGGCTGGCGGCAGCCGGGGGCTTCGCCGCGGCGAGCTACCTGCTGCTCACCGGCTTCGACCATCTGGCGCTGCGTTATGTCGGGCGGCCGCTGCCGTGGCGGCAGGCGGCTACAGCGTCCTTCGTGTCCCTGTCGATCGGTCACAACGTCGGCTTCGCCGGCCTGAGCAGCGGGGCGATCCGCTATCGCTTCTACCGGCGCTGGGGCCTCGAGGCGGGCGACATCGTCAAGCTGGTGATGTTCTGCGGCGTCACCGTCGCCCTCGGCCTCGCCGGTCTCGCCGGGATCCTGCTGACGGCGAAGCCGGATCTCGCGGGAAACCTGTTCGGGATCGGCGACGGGCCGGCATTCGCCGTCGGTGTCGCCGCCCTCGCGCTCGTCGCGCTTTACCTCGCCGCCTGCACCGGGTTGCGGCGGCGTGTGAGGGTTCGCGGGGTCGAACTGGCCTTGCCGCCGCTTCGGCTGGCCGCGGCGCAGACCGGCATCGGCGTCGCCAATTTCCTTTGCGTCGCCGCCTGCCTGCACCAGGCGCTTTCGGGGGTGGCGGAGGTCGCCTTCGTCCAGTCGGCCGTCGCCTACGTGGCGGCGAACATCGGCGTTCTCGTCACCCACGCCCCGGGCGGTCTCGGCGTGATCGAGAGCGTCGTGCGCCATCTCGTCAGCGGCGCCGACGTCATCGGGGCCGTGCTGGTGTTCCGTTTCGTCTATTTCCTCGTCCCGCTCGCCCTCGGCGGTGCGACCTTCGCAGTCGCTGAGGCCGTGTTCCGGCGCAGTCCCTCGCCCCGCGCCGCCTGACACCGCGGCGACGAGGAACGCCGGGAGGGAGAGCGGGTCGGGGCGCGCGAAGGATTCCGGGCGGCCGCCTCCTGCGGCGGGTGCGGACGGCGGCGCCGGCGTCAGACCCGGCGACGAGACCGGTCCGGCCCGAACAGGGCTTCCCGCAGGCGCGCGAATCCGTTGAACGGTCGCTGCGGATCGAGCAGGCCGGTGCCGACCAGCGGCGTCGTCGCGCCACGCTCGCGCATGGCGCGGAAGGTCTCAAGGCAGCGCGCGCCTTCCGGACAGGCGTCGATGGCGGCGACCACCGACCCGTGCTCGGCGACGAGGGCGGAGAACTGCTCCTCCTCGACGCCGAGGTGCTCGGCGATCAGCCGGTCGCGCAGGGCGACCACCGCCGCGGCGTGGTCGGGCGTGCGGGCGGCGATCGTGGCGTCGCATTCGGTGTCGAGGCCGATCGAGCGGTTGTTGAGGTTGGAGGAGCCGATCTTGACGAGACGGTCGTCGACGATGATCAGCTTGGAGTGGACCACCACCTCCTTGGCCCCGTCGGGGGCCGGAACCTGCGGCCAGCAGACCCTGAGGCGGCCGCGGCGGTCGGCCCGGCGCAACCGCCGGATCATGCGGTCGCGGTTGACGCCCATGATGAAATGCTCGACGACTCCGCGCGAGCGCCGGCACATCACGATGACGATCTCCGGTCCCTCCGGCTGCCGCAGGCTGTGCTCGAGCACGTCGCCGTAGGTTCCGGCGGTGAGATACTGGGTCTCGATGTAGAGGCAGCGGCGGGCGGTCGCGAAGGCGTCGATGGTCAGGCGGCCGATCTCCTCGATGCCCTCCTCGCCGCCGACGCCGGGGAAGGTCCGCGAGATCGCGACCGGCAGGTTGCGGAAGTCCGGCGTCACCTGCTCCGGCCAGCGCGCGCCCTCGGCCTCGTCGCAGGGCGGGAGGTCGGGCGCCTCGCCCTTGGCGTCGCGCCAGCGCTTGCCGACCACCTCGCAGAGCGTCACGGCGGTCTCGCCCTCCACCATCATCTGCAGATCGTGGATCGGCGAGCAGGGGTCGCCGTCCGGCGCATGGCGGCGCGGCTCGGGGACGCGGTGGCGGCGGGTGTCCCAGCGGTTCACGGTGAGGTCGATGCCGCCGATGAAGGCGATGCGGCCGTCGACGCAGACGATCTTCTGGTGGTGGGCGGCGTAGAACGGATGATGGCTGTCGAGGGCGACGCGGATGCGCGGGTGGCGCTGCCACTCGGCTCCGAAGACCATTGGCAGCACGGCGCTGTTGGTGTGGAGCAGGGAGAGGCTCCAGACGAGGATGCGGACCTCGAGCCCGGGATGGGCCTCGACCAGCTGGCGCAGCAGCGTGCCGAGTGGTGGCGAGACGGCCTCGTCCTCGCGCGGGCGCAGGCGGATGCGGCCGTCGAAGTCCCAGCCGACGATGGTGATCGAGCGGCGCGCCGAGCGCAGCACGGTTTCCAGCGTCGAGAAATAGGCGTCGGCGTCGATCAGGAAGGCGGCGCGGTCGGCGGTGGTGACGCGCCAGCAGTTGTCGCCCGGCCGGAACAGCGTCGAGGCGTCCGTCGCAGGCGACCCGGACGGAGCGGTGGCCACGGAAGGGAGAGCGTGCCGGGAAACGGGCGGCAGGGGCATGATCGCAGTGTCCATCAGGGCGCCTCGAAGGTTCCGACGAGTTCGGTCTCGGCGACGACGTGGGGTGCCGCGCGCTTCAGGATCGCCTCGATCGGCGCCGGGGCGTCGATGCCGAGGGTCGCCACGTCGAGGGCGAGCAGGCGGAAGTGATAGTGGTGGACGCCGTGGCCGCGCGGAGGGCGCGGTCCGTCGTAGCCGGCGTTGCCGAAGTCGTTGACGCCCTGTCCGACCCGGACCGGCAGGTTGGCCGCGCCTTCGGTCAGCCGTTCGGAGGTCGCGGCGATGTCGAACAGCGCCCAGTGGCGGAACGTGCCGGAGGGCGCGTCCGGATCCTCCACCACCAGCACGAAGCTTTGCGTCCCGTCCGGCGCGCCGCTCCAGCGCAGTTCCGGGGAGACGTTGTCGCCGTCGCGGACGTGGCGCGGCGGAATGGCGCCGCCGTCGGGAAAGGACGGGCTTTCGAGGGTGAAGGACATGGCGGAAGTCTCCTCGGGGCCCGCGGACGGCGGGCGGTGCGCGGACGGGTCCCGAGGCCTCAACCAACGAGCGGGGCGGCCGGTTCCCTCGCCGGCGCGCCGTCGCGGATGGGGGGCGAACCATTCCGCGGCCTTGCGGGTTGGCCGGCAGGTGGACGACGACGGTACTCTTCCGGGGCCGGGTCCGCCGCAGGAGGACGACCGATGCCCGCGAAATCGAAGGCCCAGCAGAAGGCGGCCGGCGCCGCCCTCGCCGCCAAGCGCGGCGAAGCGAAGAAGAGCGACCTCGGGGGCGCCTCGCGCGACATGGAAAAGTCGATGAGCGAGGACGAATTGCGCGATCTCGCCGCGACGAAGCGCAAGGGCAAGCCCGAGCACGTCGAAAAGAGCTGATCCGCGTCGGCGTCGGCCGACCGGCCGCGCCCGCCGGTCAGCGGTCCGCCGGGCGGACGAAGAAGTCCCAGATCAGCAGACCGGCGGTGATCGCCGTCACGATCACGAGATCCGGGCTCGGCACCTTGCGGACCAGGATGGCGAGGAAGCCGATGAAGACCGCGGCGGCGAAGACCGCGAGCAAGCGGGCGGTCATCGCCATGTCCTCCCGCGGCCGGCCGGGCCGGCAGGGGATGGACCGCCGGGGACGGGGCCGTCAGCGGCCGTAGAACAGGTTGGGCAGCGCATAGACGAGATCCGGGAAGATGTAGAGGAGGGCCATGGCGATGAAGACCATGGCGAGGAAGGGCATGACGCCCGCGAATATCTCCGTCAGCCTGACCTCCTTCGGGGCGATGCCCTTGAGATAGTAGGCCGACATCGCCATCGGCGGGGTCAGGAAGCTGGTCTGGAGATTGAGGGCGACGAGGATGCCGAAGAACAGCGGGTCGATCTCGAACAGCTTCAGCAGCGGCAGGAAGATCGGCACGAAGATGATGATGATCTCCGACCACTCCAGCGGCCAGCCGAGGAGGAAGATGATGAGCTGGGCGAGCAGCAGGAACTGCAGCGGCGTCAGGTCGAGCCCGCGGACGAATTCGGAGATGATCTGCTCGCCGCCGAGATAGGAGAAGACCGAGGAGAAGGTGTAGGAGCCGACGAAGAGCCAGCAGACCATCGCCGTCGTCCGCATCGTCAGGTAGACCGATTCCCTCAGCCGCTCGAAGGTCATCGCCCGGTAGGCGATGGCGAGCAGGATGCCGCCGAGCGCGCCGATCGAGGCGGCCTCGGTCGGGGTGGCGAGGCCGAACAGGATCGAGCCGAGCACGGCGAGGATCAGGAAGGCGAGCGGGAAGAACGACGTCGCCAGCATGAACAGCAGCTTCGGCAGCGGCACCTGCGGCACGTCCTCCTCCCGCGGCCGCGGCGCGACCTCGGGCTGCAGGATCGAGCGGGTGACGACGTAGACGAGATAGAGCCCGGCCAGCAGGAATCCCGGCAGCAGCGCACCGGCATAGAGCCGCACGATCGAGACGCCAGACGAGGCGGCGTAGACGATCAGCATGATCGAGGGCGGGATCAGGATGCCGAGGGTGCCGCCGGCGCAGATGATGCCGGAGGCGAAGGAGCGCGAGTAGCGGGCGTTGAGCATCGCCGGCAGGGCGAGCAGGCCCATCAGCGTGACGACGGCCCCGACGATGCCGGTGGCGGTGGCGAAGAGGGCGCAGGTGATCAGCGCGGCGACGCCCATCGAGCCGGGGATGCGGCGCGAGGCGAGGTTGAGGGTCGAGAACAGCCGGTCGACGATGTTGGCGCGCTCGACCAGATAGCCCATGAACAGGAACAGCGGCACCGCCGTCAGCACCTCGTTCGACATCACCGTATAGGTCTGGTTGATGAAGAGGTCGAAGACGCGGTTGTTGAAGAATCCCTCGATCCAGAGGCTGGTGCTGTCCCACCAGCTCGCCGTCTCGTCGAGCCGGTTGAACGACCGCCACATCCGCGACGGCTCGAAATAGGCGTAGTAGCCGAAGCCGATGCCCATCGCCATCAGGGTGAAGGCGATCGGGAAGCCGAGGAAGACGATGACGATGAAGAGCCCCAGCATCAGCAGGGCGATCTCGGGCTCGCTCATGGGCTGGTCCCCGTCGTGCCGGTGTTGGCTTCCTTGCGCAGCACGTCTTCCAGTTCCTCGACGTCGGCGTCGGCGTCGAGCCAGCCGCCGGTGCGAAGACAGAGGATGCAGCGGGCGATCTGGGCGAGGCCCTGGACGAAGAGCAGCAGGCCGGCCGCGACCATCACCGTCTTGAACTGGTAGATCGGGATGCCGGCCGGGCTGTTGACGCTGACCTCGCCGTAGGACCAGGCCCGCGAGGCGTATTTCCAGCCGCTGAAGATCAGCGCGGTGACGCCGGGAAAGAAGAAGAAGAGATAGAGCACGAGGTCGACCGCGGCCTGGGTGCGCGGGGCCCACAGCCGGTAGAGGAAGTCGCCGCGGACGTGGCCGCCGCGCGACAGCGTGTAGGCGCCGCCCATCATGAACAGCGTGCCGTACATGATGAAGGAGACGTCGAAGGCCCAGGAGGTGGGCCGGCCGAGGACGTAGCGGACGAAGACCTCCCAGGCGGTGCCGAAGGTCATCAGCACGATCAGCCAGGCGAAGGCCTTGCCGAAGGCCGCCGACAGGCTGTCTGCGAAACGGATGAAGCCGATCATGGACTATCCCGGGCTGCGGCCGCCGTGCGGCCGGAAGGCACGTCCGGAGGGGGAGGCGGGCGCCGCCGGCCGCACCGCGGGGTGCCGGA
>CALCDT010000237.1 GCA_937900425.1 uncultured Alphaproteobacteria bacterium | reverse complement strand
GCCGCAGGCGCCGCCCCAGGAGCCTGCCGAGGGGCCGCCGGTGCGGGCCTCCCCGGCGCCGGCGACCGGGACGCGGAGGGGCGGCTGACATGCTCTCGGTCGACCTCGTCGTCCTCGCCGCGGTGCTCTACGTCGGCCTGCTGTTCTTCCTCGCCCACTGGAGCGACCGGCTCGCCCGCTCGGGTTCGGGCGGCTTCCTCGCCTCGCCGCTGGTCTACACCCTGTCGATCTCGGTCTACTGTACCAGCTGGACCTTCTACGGCGCGGTCGGCTCGGCGGCGCGCAGCGGCTTCGAATTCCTCGCGATCTACCTCGGCCCGTCGCTGGTCTTCGCCGGCTGGTGGTTCATGCTGCGCAAGCTGGTGCGGATCGCCCACACCCGCCGCATCACCTCGATCGCCGACCTCCTGTCGTCGCGCTTCGGCAAGTCCGGGCCGCTCGCCGCCCTCGTCACCGTCATCGCCGTCTGCGGCACGACGCCCTACATCGCGCTCCAGCTCCAGGCGATCACCGCCTCGATCAAGGTGATCACCAGCGGCGAGACCGGGGGCGACGGCATCGGGCTCGACGACGCCACCCTCGCCTTCGCGGTGGCCGCGGGCATGGCGCTCTTCACCATCCTGTTCGGCACCCGCAACGTCGACGCCAACGAGCAGCACCACGGCGTCGTCGCCGCCATCGCCTTCGAGGCCGTGGTCAAGCTGATCGCCTTCCTCGCCGTCGGCGTCTTCGTCGTCTACGGGGCCAACGACGGCTTCGCCTCGGTCTTCGCCGCGGCGGCCGAGCACGGCGTCGTCATCGCCACCGAGGGCGGCTTCGGCAGCCGCTGGACCGTGATCCTGTTCCTGTCGGCGGCGGCGATCCTCTGCCTGCCGCGGCAGTTCCAGATCACCGTCGTCGAGAATTCCGACGAGGACCACCTGCGCACCGCCAGCTGGGCCTTTCCCCTCTACCTGCTGGCGATGAACCTCTTCACCCTGCCGATCGCGCTGCACGGCCTCGTCACCCTGCCCGCCGGCTCCGACCCCGACATGTTCGTGCTGACCCTGCCGCTCGCCGCCGACAAGGGCTGGCTGGCGCTGCTCGTCTTCATCGGCGGCTTCTCCAGCGCCACGGCGATGATCATCGTCGCCACCATCGCGCTGTCGATCATGATCTCGAACCACCTCGTCATGCCCTTCGTCCTGTCGCGGCCGGCGGATTTCGGCATCGACGAGGAGCGGGCGGTGCCGGCGCTGCTGCTCGCCAGCCGGCGGGTGGCGATCGCCCTCGTGCTGTTCCTCGGCTTCGTCTACTTCTGGCTCACCGGCAATTCCGGCGCCCTCGCCTCGATCGGCCTGATCGCCTTCGTCGCGGCGGCGCAGTTCCTGCCGTCGATGATCGCGGCGCTCTACTGGCGCGAAGCGACGCTGAGGGGCGCCTTCGCCGCCACGGCCCTCGGCTTCGCCGTCTGGGCCTGGACGATGTTCCTGCCGAGCTTCTCGGGGGCCGACGGCGGCATCGCCGGCCTCGTCGCCGACGGTCCCTTCGGCATCGGCGTCCTGCGGCCGCAGGCGCTGTTCGGCCTCGGCGGTCTCGACCCGCTGGTCCACTCCGTCGCCTGGAGCCTGTTCCTCAACACCGCGACCCTCGTCCTCGTCTCGCTCGCGACCAGCCAGAGCGCGCTGGAGCGGCTGCAGGCGACGCTGTTCGTCGACGTCTTCAAGCGGCCGGCGCGCGAGGAGATCCGCCTGTTCCGCGGCTCGGCGGCGGCGGGCGACCTCTATTTCCTGTCCCAGCGCGTGCTCGGCGCCGAGCGCACCGAAGTGCTGTTCCGCGACCTCGCCGGCAAGCGCGGCGAACAGGAGCCCAGCGCCGACTTCATCGCCCGCCTGGAGCGCGAGCTCGCCGGCTCGATCGGCGCCACCTCGGCCCACGTCATGCTGTCGAAGGTGGTCTCGGGCGGCGAGGTGTCACTGGAAGAGGTGATGCGGATGGCCGACGAGACCCAGCAGGTCATCGAATATTCGCAAAAGCTCGAGCAGACCTCGGCCGAACTCGCCTCGACGGCGGAAGAACTGCGGCGGGCCAACGTCCGCCTGCGCGAACTCGACGTCCAGAAGGACGAGTTCCTGAGCCAGGTCAGCCACGAGGTCCGCACGCCGATGACCTCGATCCGCTCCTTCTCGGAGATCCTGCTCGACCACGACGACCTCACCGCCGACGAGCGGCGGCGCTTCCTCGGCACCATCCACGAGGAGAGCCTGCGGCTGACCAAGCTGCTCGACGAGATCCTCGACCTCGGGGCACTGGAGCGCGGCGAGCGCGGCTTCGAGCTCACCCCCGTCGACGCCGAGGCGGTGCTGGAGCGGGCGAGCGCCGTCTGCACCGCGCTGGCGCGGCGCCACGGATTCGCGCTGATGCGCGGGCCGCGGGCGGGCGCGGCGCCGGTGCTGGCCGACGCCGACCGGCTGTCGCAGGTCTTCATCAACCTGATCGGCAACGCCATCAAGTACAACGACGCCGCCGCGCCGCTGGTGCTGGTGTCCTCGCGGATCGAGGACGGGCGCTTCGTCGCCGAGATCGCCGACAACGGCCCGGGCATCGCGCCGGAGGACCGGGTGCGGATCTTCGAGAAATTCGCCCGCGGCCGGCGCGGCGGCGGCCGCGACGAATCGGGCTCCGGCCTCGGCCTCGCCATCGCCCGCGAACTGGTCGGCCGGATGAACGGCAGCCTCGACCTCGCCGACGGCGACCTGCCCGGCGCCTGCTTCCGGGTGACGCTGCCGCTGCGCTGAGGCGCGGCGCGGGGTCTTGCGCGCAGACCCGCGGCCGGAGCGGGCCGATCGCCGGCCCGGCCGTTCGTCGATTGCGCGCCGGGTGTTGCACCGTTGCGCTGGCGGGCCCCGCGCACCTCTGCTATCGACACCGCCTCGCCCGGCGCTTTCGCCGGCCGACACGAACAAGGGAGCCTGTCCGATGCCGTCCGCCGACAGCCGCCCCGCCGGGGCCCGCGCCTGAGCCACCGCGTCAGCGGTGTGAAAGGCGATCCGCGTCGTCCGCCGCCTCCCGGCGCCGGCGACGCCTGATCTCGTCCCGAATTCGGACTTTTCTCCATGGGCACTCTTCTGCTCGCGGACGGCGCCGTCGCCGTCCGCCACTTTCACACGTCCGCCTCCTGGATCGAGGGGGTGGCGATCGACCAGGCCGCCGGCCTCGCCGCCCTCGGCGGCGTCACCGCCCTCGCCACCATGCCCGACCTGCACCCGGGCAAGTATGGGCCGGTCGGCACGGCGATGCTGGCCGACCGGTTGCATCCGCGCATCGTCGGCTCGGACATCGGCTGCGGCATGGCCTTTTTCCGGCTCGATCTCGAGCGGCGCAAGCTGCGGCTGGACCGGGTCGCGGAGCGCCTCACCCGTCTCGAGCGGCCGCTCGGCGCGGACGAGGCGGCGGCGCGGCGGGAGGCCTTCGGCCTCGCCCCGTCCGCCCACGACGGAGCGCTCGGCAGCATCGGCGGCGGCAACCACTTCTGCGAGCTGCAGGGGGTCGACGCCATCCTCGACGCGGAGGCCGCCGCGGCGGCCGGGATCGTCGCGGACGGGGTTCATCTCCTCGTCCACTCCGGTTCGCGGGGCCTCGGTGCCGAGGTGTTCCGGCAGGCGGCGGACGGCGGTGCCGCCGGGCTCGACCCGGACGGGGCCGACGGCGCCGTCTATCTCGCCGGGCACGACCACGCCCTCGCCTTCGCCGCGCTCAACCGGCTGATCGTCGCCGAGCGGGCTGCGGAGGCGCTGCGGGCGGAGATGACGGCGCTGCTCGACCGGCCGCACAACTTCGCGGAACGGACGGCGGCCGGCATCCTCCACCGCAAGGGGGCGGCGCCGGCCGACCGCGGCCTCGTCCCGATCCCCGGATCGCGGGCGAGCCCGAGCTATCTGGTGGCGCCGACCCTCGCCGATCCGGGGGCGCTGGCCTCGCTCGCCCACGGCGCCGGCCGCCGGTTCGACCGCTCCTCGATGGCGGGCCGCGTCGGGCGCAGGAAGTCGGACCTCGACCGGCTCGTCCGCAACCCCTACGGCGGCCATGTCGTCTGCACCGACCGGGTCCTTCTCGTCGAGGAGGCGCCGGAAGCCTACAAGTCGGCGGAGGCGGTGGTCGCCGACCTCGTCCACTTCGGTCTGGTGCGCCCGGTGGCGCGGCTTGTGCCGCTCGTCACCTTCAAGACCGCCCGGCCCGACCGCGAGCGGCTCCGCCGCGAGGCCGACCGGGGGACCGGCCGGCGCTCCGATCGGACCCGCGAGCGTCCGCGGGACCCGTGGCCGGGCGAGCGGGAGGGCGAGGCGTGAGGCGGCTCGTCGTCACGGCGGGGCGGGGGCCGGCGGAATGCCGGCTCGCCCTCGCCAGGGTGCTCGATCGGATGGAGGCGGAGGCCGAGGCCTCGGCGACGGCCCTCGACGTCGTCCGTGGGCGGGCGCCGGACCGGCACGGCCCGGGTTCGGCGCTCGTCTTCGTCGACGGGCCGGGTGAAGCCGCCTTCGCGGCCACCTGGTGCGGAACCGTGCTGTGGACGGCGAAGTCGCGGCTCCGTCCGGGCCACGGCCGCAAGAACTGGTACGTCGGCGTCTTCGAGCAGGCGCCGCCCGCCGCCCCGGCCGCGCTGGCGGCGGCCGACGTCGTGTTCGAGGCGCTGCGGGCCGGCGGCCCCGGAGGGCAGCACCAGAACACCACGGCGAGTGCGGTGCGGGCGGTCCACCGCCCGAGCGGCCTCACCGTGCTGGTGCGCGACGAACGCTCGCAGCACCGCAACCGGGCGATCGCGCTGGAGCGTCTCGCCCGCATGGTCCGCGGCGCTGCCGATCTCGCCGCGCGGTCCGACCGGGCGGTCATCGGTGCCCGGCACGACCAGATCGAGCGCGGCCGTCCGATCCGCCGCTTCGCCGGGGAGGGCTTCGATCCGGTGGAATGATCGCAGCCTGCGGCCGGGGGAGCCGGGCGGTGTCGCCGCCGTCCGGCTCGCCGCACCCCCGTCCGGCGGTCAGGCGTAGAGGCCGACCGGCATGTCGCCGGTCTCGACCGGCATCGGGGCGAGGACGCTGTCGCGGTGGCGGATGCCGCAGACGGTGCGGGTGCGGCGGATCGCCTTCTCGCCGATCTCGAACAGCAGGGCGACCACCAGCTCGTCGCCGATCTGCTGGGGCAGGCCGAGCGGCTCGACGCCGAAGCCGAGCTGCAGGGTGCGGGTGATCCACAGCGGGTCGCCCTGGCAGGTGGCGTGGGTGATGCCGCGGGCGTGGCACCATTCGAGGACGCCGAGGATCAGCTCGTTGCTGGCCTTGACCGCGGCGCGGCCGGCGACCTCGTCGGGGTCGACGCAGTGCCGGGTCCACTCGACGACGTGCGCGCCGGTCGGCGGCACCGGCCGCTCGCACAGCCAGGGATAGACGTCGGAGAGCAGGTGCGGGCCGGTGGTCGGCAGGATGCGGGCGTAGGCGAGCACGCGCCCGGTCTCGTCGACCCGGGCGAAGTGGACGGCGTCGTCGGTGTCGAACTGGTCGATCTCGCGCCCGTCGGTGCGGGCGAGATCGGACCAGCCGCGGCGCTCGACGAAGACGCGGTGGCGGAGCCGGAAACAGGCGTCGAGCAGGTCGCTGTAAAGATGGGCGTTGTCGGAATTGATGACACGAATCATCGAGAGGTCTCCTCGCGGGGGATTGCCGAGGAGGCCATGATAGGAAGGCAGACGACTTCCGTGAGAAAATGCACGGAAAATTAACCATGACGCGTGCGCCGATGGCGGGTTATGCCCGAAATCCACAGCCGGCGATTTCAGCGGGAACCGGCGCGCCCTGGCATGGCGGACGCCGGACGATGCGCGTCCGGCGCAGGTCGTGCGAGGCGGTGTCGCGGCTCGGGGAAGCGCGCGCGGGGAGGGCGGCCGCGAGCGCTTCGGGAGCGCGAGAAGGGACGACGGATCGAGGGGAGGCCGTCTGTCGGGCCCCGTCGACCGATCAGCTGATCAGGCCGCGCCGGAAGCCTTCGGCCACCGCCTGGACGCGGTTGACGGCGCGCAACTTGCGCGTCGCCGACGTCAGGTAGCCGTCGGCGGTGTGGGCCGAGATCGACAGGATCTGGGCGATTTCCCAGGAGGTCTTGCCGTCGGCGGCCCAGCGCAGGCACTCGATCTCGCGCGGCGACAGCTTCGGCCCGCGGTCATGGGCGTCGCGGCGGGCGAGGCATTCGCGGACCTGGTTGTGGGCGAAGAGGCCGACGAGGTGCAGGATGCCCTTGTGCTCGCTCGGCACGTCGATCGCCCGGCCGGCGAAGGAGATCACCGCCTGGAAGCCGGTGGTCGAGTAGATCGGCACCGAAAAGCCGCACTCGAGGCCGAAGTCGGCGGCTTCCAGCATCACCGTCGTCGCCTCGCGCGTCAGCGGCCGGCGGTCCATCGCCTCCTGCCACAGGAAGGGACGGGTGGTGGTGCGGATCATCTCGACGACCGGGTCGTGCTGGACGTAGTCGTTGGCGAGATAATGCTCGGTCCAGTGCGGATCCCAGCCGCGCAGCATGAGATAGCCGTCGATGCGCTCGCCGGGGTCGGGCAGGCCCGTCATCATGAAGCCGTCGAAACCGACCGACTTCGCGACGTCCTGAAGATCGCCCATGATCGCCTCGGACGTGTCGCGCGCCTTGATGCGCTCGATCGCGTCCATCGCGTCCTGATAGGCCGTCATTCTCGTCCGTTCCGGGCCCTCGGATCCGGCGGCCGCCGGGGTGGCGCACCGATCCATCGATTGCGGAGAGGCGGCGGACGGGCGTCTCGCCGCTCCCCGAGCGCGTCGCAGTCCCGGCCGCGACGCCGCCGCGACCGGGGGCGCAGGCTCGTCGCCTTCGGGGCGAAGACGTGGAAACACTCTGTTACAGAACGTGTGCCGACGTCAATTTCAACTCCATCTCTAGCGACCAAAGGTTACGAGAGGCTGAATCCGGCGTGCCGGATCGGGCCGGACGGTGGCGGATCGTCATATGACCGTCAGCCCGGCGACGGCGGCGGCGGCGAGAACGAGCGCCTGGACGCGAAGCGCCCGGCGATAGAGACGCAGGGCGCGGTCGATGTCGTCCGGCCCGGCGTCGCGGCGACCCTCGCCCATGGTGGCGTCCTCGACGCGCACGTCGCCGTAGACCTTGGGGCCGTTGAGGGCGAGACCGAGGGCACCGGCCATCGCCGCCTCCGGCCAGCCGGCGTTGGGCGAGCGGTGGCGGCGGGCGTCGCGCCGCACCGCGCGCAGGGCGCCACGGGCCGAACAGCCCGGCAGCGTCGCGGCGGCGGCGGCGAGGAACAGCGCCGAGAGCCGCGAGGCCGGCAGGTTGACGAGATCGTCGAAGCGGGCCGCGGCCCAGCCGAAGGCCTCGTGACGCGGGGTGCGGTGGCCGATCATGCTGTCGGCGGTGTTGGCCGCCTTGTAGCAGAGCCCGCCCGGCAGGCCGCCGACCGCGAGCCAGAACAGCGGCGCGACGACCCCGTCGGAGTAGTTCTCGGCGAGGCTCTCGATGGCGGCGCGGGCGACGCCGTGTTCGTCGAGGACCGCCGGGTTGCGGCCGACGATGTGGCCGACCGCCGCCCGCCCCTCGGCGAGCCCCTCGCGAAGCCCCCCCGCCACCGCGGCGACGTGATCGTCGAGGCTGCGCTGGGCGAGCAGGGTCGAGGCGGCGACGACGACGACGGCGAAGGCGATCGGGGCGAGGGCGGCCGGGACGAGGCGCGCGGCCGCCTCGAGGGCGAGGCCGGCGAGGCCGGCGGCCGCGAGGAGGGCGACGAGCGCG
>CALCDT010000236.1 GCA_937900425.1 uncultured Alphaproteobacteria bacterium | reverse complement strand
CCGCCGGCGGCTCGCTGCAGTGGCGGGCGGTCGAGGGCGGCGGTCGCGACCTCGTCGGCCCCTACCCGCTCTTCTTCGCCGAAAACATCGGCGCCGTCGCCGACGACTGCGCGGCGCTCGCGGCGGAGGGCGCGATCAGCGTCGTCTTCGTACTCGATCCCTTCGAGCGGGACGTGCCCGAGCGGCTCGCCGGCTTCGACGTCGTCAGCCCGTTCAAGACGCACTTCCTGGCGCGGCTCGACCGCGGCTGGGACGAGATCGCGACGAAGTACCATCGCTACCGCGTCCGTCGCGCCCTGAAGGATCTGCGCTTCTCCCGCGTCGAGGACGTGCCCGGCTACGCCGACACCTTCTGGAGCTTCTACGAGGACCTGATCGTCCGACGGGAGATCGAGGGACCCGCGACGCTGTCGCGCGACATCGTCCGCCGGCAGTTCGCCATCCCGGGCGCGGTCGTCTTCGAGGCGCGTGACGACGAGGGGCCGGTGGGGGCCGGCATCTGGTACGAGATGGGCGAGGTCGCCTACAACCACCTGCACGCCCAGAACGACCGCGGCTTCGCCAAGCGGGCCGGGTTCGGTCTCTACCATGCGGCGATCGAGTACTTCCGCGGACGCGTCGACTGGCTGGACTACGGTGGCACGCCCGGCACCGGCGACGACCCCGAGAACGGCCTCCATCGCTTCAAGAGCGGCTGGTCGACGGACACTCGTCCGGCCTGGCTCTGCGGCAAGGTGCTCGATCGCACGCGCTACGAGGCGCTGGCCGCGGCCCGCGGAACCTCGGGAGCGACCTTCTTCCCGGCCTACCGGGCGCCTGTCGCCGGCGCGGTGGAGCGGGCCGCCTGATCGGACGCCCGGCGTCAGCGCCGGCTCCGGCTACCGAATGGAAACAGAATGCCGCGCGTCTCGATCTGCATCCCGTCCTACAAGCCCGACCACTTCGAGCTCGCCCTGCGCAGCGCGCTGGCGCAGACCTATCAGGACGTCGAGATCGTCATCTCCGACGACTGCCCGACGGACGCCATCGAGCGGATCGTCGAGAAATATTCCGCTTTCGTGCGCTATACGCGCAATCCGAGCCCCGGCGTGCTTTCCAATCTGATCCGCTGCGTCGAGGTGTCCGAAGGGGAATACATCAAGTTCCTGTTCGACGACGATCTCCTCAGCCCGTTCTGCGTCCAGTATCTCCTCGATGCGCTGGAGTCGACGCGGCACCAGAACACCCGCATGGCGTTCTCGCCGCGCGACTTCATCGACGGAGCCAACCGCGTCACCCACCATGCGAACTACTTTCAGGTCGCCGGCGGCCTGAAGACGATCGCCGGGCCGGAGTTCATCCGCCTGACCGCACTCGGCCATCACAACTATGTCGGAGAGTTCACGACGGCGATGTTCCGGCGCGCCGACTGCTACGACGAGAGCGGCCGATTCCGCTTCTTCGCGACGGACGATCTCCTGCTGCCCGACCTCGCCGCCTGGCTCGATCTCGCCGAGCGCGGCGCCTTCGTGGCGCACCCGGCGACGCTGTCCTACTTCCGCCAGCACGACAACTCGACGTCCAATCCGGCGACCAATCCGAACTTCATCTACTGCATCACCTATCACGAGACGGTGCTCCGGCGGGCCGTCACCGGGGGCTATCTGCCCCTCGATCAGGTGCCGGAGTCCTGCCGGAACCTCGCCAACATGTATCGCTACTGGCGCAACGCGTTCCCGCAGCTCGACGCCGCCATCGCGCAGCTCGAGGAGATGGCCGCGATCAAGGTCGCTCCGGGAGCGCGCGTCGCCTGAGCGGGTCGGACCCGCGGGAGCCATGCCATGAACAGCCTCGATCGCAATGTCGGCGCCTATACCGGCGGCAACGTCTACGACTTCGACAACGAGGTCATGCTCACGTGGTATCCGCGGCGCATCCTCGATCTCTGCGCCGGCGCGAAATCGCTGCTGGAACTCGGCCTCGGCCACGGCCACACCACGTCGCTGATGGCGCAGACCTTCCGCCGCCACCTCGTGCTCGACGGGTCGCCGGCGGTCATCGCCAACTTCCGCTCGACGCACCCCGACTGCACGGCGGAGATCCGCGAGGTCTATTTCGAGGACTTCGAGACCGACGAGCGCTTCGACGTCATCGTGATGGGGTTCATCCTCGAGCACGTCGACGATCCGGTTCTCGTCATGCGCCGCTACCGCCGGTTCCTCGCGCCCGGCGGGCGCATCTTCGTCGCCGTTCCCAACGCGGAATCGCTGAACCGGCGGGTCGGCCATGCGGCCGGGCTCCTCCCCGACATGCAGGCGCTGAGCCCCAACGATCATCTGCTCGGCCACCAGCGCTATTATACGGTCGCCTCGTTCTCCGACGACATCGCCTGTGCCGGCTACGACGTCGTCAGGATGGAGGGCATCTACCTGAAGCCGCTGATGACCACGCAGATGCTGGCGCTCGGCCTCAGCGAGGCGCTCATCCGCGGCTTCTGCGAGGTCGGCATCCGGTATCCGGAACTGTCGTGCGGCATGCTCGCGGAGATCGCGCCGCGCTGAGCGGCCGGTGACGCCGGTCTCGGTCGAACGGGTGGGACGCATGAAGATCGTTATCGTCGGGGGCCGGTCGTCGCTCGCCCTCGCCCTCCGGCCGGTCCTGTCCACCTTCGCCGAGGTCGTCACCGTCGGCCGTTCCGGCTGCGACGTCGCCCTCGACCTCGAGCACATTCCCGACGGCTTCGCGTTTCCTCCGGGCGTCGACGCCGTCATCAACACGGCCGCCGCCATCGACCGCGGTGGCGACGATCCGGGCCGCATCTGCCGGGTGAACGTCGCCGCGGTGGCCTCCCTCTCCCGGCTGTGCGTCGAGGCGGGCGTCGGGCAGTTCGTTCAGATCTCCAGCATCTTCGCGCGTCTCCCGGTGCACTCTCCCTATTTCGGCCCCTACGCCCTGTCGAAGCGGCAGTCGGAGGAGTGGGTCGCCGGCTTCGCCGCGAAGGGGCTGCGCGCCGCCGTCGTCCGGCCGGCCCAGTTCTACGGCTCCGGCCCCGCGAGCCGCGCCAACCAGCCGTTCCTCGCCGCGGCCTTCGAGCGCGCGCGCGAGGGCGAGGACATCTTCATCTATGGCGGCAACGACGCCCTGCGGAACTTCGTCCACCTGGACGACGTCGTCGAGGTGATCGCGCGTATCGTCCGGAGGCGGCTCGTCGGGACCTACGATGTCGTGGCGCCAAAGAACGTCCGCCTCTCCGAGGTCGCGCACGCGGCGATCGCCGCCTTCGGCAGCGCGAGCACCGTCCGCTTCCTGCCGGACAAGCCCGACATCGCCGACAATCCCTTCACGCCGGACGACACGCTCGCCACAGCGCTCGGTTACGTCCCGCGGATCTCGATCGAGGAGGGGATGCGGATGGCGGTCGCCCACGCGCGCGGCGCGCCATGAAGACGGTCCTCGTCTCCGGCGCCAGCGGCGTCGTCGGCTACGGTGTCCTGCGCTGCCTGCGTATGAGCGGGCGGCCGCTGCGGCTCGTCGGAACGTCGATCTATCCGGAATCGCCGGCGAACGCCTTCAGCGACGTCTTCGAGCTCGCGCCGCGCACCTCGGCCGACCGCTACCTCGACTGGCTGTGCGACATCATCCGTCGCCACGAGGTCGATCTGGTGCTGCCGGGCATCGAGGAGGACGTCTTCCACTGGACCGAGCACGCCGCGGCGATCAGGGCCGCCGGGGCGGTGCCGGCGCTGAACGAGCCCGCCCTCGTCCGCCTCTGTGCGGACAAGTGGGCCTTCCACGAGCGGCTCGCCGTGGCCGGTCTCGCGTGCGCCATCGACACCGCGCTCGACCTCGACTTCGACGCGCTCGCGGCGCGGTTCGGCACGCCGTTCATCGTCAAGCCGCGGCGCGGCTTCGGCTCGAAGGGCGTCGCCCGGATCTCGACCGCCTTCGACCTCGCGGCGCACAGGGCGGCCTTCGGCGATCTGCTGATGGCGCAGCGGCTCGTCGGCACGGACGACCTCGAGTTCACGGTAACCGCCTTCGGCGACGGCCTCGGCGCGGCGCCGGCCCGCATGGCGATGCGGCGCCGCCTCTCGCGGGAGGGGTTCACCGAGATCGCCGACGTCGTCGCCTGCGCACCCTTCGACGCGGCGATCGACGATCTCTGCCGCCTGTTCCGGCCGGTCGGGCCGACGAACTTCCAGTTCCGGCTGCACGACGGCGTGCCGAAGCTGCTCGAGATCAACCCGCGGGTCTCGTCGTCGGCCTCGATCCGCGCCGCGTTCGGCTACAACGAGTGCGCCATGGCGGTCGACTACTTCCTCTTCGGGAAGGTACCCGTGCAGCCGCCGCTGCGCGGGGGGCGGGCGATCCGCTACACCGACGAAGTGGTGACCTATGACGATCGCGTTCATCTCTGACATCCACGGCAACTACGAGGCGCTGCGGACGGTCCTCGCCGAGATCGACCGCCTCGGCATCGAGCGCGTCTACTGTGCCGGCGACGTCGTCGGCTACTACAGCCAGGTCAACGAGTGCTGCGAGGAGCTGCGCCGCCGCGGCATCCCGACGGTCATGGGCAACCACGACTGGTACATGGCGGGCGGCGGCTTCTGTCCCCGCTCGCGCAGCGTCAACGACTGCCTCGCCTACCAGCGCAAGGTCATCACCGCCGAGAATCTCGCCTGGCTGAGGACGTTCCCGGTCCAGATGTTCGTCGACGGCGTCCACGTCGTCCACGGCGGCTGGGCGGACCCGATCGACGAGTACCTCAAGCCCGAAGCGGACTATTTCGAGCGCGTCGAGGGCCGCTACTTCCTCTCGGGCCACACCCACGTCCAGTCGCTCCACCGCTTCGGCGACAAGGTCCACTGCAATCCGGGGGCGGTCGGCCAGCCGCGCGACGAGGATCCGCGGGCCGCGTTCGCCACCTTCGACGACGGCGAGTTCCGGCTCCACCGGGTCGCCTACGACATGCAGGTGGTGTTCGACCTCATGCACGCTGCGGGCTTCAACGATTACTACTACGGGAGCCTGAAGACCGGCGCGCCGCGCCTGCGCCGCCTCGCCGACTGATCGTTCGCCGCGGCGGTCGCACCCGTCGCGGGCAGTTCCGTGCAAGCCTGCGGCGCTATCGTCAGGCATCATCTGGCCCGCGGCACGGACGGGCGTGTGAGGAGACGTTATGGCCGAGTTCCACGCCTGTCCCGTGTGTCGCAGCCGCGTTCCCGGCTTCGCGCCCCTGCCGCAGTCCTTCCTCGACATGGTCCGGGGATACGGGTTCATCCATCCCGTCGATCAGTTCGAGACGCTCAATCTCGGCGCCTACAGCTGCCCGAATTGCGGGGCCGCGGACCGCGACCGGCTCTATGCTTCCTTCTTCGAGCCCGTCTTCGTGCGGCTCGACCGGTCGCGTTCGCACCGCTTCCTCGAAATCGCGCCGGCCGCCGCGCTCAGCCGATGGATCCGGAGCCATCCGCACATCGCGCACCGCACCTGCGACCTCTTCATGCCCGGCGTCGACGACAAGGCGGACATCCACGATCTGCCTTATGCCGACGCGACCTACGACTTCGTCCTCTGCTCGCACGTGCTCGAACACGTCGAGGATCCGGTGAAGGCCATCTCGGAGATCCGCCGCGTGCTGAAGCCGAACGGCGTCGCCCTGCTGATGGTCCCGATCCTGTTGACGCTGGACGAGACCTACGAGGACCCCAGCATCGTCACGCCGCAGGACCGCTGGAAGCACTTCGGCCAGGACGACCACGTGCGGATCTTCTCGAAGAAGGGCTTCGTCGAGACGATCCGGAAGGGCGGCCTCGCCGTCGAGGAGATTCCGGTCACGCGCATGATGTCGCCCGCCGAGGCCGAGACGCTCGGCATCGGCACGGGCTCCGTCCTCTATCTCTGCTCCCACGTCGCGCTGGCATAGCTCCGCCGCCGCTTCACCGGCACCCGGACCGGATTTGCGGGGAGGAGGGCGACGCCGTCCGCCGCTTCGTGCCGTTCCTCACGCCGCGGTGGCCGAGGCGGCGCCCGGATCGGCCGTCACCGACACCTCCACGCTCATGCCGAGATAGTCGCCGCCGTTGCCGGTGAACGAGCCGGCGATCGGGATCGCCTGCGTCGGCTCGCGGGCGACGGCGACGCGGATCAGGCTCGTCGCGCCGACGAGCCCGTTGGTCGGGTCGTACTCCACCCATCCGGCGCCCGGCAGGTAGACGTCGACCCAGGCGTGCGTGGCGCCGGCCCCGGTGGTGCCGTCGTCGCCGCCGTCGAGGGCCGGGTCGTAGAGATAGCCCGAGACGAAGCGGGCGCCGATGCCTAGCGCCCTCAGCGCCTCGACCATCAGCAGCGCGAAATCGCGACAGGTGCCGGCGCCGCGGGCGATGGTCTCCAGCGGCGTCTGGGTACCCTCCTCGTCGCGGGCGGCGTAGGCGAAGCCATTCTTGATTCCGAGATTGATGTCGGCGAGCAACGCCAGCGTGTCGGTGCCGGCACCGGCGACGAAGCCGCGTGCCCATTCGAGCAGCTGCCCGCCGGGATCGGGATGGTGCGGGTCGAGCAGGCGGCCGAGATCGGCCCGTTCGTCGGGACCGTAGACGAAGGGATAGCGTGCCGCGGCGGCGTCGAGCACCGCAGGCGGCCGGTCGAGGGCGTAGCGCTCGATGACGAGCTCGCTGGTGATCGCGAGAGCGTCGGCCGGTTCGGCGAAGGTGGCGAAGGCGATCGAGTTGCCGAACACGTCGTGCACCCACCGAAGGGTCGCCGGCGGCGAGGTCGCCAGCGTCGCCGAGACGAGGCGGATGTCGTGGCTGTCGCGTGGCCGCAGCATCAGCCGGTGCTCGCCGAAGGTCACCGGCGCGGCATAGGCGTAGCGGGTGCTGTGGCGCACGGTCATGCGCCGCGGCGCGCTGCGCGCCGCGGCGGCCGCCGCCGGCTGCTGGGCGGACGGCGTCCTGATCGGGGCCTGCAGGGCGGGCGGGGCGTTCACGACTTGGGTCCCGCCACCAGCCAGGCGAGCAGCCCGAGCACCGGAAAGATCAGGATCACCAGGATCCAGAGCACCTTGGCGACCGTCGACGCGCCGGAGCCGACGACCTTGATGATCGCGTAGATGTCGAGCGCGAGGATGACGAGGCCGAGCAGCCCGCCGACTTCGATGCCCATGAACGGCCCCTCCGATGGTGTCTCGGGCTGGCCAACGCGCGCCTTCGATGCGGAGTTCCCCGGATCGAGGAGGGGAGTCCGCGCCGCCTAGGGTGCGACCGTCGGTGCGACAAATCACGTCTAATTTGAGTTTGACGACATAATTAGTCGTGTTTAATTCGACCCAGTGCGGCGGCGGTCGGCACCGGGTGCCCGGACCGTCGTGCCGCGGTCTTCGAGGAGGGCGGCACAACGATGACGGATTTGTCCTCAACGGGCCTCGCCGGCGTGGCCGCGCCGGCGTCGCGGCGGATGGCGACGGCGCGCGTCGGCCGCAGACCGGCCGGCCGGCCATCCGCGGCT
>CALCDT010000235.1 GCA_937900425.1 uncultured Alphaproteobacteria bacterium | reverse complement strand
ATGCCGATCTCGCCGCCCATGCCGAACTCGCCGCCGTCGGCGAACTGGGTCGAGGTGTTCCACATCACGATGGCCGAATCGATGCGGTCCATGAAGCGGGCGGCGGTGGCGGCGTCCTCGGTGACGATCGCCTCGGTGTGATGCGAGCCGAAGGTCTCGACGTGCTCGATGGCGGCGTCGACGCCGGAAACGACGCGGACCGAGACGATGGCGTCGAGATATTCGCTGCGCCAGTCGTCCTCGGTGGCGGGCAGGGCGGCCGGGAAGGCGGCGCGGACGGCGTCGTCGCCGCGGATCTCGCAGCCCCTCTCCGCGAGGTCCTGGAGGATCGGCACGAGGTGGGTGGCGACGACCGCCTCGTCGACGAGCAGCGTCTCGGCGGCGCCGCAGATGCCGGTGCGGCGCAGCTTGGCGTTGACGACGATCGCCCGGGCCATGTCGAGGTCGGCCGCCCGGTCGATGAAGATGTGGCAGATGCCTTCCAGATGGGCGAAGACCGGCACCCGCGCCTCGGCCTGGACGCGGGCGACGAGGCTCTTGCCGCCGCGCGGCACGATGACGTCGATCGCACCGGCAAGGCCGGACAGCATTTCGCCGACCGCGGCGCGGTCGCGGGTCGGCACCAGCTGGACGGCGTCGGCGGGCAGACCCGCTTCGACGAGACCCTCGACGAGCGCCGCGTGGATCGCCGCGGAGGTCTCGAAGCTGTCGGAGCCGCAGCGCAGGATCGAGGCGTTGCCGCCCTTGAGCGCCAGCGCCCCGGCGTCGGCGGTGACGTTGGGCCGGCTCTCGAAGATGATGCCGACGACGCCGAGCGGCGTCGCGACGCGCTCGATCTTCAGCCCGTTCGGCCGCTCCCAGGCCGCGAGCACCCGGCCGACCGGGTCGGCCTGGGCGGCGATCTCCTCGAGCGCCGCCGCGATCGCCTCGACGCGGGCCTCGTTGAGCGTGCCGCGGTCGAGGAAGGAGGCGGCGCGGCCGTTCTCCGTCATCGCGGCGACGTCGAGCGCGTTGGCGGCGAGGATGTCGGACGCGCGGCGGCGGACGGCCGCGGCCATGGCCTCGATCGCCGCGGTCTTCTGCTCCGGCCGGGCGATCGCCAGCGTCCGGGCGGCCGCACGGGCGCGCCGGCCGATCTCGGCCATCACGGCGACGACGTCGGGAGAGGATGCGGGCTTGTCGAGCATGGGTCTTCTCTTCGGGGTCTACTCTGGCGGGGCCGGGCGGCGATCGGCGCGAAAGGCCATTCGTAGAGCCATTCGGCACAGGGGCCAAGGGTCTCCGCCGCGTCGCCGCGATCGGTCGACGGTGATAGAGCGCTCGGCCGGGCGGCAGCCACCCGATTCGCCGGGTTGGCCGGCTTCCGCCCCGACCTCAGTCCTCCGCCTCGCCTTTCAGGCTGAAGTCGTCGCGGTGGATCATCTCGGCGCGGCCGGCGTAGCCGAGGATCATTTCGATCTCGCGGCTGTTGCGGCCGACGAGGCGTTCGGCGTCGGGGCGGTCGTAGGCGATCAGGCCGCGGCCGAGTTCGGCGCCGTCCTCGTCGCAGATCGAGACGGCGTCGCCGCGCCAGAAGACGCCCTCGACGCGCTTCACGCCGGCCGGCAGCAGGCTCTTGCCCGAGCGCAGGGCGCGCGCGGCGCCGGCGTCGACCACCACGGCGCCCTTCGGCTCCAGGTGGCCGGCGATCCAGGCCTTGCGCGCGGTGGCCGGGTTGGCGTGCGCCTCGAACAGGGTACAGACGCCGCCCTCGTCGATGCGGCGCAGCGGGTTCATGACCTTGCCCGAGGCGATGATCATGGCGGTGCCGGCGGCGGTCGCCATCTTGCCGGCCTCGATCTTGGTCTTCATGCCGCCGCGCGAGAGCTCCGATCCGGCGGCCCCCGCCATCGCCTCGATCTCCGGCGTGATCCGCGGCACCACGGGAATGTGGAGGGCGTTCGGGTCGTCGTTCGGCGGGGCGGTGTAGAGGCCGTCGATGTCGGAGAGCAGGACGAGGAGGTCGGCCGAGCACATGGTGGCGACGCGGGCGGCGAGGCGGTCGTTGTCGCCGTAGCGGATCTCGGTGGTCGCCACCGTGTCGTTCTCGTTGATGACCGGAACCGCCTTCATCTTCAACAGCGTGCCGATGGTGGCGCGGGCGTTGAGATAGCGGCGGCGCTCCTCGGTGTCGCGCAGGGTCAGCAGGATCTGGCCGGCGGTGAGGCCGTGGGCGCCGAGGAATTCCGAATAGATCCGGGCGAGCGCGATCTGGCCGACCGAGGCGGCGGCCTGGCTCTCCTCGAGGCGGAGCTTGCCGGCGGGCAGGCCGAGCACGCCGCGGCCGAGGGCGATCGAGCCGGAGGAGACGATCAGCACGTCGGCGCCGGCCCTGGTCAGCGCGACGACGTCGTCGATCAGCGCCTCCAGCCACGCCCGCTTCAGCTGGCCGGAGCGGCCCTCGACGAGCAGGGCGGAGCCGATCTTGACGACGATGCGGCGATAAGGGGCAAGGCGGCCGGCGGCTGCGGGTGCGGTCATGGCGGCGGGATCGATTTGGAGGGAGGCGCGGTCGGTGTCGGTGAGGCTCACGGCCGCCACTCCTCGCTCCGGCGAGCCGGGGAGACCTCCTCGGCCTCGGCCCGCGCGTCTTCGATGGTGCGCCACATCAGGGCGAGCGCCTCCTGGACGCCCTCGCCGGAGGCGGCGGAGACGAGGATCGGCGTGCGGCCGGCGGCCTTCTTCAGCGCCTTGACCTTGACCTTGCGCTCTTCCGCCGTGAGAGCGTCGATCTTGGAGAGGGCGACGATCTCCGGCTTCTCGCCGAGCCCGGCGCCGTAGGCTTCCAGTTCGCCGCGCACGACGCGGTAGGCCTCGCCGACGTCCTCCTCGGTGCCGTCGACGAGGTGGAGGAGGGCGCCGCAGCGCTCGACGTGGCCGAGGAAGCGGTCGCCGATGCCGACGCCCTCGTGAGCGCCCTCGATCAGGCCGGGGATGTCGGCGAGCACGAACTCGCGTCCGCCGACGTTGACGACGCCGAGGTTGGGGTGGAGCGTGGTGAAGGGATAGTCGGCGATCTTGGGTTTCGCCGCCGTGGTGCGGGCGAGGAAGGTCGACTTGCCGGCGTTGGGCAGGCCGACGAGGCCGGCGTCGGCGATCAGCTTCAGCCGCAGCCAGATCCACTTCTCCTCGCCGGGCAGGCCCGGGTTGGCCCGGCGCGGGGCCTGGTTGGTGGAGGTCTTGAAATAGAGGTTGCCGAAGCCGCCGTTGCCGCCGGCGAGCAACTTGATCTTCTGGCCGACCTCGACCATGTCGGCGATCAACGTCTCCTGGTCTTCCTCGAGGATCTCGGTGCCGACCGGAACCTTGAGCACGACGTCGCCGCCCTTGGCGCCGTTGCGCTGCTTGCCCATGCCGTGGCCGCCGGTCTTGGCCTTGAAATGCTGCATGTAGCGATAGTCGATCAGGGTGTTGAGCCCGTCGACGCATTCGATCCAGACGTCGCCGCCGCGGCCGCCGTCGCCGCCGTCGGGACCGCCGAATTCGATGAACTTTTCACGCCGGAAGGACACCGAACCGGCGCCGCCGTCGCCGGACCGGACGTAGACCTTGGCCTGATCGAGGAACTTCATGGGACTTCTTGCCGTCGGCTGGAATTTTCGTGGCGCCACCTATGAGCCAAAGGCGGCCAAAGTGCAACGTGAGGCAGGGCTGCGCCGGCCGCGGGGCGCGGCCGCCCCGGCAGCCGCACCGGGGACCGGTCCTCGGGACCGCCCGCCTGGGCCCGGACGCCGGGCCGCGGCGCGGTGTTTTCGCCTTCGCCGGCCAAGCTTCGCGTTGACGCGGGGCGTGCGCCCCTGTAAACACCGCTTCATCGCGTGGAATGGTACGAGTGTGCCGCCACGACGCCGTCCGAGGCTCCCGAACCCACCGGCCCACCTCAAACGCTCCGCCCGCCGCCCGCAAGGGCGACAAGCGGGACAGAGGCGGTTTTGCCGAGGGGTTTCCTCCGTTTCCACGGCTCGCACCGGCGAGCCCGGATCGGAGACGCAAGCCCGCCCCGCATCGATCGGGGCGGCGCCACAGGACGCGGCGATGCGCCGCCTCGCGCCGTCCCGGAAGGGGCGGGTGGGCGGCGGGTCCAACAAGGCGCCGAAAGCGCCGCATAAAAAGGATGTCGAAATGTTCGCAGTCATCAAGACCGGCGGCAAGCAGTACAAGGTCGCCGCCAACGACGTGCTCGCCGTCGAGAAGCTCGAAGGCGAGGCCGGCGCGGCCATCACCTTCGCCGAGGTCCTGCTCGTCGGCGGCGACGCCGGCACCACCCTTGGCGCCCCGACCGTCGCGGGCGCCACCGTCAGCGCCGAGATCGTCGGCCAGACGCGCTCCAAGAAGACCATCTCCTTCAAGAAGCGCCGCCGGCAGAACTCGAAGCGCAAGATCGGCCACCGTCAGCACCAGACCGTGGTCCGCATCACCGGAATTTCCGCCGGCGCCTGAGGCGTGCGGACGGAGTGGAACAGACGAGGCCGACCGGCGCGCGGACGATGCGTCCCCCGGATCGGCGAGATGAATTGAAGGAGTAGGACGATGGCACACAAGAAAGCGGGTGGCTCCTCGCGCAACGGTCGCGATACCGCTGGTCGCCGTCTCGGCGTCAAGAAGTTCGGCGGCGAAGCCGTCATTCCCGGCAACATCATCGTGCGCCAGCGCGGCACCCAGTGGCATCCCGGCAAGAACGTCGGCATCGGCCGCGACCACACGATCTATTCCCTCGTCGAGGGCAAGGTCGCCTTCGACAGCAAGTCCAACGGTAAAGTGTTCGTATCGGTCGTCCCCGCGACGGCCACGATGGAAGCAGCAGAGTAACGCCGAATGGTCCATCCGACCCCCCGGCGTCCCACGGACCCGGAGGATCGGCCATGGTCAGGGCCGGACGATCCAAAGGGGAGGTGGGGCGCCACCTCCCCTTCTTGCGTTCCGGAGACCCGAAGCCATGACCGGAGAAGACGAAAGTAGACCGGGATCGCCATCCGCGCGGCCCCTCGCGCGGCCTCTCGCCGAGCCGTTCCCCGGCGTCGTGCTGGAAACCCGGCGCCTCGTGATCCGCCCGCCGGCGCTCGCCGACGCCGCGGCGCTCGCCGCCCTCGCCGACAACCCGAAGATCGCGCAGAACCTGACGCGGATGCCGCATCCCTATTCGCTGCGCAACGCCGAGGCCTACATCGCCGAACCCTGCCCGGAGGACGGCCTCAAGCATCTCCTCTGGGTCAAGCGGGGCGGGGTCGCGGCCGAGTTCGTCGGCGCCATCACCCTCGACCACCGCCGCGGGCCGGTGCCCGAACTCGGCTACTGGCTCGGCGAGGCCTACTGGAACCGCGGCTACGCCACCGAGGCGGCCCATGCGGCGGTCGACTACGCCTTCGAGGTGCACGGCCACGAGCGTGTCAACGTCTCCTGCCGGGTGACCAACGGCGCCTCGCGGCGGGTCATCGAGAAATGCGGCTTCCAGTACACCGGGCAGGATCTCAGTCCCTCGGCCTTCTTCCGCTCGGTCGTCGCCATCGACTGCTTCTCGCTCGATCGGCGGACCTGGGAGAGTCTTCGGCGCTGGCAGCCGGTCTCGATCCTCGGCGCGACGCCGCGCGCCGAGCTCCAGGGCGCGAGCGCCGGGGCGGCGGTGATGGAGCGCAGCCTGTGACGACGGAGGCGCGGATGCAGGCTCCGGCGGTGATCGAGACGGCGCGGATGACGCTCGACGCGCCGGACGCGGCCGACGCCGCGGCGATCACCGCGGCGCTGTCCGATTTCGACGTCGCCGGCCGGCTCGCCCGGGTGCCGTGGCCCTATCGGCCCGAGCACGCCGCGGCCTTCCTCGCCCACTGCGACGCCGCCCGGACGTCGGGCGAAGCCCACGTCTACGGCCTGCGGCCGAAGGGCGAGCGCCGGCTGCTCGGTCTCGTCGGCCTGCAGGGCCTGCCGAACGACCCGGAGATCGGCTACTGGCTGGTCAAGGACGCCTGGGGCCGGGGCTACGCCACCGAGGCGGGACGGGCGATGCTCGACCTCGCCTTCGACGGCCTCGGCCTTCCCGCCGTCCGCTCCGGCGTCTTCGTCGGCAACGACGCTTCGCTCGCCGTCCAGCGCAAGCTCGGCTTCTCGGTCGTCGGGCAGTCGCTGGTGATGTGCGAGGCCCACGGCCGGGCGCTGGCGCATATCGACACGCGGATCACGCGGGACGACTACGAAGCCGGCGTGCGGCTGTCGTCTGCCGCGGCGGGGTGAGCTGACCGCCAGCAATCATCCTTGAAAGGAAACGAGAGACCCCGGCGCCTCGCGACGCCGGGGTCTTGGGAATGCGCGAGCGCGGAAGGCTCGATCCTCACCCCGCCTTGCGGTTCTGGCGGTTCTCGATCAGGTCGTCGACGACGCCGGGGTCGGCCAGCGTCGAGGTGTCGCCGAGGGCGCCGAATTCGTTCTCGGCGATCTTGCGCAGGATGCGGCGCATGATCTTGCCGGAGCGGGTCTTGGGCAGACCGGGGGCGAACTGGATGAGGTCGGGCGAGGCGATCGGCCCGATCTCGCGGCGGACCCAGTCGCGCAGTTCCTTCCTCAGCGCCTCGGTCGGCTCCTCGCCGGCCATCAGCGTCACGTAGCAGTAGATGCCCTGGCCCTTGAGGTCGTGCGGATAGCCGACCACGGCGGCCTCGGAGACCTTGGGATGGGCGACGAGGGCGCTTTCGACCTCGGCCGTGCCCATGCGATGGCCCGAAACGTTGATGACGTCGTCGACGCGGCCGGTGATCCAGTAGTAGCCGTCGGCGTCGCGCCGGCAGCCGTCGCCGGTGAAGTAGGTGCCCTTGTAGGTCGAGAAATAGGTGGCGACGAAGCGGTCGTGGTCGCCGAAGATCGTCCGCATCTGCCCCGGCCAGGCCGTGGTGATGACGAGGTTGCCCTCGCAGGCGCCCTCCAGAACGTTGCCTTCGGCGTCGACGATCGCCGGCTCGACGCCGAAGAAGGGCTTCGTCGCGGAGCCGGGCTTCAGGTCGGTGGCACCGGGCAGCGGCGTGATCAGGATGCCGCCGGTCTCGGTCTGCCACCAGGTGTCGACGATCGGGCAACGCTCCTCGCCGACGACCTTGTGATACCAGTTCCACGCTTCCGGGTTGATCGGCTCGCCAACCGAGCCGAGCAGGCGCAGCGAGGCGCGCGAGGTCCTGGTCACGTGCTCGTCGCCGGCGCCCATCAGCGAGCGGATCGCGGTGGGGGCGGTGTAGAAGATCGTGACCTTGTGCTTGTCGACGACTTCCCAGCAGCGCGCCGGCGAGGGGTAGTTCGGCACGCCCTCGAACATCAACGTGGTGGCGCCGTTGGCGAGCGGGCCGTAGACGATGTAGCTGTGGCCGGTGACCCAGCCGACATCCGCCGTGCACCAGTAGATGTCGCCGTCGTGGTAGTCGAAGACGTACTGGTGCGTCATCGACACGTAGACGAGATAGCCGCCGG
>CALCDT010000234.1 GCA_937900425.1 uncultured Alphaproteobacteria bacterium | reverse complement strand
GGGGCCGGCGGCGCGTCGCGGTCGATGGCGACGACGCGGCCGCGCTCGACGGCGAGCGACAGGGCGCCGCGCTTCAGCTTCAGCGCCAGCTCGCCGAACATCTCGAGCCGCCAGCCCTGCAGGGCGGGGACGTCGGCCGCGTCGTCGGCGGCGATGCGCTCGAGGTCGTCGACGGTGGCGATCACCTTGGCGGCGACGCCGTGGCGCTCGGCCACCATCTTCAGGAGCACCTTCAGGAGCTCGACGGTGGCGCCGCTGCCGTTGACCGACGGCCGGTCGGGCTCCTGCTGCGGCAGGGTGGCGGGATCGCGTTCGAGGCCGCGCTTCACCGCGGCGAGGATGTCGGCGCCGGTGCGCGACCGCTCGAAGCCGCGCGGCAGCGTCCGCAGCTGGCCGAGGGCCTCGACGTCGCGCGGCTGGCGCTGCGCCACCTCGGCGAGGGCGTCGTCCTTGAGGACCCGCGAGCGGGGCACGTCACGCTCCTGCGCCTCGCGCTCGCGCCAAGCGGCGAGTTCTTGCAGAACAGCGAGTTCCGAAGGTTTCTTCACCTTCAGCTTGACCCGCATCCAGGCATTTTCCGGCTCGACCTGGTAGGTGCCGACGGAGGTCAGCACCGCCATCTCCTCGCGCACCCAGTCGGCGCGGCCGTTGCGCTCCAGCATCCGCTTCAGGTGCAGGTAGACGTCGCGCAGGTGGGTGACGTCGGCGAGGGCGTAGTCGAGCTGCAGGTCGGTCAGCGGCCGCCGCGACCAGTCGGTGAAGCGGTGGCTCTTGTCGATCCTGGCGCCCGTCACCCGGCCGACCAGCTGGTCGTAGGAGATCGAATCGCCGAAGCCGCAGACCATCGCGGCGATCTGGGTGTCGAACACCGGCGACGGCAGGAAGCCGCCGCGGTGCCAGACGATCTCGATGTCCTGGCGGGCGGCGTGGAAGACCTTCACCACCGTCTCGTCGCGCATCAGCTCGAAGAACGGCGCGAGATCGAGATCCGGCGAGAGGGCGTCGACGACGACCGCGAGGTTCGGACCGGCGAGCTGCACGAGGCACAGCTTCGGCCAGAAGGTCGTCTCGCGGAGGAACTCGGTGTCGACGGTGACGAAGTCGGACGCCGCGAGGCGGCGGCAGGCATCGGCAAGTTCGGCGGTCGTGGTCAGGGGAGTCATCGACGGCAGCTATAGACGACGCGCGCGCGCTTGTCGCCCTCCCGCGGCAACGGCTTGCGCGTTCCTTCTCGTGTCTCCGCTCAAGGTCTTGAAAGGCGGCTGATTTCGCGGCGCCGGCGATTTCATCCGAGCGGAAAGCTGTCTAGGTTGCCGCGGGCAAATCGATTCCGGGTCGGCCGTCATGCACATGCACCGGGCCATCGGGCTCATCGGGCTGACCTTCGTCGCGGTCAGCGGCATCATCGGTTCGGGCTGGCTGTTCGCGCCGCTGATGGCGAGCCAGCAGGCGGGCCCGGCGGCGCTCGTCGCCTGGGCGCTCGGCGGCGTCGCCATGCTGCTGCTGGCGCTCACCTTCGCCGAGATCTCGGCGATGCTGCCGGTGCCGGGCGGCGTCGCCCGCGTCCCGCAGTTCAGCCACGGCAACGTCGTCGCGATGGCGATGGGGTGGAGCGGCTGGGTCGGCTACAACACCACCGCGCCGATCGAGGTCGAGGCGATGCTGCGCTATCTCGCGCCGCACGCCGACTGGCTCTATGCCGGGCCGGGGACGCTGTCGTGGGCGGGCGTCGCGGTGGCGACCGCGCTGATGGCGACGTTCACGGTTATCAACGCCTACGGGGTGAGGTTCTTCGCCCTCGTCAACACGACGATCACCTGGGCGAAGATCGCGATCCCGCTCGTCGTCGTCGCGGCGCTGATCGGCGCGCGCTTCGAGCCGGCGAACTTCACCGCCCGCGGCGGCTTCGCCCCCTACGGGCTCGAAGGCGTCCTCGCCGCCGTCTCGAGCGGCGGCATCATCTTCTCCTATATCGGCTTCCGCCACGCGGTCGACATGGCGGGCGAGGCGAAGAATCCCGGCTTCACCCTGCCGACGGCGCTGATCCTGTCGGTGATCATCTGCTTCGTCCTCTACGGCGGCATCCAGCTCGCCTTCCTCGGCGCCCTGCCGGACGGCGCCGCCGACGGCGGCTGGGCGCAGCTGGCGCTGCCCGGCACCTTCGGGCCGCTCGGCGCCATCGCCGCGGCGATCGGCATGCTGTGGCTCGTCAGCCTGCTCAATGTCGGTGCCGTGGTGGCGCCGTTCGGCGGCGGCCTCGTCGCCGTGGGCTCGAACGCCCGCATCGCCTTCGCCCTCGCCGAGAACGGCTTCTTCCCGAAGGTGTTCGCGACGCTGTCGCGACACGGCGTGCCGCTCGCCGCGCTCCTCCTCAACCTCGCCTTCTCGACCGTCGTCTTCGTCGCGCTGCCGTTCGACGAGGTGGTGCGGCTCAATTCCTCGGCGATCGTGCTCTCCTTCGTCGTCGGGCCGATCGCCGTCGTCGCGCTGCGCGCGCTCATGCCGGCGCGGCGACGGCCGTTCCGGCTGCCGGCGGTGCGGCTGATCGGCGCCGCGGCCTTCGTCGTCGCCACCCTCATCGTCTACTGGAGCGGCTGGTCGACGGTCTGGCGGCTCGGCCTCGCGCTCCTCGCCGGCCTCGTGCTGTTCCTCGCCAACCGCGGCGGGCGCCGCCCGCTGGAGCATCTTCCGCTCGGATCGAAACGTTCCGAGCGACAAGACTATGCTCGAGCTGTTGAATCCGGAGCGATTTCCGATCGACCGGATGTTTCCATCCGGTCGGAAAGCGCTCTCGACACCGGCGAGGCGGTGTGGCTCGTCCCCTATCTCCTCGGCCTCGCCGCGCTCTCCTACGCCGGCGCCGCCGCCTTCGGCGGCCGCGACCTCATTCCGTTCGGCTGGGACATGGCGGCGATCGCCGTCTTCGCCGTCGCCGTCTTCGCGTGGGCGGTCCGCTCGCGGCTGTCGCAGGAGAAGTTCGACCGCTACCTCGCCGAGGAGCACGTCCTCGAACAGGAGGCCGTCGACGACCCGGCGGTGTGAGGCTTCTCCGCGAGGACATGCGGCGGTCAGGGTTGCGGCGCGCCGGCGGAGGGAGATGCGATCCCTACGGCAGGGTTTCCTCGATGAGGGCGAGGGCGCGGGCGACGGCGGCGAGGCGGACGGCGGCGCGGCCGCGGTCGCCGAAGCGCTCGACGGCGTGGCGGGTGGCACCGCCCTTCACCGCGACGGCGAAGTGGACGAGGCCGACCGGCTTTTCCGGCGAGCCGCCGCCGGGGCCGGCGACGCCGGTGATCGCCACCGCCCGGTCGACGCCGG
>CALCDT010000233.1 GCA_937900425.1 uncultured Alphaproteobacteria bacterium | reverse complement strand
CGGGCCGCGCGGGCCGGGCGGCGGCGCGAAGTCGGCGAAGAGGGCGTCGCCCCCCGCGGCCTCGCCGCCGAAAGCAACCGCGCCGCCGTCCGGCCCCGCCGCAAACCCCGTCGCCATCGCCGCATTCCTTCCGAAGCTGAAAAGGGTGAGCCGCCGCGGCGCTCCACCCGAGGACGCGATCATAGGTGAAATCGCTCTGGCGATCCGACTTCTTCGCGCTATGATTACGGTCGATCCGACCGAATTCGAGCGACGAAGAAGACGAAATGTCCAGAGACGACGCCGTGGACGGCGAAATCGACGCCTTCGACCGCAGGATCCTCGACGCCGTCGCCGAGGACGGGCGCATCTCCGTCACCGCCCTCGCCGAAAAGGTGGGCCTTTCCAAGACGCCGTGCCAGGTGCGGCTGAAGCGGCTCGTCGAGGAGGGCTACATCGACGGCTTTCGCGCGGTCATCAACCCGCTGAAGTTCGGCCTCGACCACGTCGCCTTCGCCGAGGTCAAGCTCACCGACACCCGCGAGGCGGCGCTCCAGGCCTTCAACGCCGCGGTGAAGAAGATCCGCGAGGTCGAGGAGTGCCACATGATCGCCGGGCGCTTCGACTATCTCCTCAAGATCCGCACCCGCGACATCCGCCGCTACCGCGAGGTGCTCGGCGAGAAGATCTCCAGCCTGCCGCACGTGGCGAGCACGTCGACCTTCGTGGTGATGCAGGCGGTGAAGGAGAACTGGGGGTAGGGCCGGAAGGGCGCGGCGCCCCGGTCCCGACGCCGCCCGCTCAGGCGGAAATTTCGCCGATCCGGCGCCTGAAGAAGACGACCCGCTCGGTTTCCTCGAAGCCGGCCGCGGCGTGGAAGGCGTGGCTGTCGTGATTGGTGAGGAGAGCGTTGGACGCCAGTTCGCTGCAGTCGCTGTCGGAGCCGAAGCCGGCGACCGCTTCGCAGAGCTTGCGGGCGATGCCGCGCCGGCGGAAGGCCGGCAGGACGAAGATGCCTTCCAGGAACACGACCGGTGACGTCCGGCAGCCATCGACGTGATCGCGCCGGATCGCGGCTTCCGCAAAGCCGGCCGGCTCGCCGGCGACGAGGGCGATGAAAAAGGCGTACCGCGCCGGAATGGCGAAAAGGGCGCTCACCTCCCTCGTGTTCTCGGCTCGCGACAGATCCGGGTAGAGCGCTTCGCGCATCGGCAACAGCGCCTCGACGAGGTTGCCGGACGAGGCGGGGTCGTCAGCGCCGAGACGAAGGATCTCCATCGTTCAGCTCTTGCGGCCGAAGTCGGGGGCCGCCGTTTCCTGACCGATGTCGATGATGCCGCGGCGGATGGCGCGGGTTTTGGTGAAGAGGTCGTAGAGCGCGTCACCCTCGCCCCAGCGAATGTGGCGCTGCAGGGCGATGAGGTCTTCGGTGAAGCGGCCGAGCACCTCGATCACGGCTTCCCTGTTGTTGAGGAAGACGTCGCGCCACATGGTCGGGTCCGAGGCGGCGATGCGGGTGAAGTCGCGGAAGCCGCCGGCGGAGAATTTCATCACCTCCGATTCCGTCACCGCTTCCAGATCGTGGGCGGTGCCGACGATGTTGTAGGCGATGAGGTGCGGCACGTGGCTGGTGATGGCGAGCACGAGGTCGTGGTGTTCGGCACTCATGCATTCGACGTTGGAGCCGAGCGCGGTCCAGAAGCCGCGCAGCCGCTCGACCGCAGCCGGATCGGCGCCCGGCGGCGGCGTCAGGATGCACCAGCGATTCACGAAGAGGTCGGGCAGGCCGGCGTCGGGGCCGGAGAACTCGGTGCCCGCCACCGGGTGGCCGGGGATGAAGTGGACGTGCTCCGGCAGGTGCGGCGTCATCTGGCGGACGACGGAGCCCTTGACCGAGCCGACGTCGGTGACGATGGCGCCGGGCGAAAGGTCGCGCGAGATCATCTTGGCGACCTCCTGCGAAGCCCCGACCGGCACGCAGGAGATGACGAGGTCGGCGCCGAGGACGGCGGCGTCGGCCCCGGCGTGCAGGCTGTCGCCGAGGCCGAGCGCCTCGGCCCGCTCCAGGTGATCGGGCGATCGGTCGGCGATGGCGACGTGGGCGGCGAGGCCGCGCGCCTTGACGGCCCGCGCGATCGACGAGCCGATCAGGCCGATGCCGACGATGGCGAGGCGATCGAAGCGCGCCGCGTTGCCGTCGGCGCTCACCGGCCCGTCCCCGCCATGAAGTCGGCGAGGGCGGCGACGACCGCGCGGTTGGCCTCCTCGGTTCCGACGGTCAGCCGGAGGGCGTCGGGCAGGCCGTAGGCGGCGACCCGGCGAAGGACGAGGCCGCGGGAGACGAGAAAGTCGTCGGCCTCGGCGGCGGTGCGGCCCGGCTCCCTCGGGAAATGGACCAGCAGGAAGTTGCCGACGCTCGGCGTCACCGCGAGGCCGAGGGCGCCGATCTCGGCGGTGAGGCGCTCCAGCCACGCCGTGTTGTGGGCGACGGCGGCTTCGACGAAGCCTCGGTCGGCGATCGCCGCGGTGCCGGCGGCGATCGCCGCGGCCGAGACGTTGAAGGGTCCGCGCACGCGGTTGACGGCGTCGACCACCGACGCAGGCCCGTACATCCAGCCGATGCGCAGCGCGGCGAGGCCGTGGATCTTGGAGAAGGTCCGCGTCATCACGACGTTGTCGGCCGAGGAGACCAGCTCGATGCCGGATTCGTAGTCGTTGCGGCGGACGTATTCGGCATAAGCCGCGTCGAGCACCAGCAGGATGTCGGGACGGAGGCCGGCGTGGAGGCGCTTCACCTCGGCGATCGGCAGGTAGGTGCCGGTCGGGTTGTTGGGATTGGCGAGGAAAACGATTCTCGTCCGCTCGGTGACGCAAGCGAGCAGGGCGTCGACGTCGGCGACGTGGTCGCTCTCCTTCGCCACAACCGGCGTGCCGCCGGCGGCGAGGATGGCGATCCTGTAGACGAGGAAGCCGAACTCGGTGAAGAGGCCCTCGTCGCCGGGGCCGACGTAGGCCTTGGTCAGCAGTTCGAGCAGGTCGTCGGAGCCGTTGCCGCAGACGATGTTGGCCGGGTTGAGGCCGTGGGCGGCGGCGATCGCCTCGCGCAGTTCGCTGGCCGCTCCGTCGGGGTAGAGCTCCAGCCGGTCGGCGATCGACCGGTAAGCCTCGAGCGCCTTCGGGCTCGCCCCGAGCGGGTTCTCGTTGGACGAGAGTTTGTGGAGCCTGACGCCGGGTGCCGCCTTCGACCGGCCGGGAACATAGGCCTCGATCGCGAGTACGCCGGGACGGGGAACGGGGCGGGACGGGGCGGCGGTCATCGGCTCTCTCGTGCGGAGGATGCGGGAAAGGGAACCCGCGCGGGCGCGCGTTTCGGGCGCCATTCATAGGCGGGGCCGTCGGCAAAGGCAAAGGAAAAGCCGGGAATTTCCAACGTTTCAGGCGCCTGGCGGCCGGGGCGAGGGACCGCGACCCGGCGTCGCTTCCGCTTCGGCGCCGACGATGGCCGGGAGCAGGGATGCGGTCTGAAACAATTGAAACAAACGATCCTGCATCGGCGTGTCCGTAACGAAACAGACGGGGGCGATCCTCTCCTCATGAAATCGGCAGTCGGCCCGCGGGGGCCGGGCCGGACGGTCAGGAGGAACGGATCATGGCGATCACCAACTTCATCTACGGCACCAACGGCGACGACGCCGTCTGGAACGGCGGCACGGCGCTCGGCGGCACCGACCAGAACGACGCCATCTACGGCTACGACGGCGACGACGACCTGTTCGGCAACGACGGCGACGACTTCCTGTCGGGCGGCAAGGGCCAGGACCGTCTCTTCGGCGGCAAGGGCAACGACGTCATCAACGGCGGCGACGACGACGACCTGATCTACGGCGAGGACGGCGACGACCAGATCGAGGGCGGCGCCGGCAACGACACGATCTACGGCGGCACGGGCAAGGACAAGATCTACGGCGGCACCGGCAGCGACATCTACCACATCAACTCGGACGAAGGCGACGAAGTGATCGAGTATGCCAACGCCGGCCTCGACCACGTCTTCGTCACCGGCGCCTCCTACACGCTCACCGCCAACGTCGAGCGCGGCAGCGCCCAGAAGGCGGGGATGACGCTCAACGGCAACGATCTCGACAATCATCTCTGGGGCACGACCGGCGCCGAAACGCTGCGCGGCGGCGGCGGCAACGACATGATCGACGGCGGCGCCGGCGCCGACAAGATGTTCGGCGGCACCGGCGACGACACCTTCTTCGTCGACAACGCCGGCGACGTCGTCACCGAGTATCTGAACGAGGGCATCGACACGGTCTATTCGTCGCTCGCCAACTACACGCTCGGGCTCCACGTCGAGAATCTCGTCCGGTCCAGCAATCTCGGCGGCGCCCTCACCGGCAACTACCTCGCCAACGTCATCACCGGCGGCAACGGCGGCGACGTGATCGACGGCAAAACCGGTGCCGACACGATGATCGGCCGCGGCGGCGACGACGTCTACTACGTCGACGACGAAGGCGACGTGGTGGTGGAGAAGGCCAACGAAGGCATCGACCGGGTCTATTCGACCGCCGCCAGCACCACGCTGTCGGCCAACGTCGAGTATCTCTACCTGACCGGCACGACCGGGCAGACCGGCACAGGCAACGATCTCTCCAACGTCATCGTCGGCAGCATGGCCGACGACATCCTCGCCGGCGGCCTCGGCGACGACCAGATCCAGGGAGGCGCCGGCCACGACACGATCGACGGCGGCGAGGGCAAGGACTTCCTCTCCGGTCACATCGGCAACGACACGCTCCTCGGCGGCGCGGGCGACGACGGGCTGGACGGCGGCGAGGGCGACGACCGGCTCGACGGCGGCGCCGGAGCCGACTGGATGGCCGGCGGCCTCGGCGACGACATCTTCATCGTCGACGACGTCCTCGACGTGGTCTACGAAGGGGCCGGCGAGGGCTACGACACCGTCCGCTCCTCCGTCAGCTTCGCGATCGGCGACGCCGACATCGAGAAGCTGGTGCTCACCGGCACCAAGGCGATCAACGGCACCGGCAACGCCCTCGCCAACACCATCATCGGCAACGCCAAGGGCAACGTCATCGACGGCGGCGCCGGCGCCGACGTGATGGAGGGCAAGGGCGGCGACGACACCTACCGGGTGGACGATGCCGGCGACAAGGTCATCGAGGTCGCCGACGGCGGCATCGACACCGTGGTCGCCTCGGTCAGCCACACCCTTTCGGCCAACGTCGAGAATCTGACCCTTTCCGGAAGCGAAGCGATCGACGGCACCGGCAACGTCCTCGCCAACACGATCATCGGCAACGCCGCGGCCAACGTCCTCAACGGCAAGGCGGGTGCCGACGTGATGAAGGGCCGGGGCGGCGACGACACCTATCATGTCGACAACGTCGGCGATCAGGTGGTCGAGGGCAAGAACGCCGGCATCGACACGGTGATCGCGACGGTGAGCCACACCCTCGCGCTCAACGTCGAGAACCTCGTTCTCTCCGGTTCCAAGCCGATCGACGGCACCGGCAACGCCCTCGACAACGTCCTCGTCGGCAACGGCAAGGCGAACATCCTCGACGCCAAGGAGGGCTCCGACATCCTGACCGGCGGCGCCGGCGCCGACCAGTTCGTCTTCTCCACAACCCTCGGCGCCGACAACGTCGACACCATCACCGACTTCCAGGCCGGTCTCGACACGATCGTGCTCGACGCCTCGATCTTCGCCGCTCCCGGCGCGGGTCTCGGCTCCGGCGAATTCCGCGCCAACGTCGGCGGCATCGCCAAGGACGCCAACGACTTCATCCTCTACGACACCGCCACCGGCGCGCTTTCCTACGACGCCGACGGCAACGGCGCCGGCGCCGCGGTGCAGTTCGCCCAGCTCGGGACCGGGCTGGCGCTCACCGCGTCGGGTTTCCTGATCCTGTGACGACGCCGCGAAGCGACGACCAGGTGATCCCTGACCCGGGCCGGTGCCGACGTCGTTCCCGTCGGCGCCGGCATCGGCGTCGGGGGGCTGCGGTTCGAGAAAGGAGCGCCCTCAGGCTCCAAGACACCGGCCCGGCCGCGCCTCTCGCGTCCGGCGGTTGCCATATCGGACGGCGATGGCAGGCGCCGCGATCGCCATCGGAGTTGACAGGAGGGGGGCGGGCTCCCTAGCTACGCTTCCCGCTCGGGCGCTCGCGCCGGCGGGCAGGGAAGAAAGCAACGAGACCGATGACCACGCCATTCGCCGTGGCCGATTTCGACGCCGTGGAGAGCCTGCGGCGCAGGGAGGCCGAGACGCCGTCCAGCCTCGTCGAGACCTTCGGCGCGGAAAGCCCGCTTCGTCTCGACAGCGGCGCCGTGCTGGCGCCCTGGCAGATCGCCTACACCACCGCCGGCACCCTCAACGCGGAGAAGTCCAACGCCGTCCTCGTCTGCCACGCGCTGACCGGCGACCAGTATGTGACGAGTTCCAACCCGGTGACGGGCAAGCCCGGCTGGTGGACGCGGATGGTCGGCCCCGGCCGGCCGGTCGACACCGACCGCTTCTTCGTGATCTGCGCCAACGTGCTCGGCGGCTGCCTCGGCACCACCGGTCCGGCCTCGACCAACCCGGCGACCGGCGCGCCTTATGCGCTCGATCTGCCGGTGATCACCATTCCCGACATGGTCCGCTCGCAGGCGATGCTGGTCGACCGGCTCGGCATCGACACGCTGTTCTGCGTGATCGGCGGCTCGATGGGCGGCATGCAGGTGCTGGAATGGGCGGCGAGCTATCCCGAGCGGGTGTTCTCGGCGGTGCCGATCGCCACCGCGGCGCGGCATTCCTCCCAGAACATCGCCTTCCACGAGGTCGGCCGCCAGGCGGTGATGGCCGATCCGGACTGGTGCGGCGGGCGCTATCTGGCCGAGGGGCGCAACCCGAAGAAGGGCCTCGCCGTGGCGCGGATGGCGGCGCACATCACCTACATGTCCGACCAGTCGCTGCATTCGAAATTCGGCCGCAACCTGCAGGACCGTGAAAAGGTCACCTTCGGCTTCGAGGCCGACTTCCAGATCGAGAGCTACCTGCGCCACCAGGGCATGAGCTTCGTCGACCGCTTCGACGCCAATTCCTATCTCTACGTGACGCGGGCGATGGACTATTTCGACATCGCCGCCCGCCACGGCGGCGTGCTGGCGCGGGCGTTCCGGGGAACGCGGACGCGCTTCTGCGTCGCCTCCTTCACGTCCGACTGGCTGTTTCCGACGGCGGAGAGCAAGGCGGTGGTGCACGCGCTGAGCGCGGCGGGGGCCAACGTCTCCTTCGTCGAGATCGACAGCCCGAAGGGCCACGACGCCTTCCTGCTCGAGGAACCCGAACTCTTCGCCACGATCGGCGGCTTCCTCAGCGGCTGCGCCCGAGCCCGCGGCATCCCCGGCCCGGCCGAGCCCGCCGGCGCGGAGGCACGGGCATGAGCCTTCCCGCCGATCCCGCCCGGCCCGGCGATTCGGCCCGGCCCTTCGATCCCGCAAGGGCCGGCGATCCGGTCCGGGTCGACTTCCGCGTCATCGCCGAACTCGTCCACGACGGCGCTCGCGTGCTCGACGTCGGCTGCGGCGACGGCGACCTGCTCGACTATCTCGCCCGCGAGCGCCACGTCGACGGCCGCGGCATCGAACTCCGGCAGGCCGGCGTCAACGCCTCGGTCAAGCGCGGCCTCTCCGTGATCCAGGGCGACGCCGACCGCGACCTCGGCTACTATCCCGATCGCGCCTTCGACTACGCGATCCTGAGCCAGACCATCCAGGCGACGCACGCGCCCAAGCACGTGCTCGAGGAGCTGCTTCGGATCGGCGACAAGGCCATCGTATCCTTCCCGAATTTCGGCCACTGGGACGTGCGGCTGCGCCTGCTGTTCGGCGGGCGGATGCCGGTCAGCGAGAAGCTGCCCTACAGCTGGCACGACACGCCCAACATCCATTTCTGCACGCTCCGAGACTTCGTGGCTCTGTGCGACGAGGTCGGGGCGAAGGTAGAGAAGGCGGTGGCGCTCGACGGCTCCGGCGCCCGAGTGCCATTCAACCTGCCGTGGTCGTGGTGGAACCTGTTCGGCCAGCAGGCGGTGTTCCTGCTGTCGCGGAAGGCGTGAGGCGCCGCCGCGGAGCCGCGGCGCCACTCCCGACCGGTGCCGGCGCCTCCGCGTCCGGTCCCTCAGAACAGGAAATAGCGCTGGGCCATCGGCAGCACCTCGGCGGGCTCGCAGGTGAGGAGTTCGCCGTCGGCGCGGACCTCGTAGGTTTCCGGGTCGACCTCGATCGCCGGCGTCGCCGCGTTGTGGACCATCGACGCCTTGCCGATGCCGGAGCGGGTGTTCTTGACCGCGAGCAGCGTCTTCTCCACGCCGTAACGCTCGGCGATGCCCTCGTCGATCGCGGCCTGGCTGACGAAGGTCACCGCCGAGGCGATGATCGCCTTGCCGAAGGCGCCGAACATCGGGCGGTAGTGCACCGGCTGCGGCGTCGGGATCGAGGCGTTCGGGTCGCCCATCGGGGCGGCGGCGATGGTGCCCATCTTGAGGATGAGGTCGGGCTTGACGCCGAAGAAGGCCGGCGACCACAGCACGAGGTCGGCGAGCTTGCCGACCTCGACCGAGCCGATGTGGGCGTCGAGACCGTGGGCGATCGCGGGGTTGATCGTGACCTTGGCGATGTAGCGCTTGACGCGGAAATTGTCGGCGCCGCTGCCGGCGTCCTCGGGCAGCGCGCCGCGCTGGACCTTCATCTTGTGGGCGGTCTGCATCGTGCGGATCACCACCTCGCCGACCCGGCCCATCGCCTGGCTGTCGGAGGAGATGATCGAGAAGGCGCCCATGTCGTGGAGGATGTCCTCGGCGGCGATGGTCTCCTTGCGGATGCGGCTCTCGGCGAAGGCGACGTCCTCGGGGATCGACGGGTCGAGATGGTGGCAGACCATCAGCATGTCGAGGTGTTCGTCGAGGGTGTTGCGGGTGTAGGGCCGGGTCGGGTTGGTCGACGAGGGGATGACGTTGGCGAGCCCGGCGACCTTGATGATGTCCGGGGCGTGGCCGCCGCCGGCGCCCTCGGTGTGGAAGGCGTGGATGGTGCGGCCCTTGAAGGCGCCGACGGTGTCTTCCACGAAGCCGCTCTCGTTCAGCGTGTCGGTGTGGATCATCACCTGGACGTCGAACTCGTCGGCGACCGAGAGGCAGTTGTCGATCGCCGCCGGGGTCGTGCCCCAGTCCTCGTGGAGCTTCAGGGCGCAGGCGCCGGCCCGGACCTGCTCGGCCAGCGCCGCCGGCAGCGCCGCGTTGCCCTTGCCGGCGAAGGCGAGGTTCATCGGGAAGGCGTCGGCCGACTGGATCATCCGGGAGAGGTGCCAGGGGCCGGGGGTGCAGGTGGTGGCGTTGGTGCCGGTCGCCGGGCCGGTGCCGCCGCCGAGCATCGTCGTGACGCCGGACATCAGCGCCTCGTCGATCTGCTGGGGGCAGATGTAGTGGATGTGCATGTCGAGGAAGCCGGCGGTGAGGATCTTGCCCTCGCCGGCGATCGCCTCGGTGCCGGGGCCGACGACGATGTCGACGCCGGGCTGGACGTCGGGATTGCCGGCCTTGCCGATGCCGACGATGCGCCCGTCCTTCAGGCCGACGTCGGCCTTGACGATGCCCCAGTGGTCGATGATCAGCGCATTGGTGATCACGGTGTCGACCGCCCCTTCGGCCCGTGTCGCCTGGCTCTGGCCCATGCCGTCGCGGATGACCTTGCCGCCGCCGAACTTCACCTCGTCGCCGTATGTGGTGAAATCCTTCTCGACCGCGACGACGAGATCGGTGTCGGCGAGGCGGACCCGGTCGCCCGTGGTCGGGCCGAACATGTCGGCATAGGCGGCGCGGGACATCTTGTAGGCCATGACCATCCTCCGGCGGGCGCGTGGCGTCGGCGAGCCCTGCGGGACCCCCGACGCCAGCATGCAGGCATTGCGCCAACCTATTCGCAGCGCGGAGCGCTTGCCAAGCCCGCCGCGCCAACCCCGAGAGGGTTCCTCGCCGACCCGTCCCGGCCGGCATCCGGCCTGCCGCCTCCAACCGGGCGGGATGCCGGGGCCCGGGGGCTTCGGGCACGATTTCAATTGCCGTCGACGACCAACTCTGGTTGCGATCAGCGCGTAGCGAACACTCGGGCGCGGCACGGCATCGGGGGATCGCTGCGGCGGTGCTTTCCTCCACGGGGTCGCCATGAGAACACCGCTGCTGGCCGCGATCGGCCTTGGCGCGCTCGCCGACTGCGCACAGGCCGCGAGCTATGCCGAATTCTTCGGCAGGCTGCCTGCGGACGCCGCCGACAGGTCGGCACTCGAGATGCTCGACTTCAAGCAGGGCAGGGTGTGGCTGAAGCGTCTGGTTTCACGCGGGGAAGGGTGACCGGTGGCGGACCGGTGGCACTCAGTCGATCCAGAGGCCGCGCGTCCTGTGCCAGTCCTCGATCGATTCCTCCGGATAGAGATCGAAGCTCAGGTCGTCGGGGCCGACCTCGGGCGTCACCCAGGACGCCTTGAACCGCAGCATCAGATGGGTCGAGGCCGGCGGCACGGGCAGGTCGGTGTCGATGGCGGAGGCCATCGGATGGACGAGATCCGGCCAGCGCTCGTCGTAGAGCCAGAGCGACGAGCCGCAGCGCGTGCAGTAGCGGCGCTCGGCGCCGCTCACGTCGCAGCCGCCGTCGTCGTCCCGAACCAGCGCGTGCAGCACGCCGATCGCCGCTTCACCCTCGACGGTCAGCGTATCGGCGGCGCCCATGATGTTGATGGCGTAGCCTCCCCCTCCGCAGGTCTTGCGGCAGATCGTGCAATAGCAGCGCTGGTAGGGATAGGGGGTGTGGCTCTCGACCGAAAAGCGTACGGCGCCGCAGTGGCAGGATCCGTTCAGGGTCATGGGCATCGCTGTCTCTCCCTCGTGACGGCGAAGAGCCGACAGGCCTGCAGCCGGACCGTTCCACTCTCCGCTACGGTGAACCACCCCGGGGCCGGGACGTTCCGGCGCGGCGGCGACGCCGCTTGCGCGCCGGTCGGCCTCGTTCCGCTCGGCGGGCGCCGGCCGGTCGATCCCGTCTGCGGCCGGGATCAGGCGCTGCGGCCGTCGTAGGCTGTCGGAGTCAGGGCGTCGAGGTCGACCGTCTCGATCGTCCGGACGTTCACTGCGACCATCGGCGTGCCGTCGGGCATGGCGCCGCGGGAGAAGGACTGGACGCCGCATGTGCGGCAGAACAGATGGCTGATGAGGTGCTTGTTGAAGCGATATTCGGTGAGGTGATCCTCGCCGCGGGTCAGCGTGAAGGCAGCCGCCGGGGTGAAGGCGAGGATCGCGCCGAGGCGGCGGCAGCGGGAACAGTTGCAGGTGATGGTCGAGGACAGGTCGAGTTCGGCCTCGAAGGCGACGGCGCCGCAGTGACAGCTGCCCCGGTAGCTCGCCATCACACCGCTCCCATCACGTCGCCGCGGAAGCCGAAGATCTCGCGCTTGCCCTGGAAGGGCACCAGCGTCACCGACCGGCTCTGGCCCGGTTCGAAGCGCACCGCCGTGCCGGAGGGGATGTCGAGGCGCATGCCCTTCGCGGCGGCGCGGTCGAAGGACAGCGCGGCGTTGGTCTCGGCGAAGTGATAGTGGCTGCCGACCTGGATCGGTCGGTCGCCGGTGTTGGCGACCTCGAGGGTCGCCGTCGGCAGGCCGGCGTTCAGTTCGATCTCGCCGTCGGCTGGGAGGATTTCACCGGGGATCATGTCGGCACACCTTGGTTGGGCGGGTCTGTCCCGGCGCGCGGGAGGCAGCCGCCGGCCTTGAGGACGCGGTCGCGCGAGGCGGGAAAGGTCAGCAGCTTCGCCGCGGGGCGCACGGGGCGGCGGACGAGTTCGCCGCCGCAGTTGGGGCAGGCGCCGCCGAGGACGGCGGTGGCGCAGTCGGTGCAGAAGGTGCATTCGAAGCTGCAGATCACCGCGTCCCTGCTGTCGGGTGGCAGGTCGCGGTCGCAGCATTCGCAATTGGGTCGAAGGGCGAGCATCGCCAGAACTCCTGCCCGATCGATCACCTTATCGGCTCGTGCACCGTCACCAGCTTGGTTCCGTCCGGGAAGGTCGCCTCGACCTGGACGTCGTGAATCATCTCGGCGATGCCGTCCATCACCTGGTCGCGGGTCAGCACGTGGGCGCCGGCTTCCATCAGGTCGGCGACGGTGCGGCCGTCGCGGGCGCCCTCGACGACGAAGTCGCTGATGAGGGCGATCGCCTCGGGATGGTTGAGCTTCACGCCGCGTTCCAGCCGGCGCCGCGCCACCATCGCGGCCATCGAGATCAGCAGCTTGTCCTTTTCGCGGGGCGTGAGGTTCATGCCGGACGGGGTCCTTCGGAAGTCGGCGGGCGGACGGCGGCCCCCCGTTCGGGGATCTCGCCGGCGCCGCAAGAGCGGGCGAACGGGGTCGGCGCCGCCACGATCTTTTCGGATCAGCAGCGCCAGACAGCAGGCAACATCGTGCCGCGGAAATTTTCAAGCACGGAAACGAGGCAGTCGCGCAGCGGCCGGCCCGCAGGAGCCAGAAAGCGCGCAACCAGCAGCCCGTCGAAGGCGCTCACCCCCGCCTCGACCGACGTCGGGGCATGGGCCTCGACGAGATCGCGCATCTCGGCGAGGCGGCTTTCGGCGTCGGGGGCGGCGAGGAGGACCGTCGCCATCGCCCCGGCGCCGCGCCCGGTCGCGGCGGAGGCGAGGGCGGCGGGAACGTCGCCGGAAAGGCGAAGGCTATCGGCGTAGACGAGGCGGCCGGCGCGCACGAGGCGCCAGTGGTCGGCGATCGACGCCTCCCGCACGGTCTCGCCCATGGCGGTGCGGCCGAGGACGACGGCCTCCACGGCGAGGAGCCGGGCGTCCCCGGCCATCTCGATGTCGAGCCGGCGGTCGAGGCCGGCGCGGTCGAAGACGATGGTCTCCTGCGGCAGCCAGGCGGCGTCGGCGCCGGGGCCGACCTCGAGGCGGGTGACGATGCGGCCGAGGCCCTCGGCGCGTCGGTAGATCCGCTCGGCGGCCTGGGTGGTGGCGACGGCGCGGGTGCCGGCGCCGAAGCCGACCCGGTAGGAGACCTCGTCGCCGCCGGTGACGCCGCCGGCGGTGTTGAGCAGCACCGCGACCGGCACGCCGTCGTAGGTCCGCGGCAGTCGGGCCTTGCCGCAGCCGTCCTGGTAGAGCCGGTCGAGCCGGGTCCGGCCGCCGGCCGACTTGAAGGACACCGCGACGGCGCCGCGCGCCCGCTGCAGCCGAAGCGGCCCGTCCGTTCCCGCGTTGCCGGCTTCGGGACCGTCGTGCGGGCCGGCGCCGGAGGGGGGCGAGGTAGGGACGGGGGCGGTGCTCGCGGCGGCGGTCGGCGGATGGGCGTCGGCCAAAGTCATTCTCCGGACATATTCCGATGGTCTTACGAGTCGCGTGCCGGGGCCAGCGCCGACGAGGTGTTGTCGCCCGGGCCAAGGGCTGCGGCAAGGGGCGAGGGCGATCCGTTCGGCGGACGCCCGGTCACGTTCTCTTTGCCATCCGGACAAAAATGGCGGTAAATGCGCCGGCTCCCCGCGACCGGATGCGACTTCGGTCCGCTCGCCCGGAGTGCCGCCGCGCTCGCGGCGTGCAACCGTCGCCGGAATCGGGGATGGGACGCCGGATCGGGCCATCGTTCGATGGCCGGGGTCCGCAGCCGGACGGGCGTGTCACCCGGTGGACGTGCCCTTTCGGCACGGTGCCGTTCGTCGCGACCCGCTCGAGCCAGCACGGACCTTGCATCGGGAGCGAAGGTCGCCGCCGGCGCGGACAGTTCGAAAGACGACGTATGACGAACAGGACGATCGGGAACGCGATGCGTGAGTTCTTGTCGAGGCCCGGGCTCGTGTTCGCCCTGCCGTTGATGCTGATGGCGACCCTCCTCGCCTCCGCGGCCCGCGCCGCTCCGGTCGAGCCGCCCTATATCGTGTTCGACGTCGGCTCCGGCGAGGTGCTGGCCGAGCACGACGCCTTCGCGCCGTGGTATCCGGCCTCGCTCACCAAGATGATGACGGCCTACGTCGTGTTCGAGGCGCTGGCGCGCGGCGAGGTCACGCTGTCCTCGCCGGTGACGATGTCGGCCCACGCCGCGGCCCAGGCGCCGAGCAAGATGGGCTTCAAGCCGGGCACGGCGATCGCCCTCGACGACGCGCTGAAGATGCTGATCGTCAAGTCGGCCAACGACATCGCCGTCGCCATCGCCGAATCGATCGCCGGCAGCGAGCCGGCCTTCGCCGCTCGGATGAACGACGCCTCGCGCCGGCTCGGCATGACCGCCTCGCGCTGGAACAATCCGAACGGACTGCCGGACGCCGGGCAGTGGACCAGCGCCCGCGACCTCGCGATCCTGACCCGCGCCCTCGTCCGCGACCATCCGCGCCACGCCGACTATTTCCGCATCCAGTCGATCGCGATCGGCGACAAGGTGATGAAGTCGCAGAACAAGATGCTGACGCAATATGCCGGCACCGACGGCATGAAGACCGGATTCGTCTGCGCTTCGGGCTTCAACCTCGTCGCCACCGCCAGCCGCGGCGGACGGCGCATCGCCGCCATCGTGCTCGGCCAGCCCAACGCCGGCATCCGCAACGAGCGGGCGGCCCGGCTGATCGAGGCCGGCTTCTCCGCCGGCTCCGGCTTCACCTCGCGCAACCCGACGCTGGAGCGCCTGCGCCCGCTGGGACCGGTGCCGAGCCGGCCCTTCGACCTTCGGCCCTACGTCTGCGGCGAGGCGACCAAGGCCGCGCGGGCCGAGAAGGCGCCCGGCCCCGCCCTGCTCGGCCCCGTCGTCGCCGCGGCGGCGCCGGTGCGGGTCGGCATTCTCGGCGGCGCCGCCCCCGTGATCGCCATGGGCGACGGCGAGGAAGGCGAGGTCTCCGGCATCGCCGCGACCGCCGTCGCGAGCATGGCGGCGGTGCCGCTGCCGCCGCGGCGTCCGGTGCCGCTGGTGCTGCGCGGCCCGCTCGCCGATCCCGCCGCCGTGCAGTGACCCGCCGTCGACCCCGCGCCGACCGCCCATCAACAGAGAGTGACGAGACGTCTTCATGATCACGTTTTCCCTCACCTCCTCGATCGATGCGCCGATCGCCGTCGTGTTCGACGTGCTGACCGACTTCGAGGGCATGCCCCGCTTCATGTCGCAGATCCGCGAGACGGTGATGCCGCCGCGCTCGAAACTTCGTCCCGGCATGCGCTTCCAGCAGCGCCGCAATTTCCTCGGCTACGAGTTCACGTCGCGCTACCGGGTGGTCGAGGTCGGTCGGCCCGGCCGTCTCGCGGTCGAGACCAAGGCCAAGGGCGTGCGGGCGTCGCTGTCCTGGCAGCTCGCCGACAACGGGCCGCGGACCGAGGTCGAGACCTTCGTCGCCCTCAATCCCCAGAGCGCGGCCGCCAGGGCGGTGCTGTTGCTCGGCTTCGGCGTCAAACGCAATCTCGAGCGGCGGGCGCAACTGGAACTCGACGAACTAAAGGCCGAATGCGAACGCCGGGTCGCCGCCCTGCGCCCGGCACGCGCCGCCGCCTCGCCGGACCGGTTCGAACGCCGGGTCGGCACCTGATCGACAAGCCGCCGGACGAATCCGTCCCTCGTTTCCGGCCGGCGGGGCTCCGTCGCCGGATCGCCCTAGCGCCCGACTGCCCGCTCGCCGGGTGAAGCGGTTGCCCGCCCGCAGGGCGGGAGGCTCCGGGCGGGACCGGAGCACGGGAATCCGGCTCCGCCTTCGCCCAGAATTTCCGTCGATACGAGGTCCCCATGGCCGCGCCGCGCCACCCGCCGATCCCCGTCACCGTGATCACCGGCTTCCTCGGCGCCGGCAAGACGACGCTGCTCAACCGGCTGATGCACGATCCGGTGATGGCCGACGCGGCGGTGATCATCAACGAGTTCGGCGAGATCGGCCTCGACCATCTGTTCGTCGAGGCGGCGGGGGAGGGCATCGTCGAGGTCGGCTCGGGGTGCCTGTGCTGCACCGTGCGCGGCGAACTGGTCGGGGCGCTGGAAAATTTCCTGCGCGCCATCGACAACGGCCGGATGAAGCCGCTGTCGCGGGTGGTGATCGAGACGACTGGCCTCGCCGATCCCGCGCCGGTGCTGCAGACGCTGATGGCCCATCCCTATCTGGTGATGCGCTACCGCCTCGACGGCGTGGTGACGCTGGTCGACGCGGTGGTCGGCGCGCGGACCCTCGACGAGCACCCCGAAGCGGTGAAGCAGGCCGCCGTCGCCGATCGCATCGTCCTCACCAAGACCGACCTCGCGGACGGGGCGGCGCGCCAGCGCGCGCTGCGGGCCCGGCTCGCCGCGCTCAATCCGGCGGCACCGATCCTCGAGGCGGCGAAGGACGAGGCTCCGGCCGCCGCCCTTCTCGGCAGCGGCCTCTGGAACGAGGCCGCCAAGACGGCGGACGTCCGCGGCTGGCTGCGGGCGGAGGCCTACGAGGCCGGGCACGACCATGGTCACGGGCACCACGATCATGATCACCACCACGGTCATGACCACGGAGAGCACGACCACGGGGAGCAGGACCACGGGGCCTGCGATCACGACCACGGCGTCTGCCACCACGATCACGCCCATCCACACGACGTCAGCCGGCACGACGCGGCGATCCGCTCCTTCGCCCTGTCGACCGACCGGCCGGTGGCGGCGGGATCGCTGGAGATGTTCCTCGATCTGCTGCGCTCGGCGCACGGGCCGCGACTGCTGCGGATGAAGGGCATCGTCCAGCTCGCCGAGGATCCCGAGCATCCGCTGGTCGTTCACGGCGTGCAGGACGTGTTCCATCCGCCGGCGCGGCTGCCGGCCTGGCCGGACGCGGACCGGCGGACCCGGATGGTCTTCATCACCAAGGACATGCCGGAAGGCTTCGTCGAGCGGCTGTTCGACGCCTTCACCGGCACGCTCGCCCCCGACACCGCCGATCCGGCGGCGATGACCGCCAATCCGCTGGCGATCGCCGGCTTCACCGGCCGCTGAGGCGAAGCCCGGCGGTCGTGCCGCCTGCTCCGATCGCTCGGCCGTTCACGATTCGGTAAGGTCTTGCGCGCCATGGTGCCGGATGGAGCCGGTCGCCGGGGGCTTTGCGCCCGGTCCGGACACAGGGAGCGGCCCGCCATGGACGGCATCACGCAATTGCTGGCGATGAACATGATCGAGCGGCAGCAGACCGTGCAGGCCGCCGTGATCAAGCAGGACAAGGCCTCGGCCGAGGCGCTGGTCTCGATGCTCGACGCCTCGCTCGAAACCGCCAAGGCGGCGCCGAACCCGGGAACGGGCCTGCTGGTCGACGAATACGCCTGACGGGCTTCGGCGGTCGGGCCTCGGCAGTCGGGTTTCGCGGACGTCCCCGGATCGGACCGGCAGATCCGCCACCCCATTTTCTTCCTGATGCATGCATGTGAGGCCCTGCATCCGACGGTTCTCCGACCGCCGGAAGCGCCCGCTCGTCCGGGCGTCGCCGGCCTGATCCGCGCGACGATCCGCGCGGTCGGCCCGAAAAGCGCCGGAATCCTCCGGTGCCGGTGAAGCGTTTGCGATCTGGCGGAGGGCCGCCGTCGCCACCTCGCATCATGCTTCTGATATCAAATGGTTTTCATGGCGCTCTCCTTCTGCGTTCGGACTCGCTGAACGCCGGATGAACGTCCTTCTCAGGTCCCATTCAGCGACGAGGGTTCATCTTCCCCTCATCGAGCGGCGAGTGCCGCCAACCGGAGGATCGAGGAATGGCCATCATCAAGGGTACCAGCGGATCGGACCGGATCGTCGGCACCAACGGCGACGACGTGATCTACGGCTACGGCGGCGACGACGACCTGATCGGCGGCGCCGGCTACAACGACTATTTCGGTGGCCGCGGCGCCGACTGGTTCATCATGTCGACCCGCAAGGCCGGCGTCTTCAGCGACGACTACATCCACGACTTCACCTTCGGCGAGGACAAGGTCGACGTCAGCGCCTGGGGTGTCAGCGAGTTCGAGCAGATCCGGGCGCTGCTGCGCACCGACGCCAACGGCGACGCCATCCTCAACGCCTTCTACGGCGGCAGCGACCACGTCCTGACGATCGAGGGCGTCTCGCCGGGTGAACTGATCGCCTCCGACTTCGTCTATTCCGGCGGCGGCGCCCGCGACATGACGGGCACCTCGCGGGCCGACGTGCTGTTCGGCTCGGCCTTCGGCGACATCATCCGCGGCGGCGACGGCGCCGACATCCTCCTCGGCGGTGCCGGCAACGACCGCATCCTCGGCGGCGCCGGCAACGACGACATCTTCGGCGGCACCGGACGCGACACGCTGACCGGCGGCGGCGGGTCCGACGCCTTCGTCTTCACGACACTGGCCGATTCGCGTCCCGGCTCGAACCGCGACGTCATCACCGACTTCCAGCTCGACCGCGACTTCATCGACCTGCGCGACATCGACGCCAACGTCTTCGCCGGCGGCGACCAGAGCTTCGCCTGGCGCGGCTCGGCCGGCTTCACCGGCCACGCCGGGGAACTGCGCTACTCCTTCTCCGGCGGCAACACCATCGTCTCGGCCGACGTCGACGGCGATCGGTCCGCCGACTTCCAGATCCAGCTCACCGGCCTCTACGACCTCAAGAGCTACGACTTCGTGCTGTGAGATCGAAGCTTATTTGAACGGAGCTCTCTCCGCCCTCGCCTTGAGGACGCCCGTCAGGGCCGTCTCGAAGGGCGGGGGCGGCCTCGTCGAGACAGCCGCTTCGCAGCGTCCTCGGGAGGAAGCCGAGCGAGGACGCTCAATCGGCGTGGCCAGCCGCCTCGGCGCCGCTCAACCGGTCTTGAGGCGGCGTGCCGCAGGGCCGGCGGCGAGGGCGTCGCGCACCGCGCGGCGGATCTCGGCGAGGGTGAAGGGCTTGGGCACGACGTCGTGGACGATGGCCTCGAGATTGTGGGCGCGCTCGCGCTGGTCGGCGAAGCCGGTCATCAGCAGGATCGGCAGCTCGGGGTGGTCGCGGGCGACGTTGAGGGCGAGGCCGATGCCGTCCATCACCGGCATCATGATGTCGGAGAGCAGCAGGTCGAAGCCGGCGTCGCGTTCGAGGATCTCGAGGGCCTCGCCGCCGTCCTGGGCGACGGTGACGACGTGTCCGTCGATCTCCAGGGCACGGCGGACGAAGGCCCGGACGGCGTCGTCGTCTTCCGTGATGAGAATATGGGCCATCACCAGCTCCGGTCCTGCGGTCGTCGGCGTCAAGCTGCCGGCAAATCATAGCATATATGGGGCAGTCGGCGAAATGTTCCGCGTGAACACCCATCGAACGCCGCGGGCCCGTCGGGCCCGGCTCGGGAACGTCAACCTGCCGGACAGCCCGCAGGTGACGGCCCGACCGGCCGCGGCCGGTGCGGCCTCGCCGTCAGTCCTCGCCGCCGTCGATGACGCCGACGTAGGGCAGCTGGCGCCAGGCGTGGGCGGCATCCATGCCGTAGCCGACGACGAAGCTGTCGGGGCAGACGAAACCGACGTAGTTGGCCTCGATCTCGGCCTTGCGCTTGCCGGGCTTTTCGAGCAGCACCGCGACGTCGACCCGGCGGGCGCCGCGCTCGGCGAGCAGGGCCTTGGCGAAGGCGATGGTGCGGCCGGATTCGAGGATGTCGTCGACCATCAGCACGTCGCGGCCGGCGACGTCGGAATCGATGTCGCGCAGCACACGGATGGTGCCGCTGGAGACGAGGGCGTCGCCGTAGCTCGACAGCGTCATGAACTCGACCTCGGGGGCGAGGCCGACGCCGTGCATGGCGCGCAGCAGGTCGGCGGCGAACATGAAGCTGCCCTTGAGGATGGCGACGACGAGCAGGCGCTCGTAGCCGGCGGCCCCGATCTCTGCGGCGAGGGTCTGGACGCGGGCGTCGATGACGGCGGCGGAATAGAGCACGGAAATCGCGGGCGGTGCGGTCATCGGATCCTCGTTTGGGCGTTGCGCCGGTCGGTGAAGCGGACGAAGACGTCAGCGGCGGCTTCGGGCGGTGCCGGCAGGCTCGAGCGGAAGGACAGGGTTTCGCCCGCCTCGAGGTGCGGCTTCGGCGGCTCCATCGACCAGGCGTAGATTTCCCGCTCGGCGGCGTTGCGCAGGCCGAAGCGCAGCACGGGAACGTCGCGGGGGCCGGTGTCGACGTTGGCGACGGTGCCCTCCACGATGAGCACCGCGCCGGCGCCGTCGTTGCCGCCGAAGGTGCGCACGTCGCGAATCTCGAGGCCGCGCAAGTTCACCGGCAGTCCGATCGCGGCGTAGAGGCCGGCGAGGTCGGGCTGCAGGCGGACGATCGGCTGGCGCAGCACGACCACGGCGACGACGAGACCGACGAGGGCGGCCAGCGACAGGGCGGCGGCCATCGCCGGGGCGAGCGGGCGGCGCTGGCCGCCGGACTTCGCGCCCTTCGGCAAGGTCGCCTTCGCGGCCTTCGTCCCGCCGCGCGGGCGCATCCGCACCCGGGGACGCTCCTCGCCGGCCTCGGCGAAGCCTTCGGGAACGGCGTCGATCACCCGGCCCTCGCCGAGGGCGGCGTCGAGTTCCGCCTCGCTCGGCCCTCCGGCCGCGGCGGCCGCCGCTTC
>CALCDT010000232.1 GCA_937900425.1 uncultured Alphaproteobacteria bacterium | reverse complement strand
GCGGGGGCGGCCGGGGCGGGGGTGAGGGGCGCGGGGTCGTCGGCGGACCGCGGCTCGCTCGCGGCGAGGATGGCGAGGAGCGCGGCCGACAGCAGGCCGACGAAGCCGATCGTCAGCACGAAGGCCGGATCGGCGCGGTAGGAGCGCATCAGCGGCGCCGCGGCGGCCACCGCCACGGCGCCGAGACGCCGGGCGGCCAGGCCGGCGCGGTCTGCGAAGCCGCGGCGGCCCGCGTCTTCCGGCGCCGCATCCTGCGTCCGGGCGTCGCCCTCGGAAACGTCGGTCATCTCTTCCACTCCCCCTCTTTCGGTCCGCCTGCTCCGGTCCGGGCGCCGGTCCGGATCGAGGCGCCCGCCCCGCCGGCTCGCCCCGCGCGGGTCCGCCCCCTCCTCGGTTCCGGCCCGCGCCGTTCGCGCGCCGGGCATCAGTCCAGGCGGGCATCAATCCTGGCGGAACGACTCGTGGCAGCTGTCGCAGACGTGGATGAACTCGTCGTAGGCGAAGGCGAGCGCCTCCGGCCCTTTCTCCGCGGCGAACACCATGGCGACGGCCTCGCGTTCGAGCGCCGGAAAGCCGGCGAGAAAGTCGTCGCGGTGGCTCGCCGCGCTCGCCCGCGTCGCGCTCGCGGCGCCGGCGTCGTCGCCGAACAGCATCGGCAGCACCCGGGTCGCCTCGATCACCTGTGCCATCGCCTCGCGCACCGCGGCCGGGTCGTGGGGGCGCTCGCCCGCGACCATCGCCCGCGGCACCTTGGCCGCCCGGATCAGCGAGACCATCAACCGCTGGCGGGTCTCGACCTGCGAGGCCGGCTCCTCGGCGCCGACGGACGGCGGCGCGGCCGCGAGGGCCGGGAGCGCGAAAGCGAGGATCGCGGCGAGCCCCCGGCGGCCCCTCGGGCCGCGTCTCGGGCCGCGCCGGGCCGAACGATCGGTCGTCGTCATGTCGATGTCTCCTCTGCGGTGTGGCGCGTCGTCATGGGGCCGGCTCCGGCGCCGCGGCCGTCCCTGCCGGTCCGGTCTCGGCGGAGGGTCCGGGCACCAGCGCCAGCATGCGCGGCCCTGCGGCGACCGCGATCGTGTGCACCTCCAGCGTGTCGAGGTCGACCTGCGACACCGTGTCGGAGAACCAGTTGGCGACATGGGCGCGGCGGCTCTCGGCGTCGACGACGACCGCCTCCGGGTAGTCGCCGACGCGGATCGTCCGCTCCACGGCCGCGGCCGCGGCGTCGACCACGACCAGCCGGCCACCCTCCTGATCGGTGACGAGAACGCGGCCCGAGGCCGGGTCCACGGCGACGCCGTAGGGCATGCCGCCGATGGCGACGCGGGCCGTCTCGCGCATGGTCGCCGTGTCGACGACGGAGAGGTCGCCGCTCTGCACGTTGGCGACGTGAAGCCGCGCCCCGTCGCTCGACAGCGCCGCCGCGAAAGGGGCGCGGCCGGTCGGTGCCGTCGCCGTCACGGTGAAGGTCGACAGATCGACCCGGCTGACCCGGTCGCTCTCGCGGTCGACGGTGTAGGCGAGGCCGCGCGCGGCGTCGACCACCACCGCCGAGGGAGCGGCACCGACGGCGAGATGCTCGGCCGCGCCGCTCGCCGGATCGATCCGCGACAGGCGGCCGCCGGCCCAGTCGGTGACGAGCAGGCGACCGTCCCCCGTGAAGGCGAGGCCGAAGGGCTGGCCTCCGAGGTCGTGGCTGCGCGCGACGGCGCCGCGGCCGAGATCGACGAGGGTGAGGCGGCCGAGATCGGGATGGCTCACCGCCGCCGCGGTTCCGGAGCCGTCGACCGCGACGCCGGCGGGGGCGGCGTCGAGCGGCAGATGGCGGACACCGCCCGACGCGTCGATGCGGGCGAGATCCGCCCCGGTCTGCGAGACGACGAGAAGATCCGCGGCGAGAGTCCCGGAGCCGGCGAGGAGCAGGGTGAGGATCGCGGCGGCGTGCCGCAGGCCGCGCCGTCCGGCGGGAGGAAACGTCGCCACGGCGTCACTCCATCTTCGCCTTGAGGCCTTCGAGGCCGGTCCGGAAGAAGGCGGACATCGCGGCGACGGCGGCCTCGTCGGAAAGCTCGGGCGGAGGCTCGTTGGTGGTGTCGCCGCGATAGAAGCGGCCGGACCATTCGACCTTGCAGGACTTGCCCTGGGGCCCCTCGCGGCCGAGCGCCATCCGCGCGGTGTAGAAGCTCACGGGCAGGGCCTCGAGGTTCTCGGTGGCGAGGCGGTAGGACAGGGCCTGGGCGAGGCGGTCGACCTCGTCGAGCTTCTCCGTGAAGCTCTCGCCGTTGGCGAGGGTGATGGTCCGCGTCGCCCCGCGTTCGGCGGCGCCGGTCGCCTCGACCCCGGCGAGGCCCGGGTACCAGTCGCCGATCGAGCCGAAGTCGAGCAGGGTCGACCAGATCAGTTCGCACGGCGCGCCGATCTCGATGCTCTCCTCGACCTTCTGCGGTGTCGGCCCGTGAGCGTCGGCTGGCGCGGCCGGCAGGAGCGCGAGGGGCAGAGCGAGGAGAAGGGTGGCGGCAGGGCCGGCCGGCGAACGGGTGAGACGCGAGACCATGGTCGTTCCTTCTGAGTGCGATCGCGGGTGCGATCGTGCGGCGCGAGGACGGGGGACGGCGGCCCGGCGGCGGGCGAGCCGCGTGAGGCCCGGTGCCAGCAGGGCGGCGGCGAGAAGACCGAGGGCGGCCCGGCCGAACCAGCCGTCGATCGGCACCCGCGCCGACGTCGTCCGCCCCGGCAGCGTCCGCGCGACGGTCGCGGCGAGTTCCGCGCCGCCGGTGAGGCGGGTGAAGCCGAGCCCGAGGCCGGCGGCGAGGCCGTCGAGATGATCGGACCGCAGGCTGGTCAGATGCTCCGTCCCGCCGACGACCTCGCCGTAGGGATTGTTGCGCGGGTGCCAGCCCGGCCGGTTCTCGGCACCCGGCGGCGGCGGGCCGAGCCGGGATTCCTGGGGAACGTCGTCCGGACCCCAGACGCCGGCCTCCCGGCCGGCGTCGTCGAATTTCGGGATCTGCACGGGGGTCGGCCCGCCGACGCCGACGACGAGGCCGCGCACGGCGCCGACGGGGCCGTCGAAGGCCGGGCCTCCGGTCCAGGGCAGCGGCGGCGCCTCGTGGCCGTCGGTCAGGAAGACGACGTCGAAGCCGCCTGCGGCCGCGGTGCGCAGCGCGTCGTGCAGGCCGACGGTCACGTGGCTGTCGCCCTCGAAGGCCATGCGCCAGTCGAGCCGGGCGAGAGCCCCGGCGACCGGCGCGGCGTTCTCGCAGACCTCGACGGGCAGGAACAGCACGAAGCTGCGCCGCTCGGTGAAGATCGACAGACCGATGCGGGAGCCGCAGTCGAGGTGGGCGAGAAGATCGACGAGGCCCGCCTTCACAACGTCCAGCCGGCTCGCCGGCCGACCGGCCAGGGTGCCGTCGCGGGCGTTCATGCTGCCGGTGACGTCGACGACGAGCATGAGATCGTGGACCGTCACCCGGCGTTCGAGCATCGGCTGGAAGGCGGCGACGGCGGCGGCGAGGGCGGCGAGCGCGAGCAGGCCGGCCCGGAGCGGGAGGCGGCGTCTCACGGCAGCCCCCGCGGCAGGCCGGGCAGATCGGTCCAGAGGTTCTTCGGCTGGACCGGCGGCGCGTCTCCGACCTCCGGTTCGTGCTCGGGAAAGTCGCGCACGAGCCGCATGGCGACGTCGAGGTTGACCTTGGCGTCGAAGGCGTCGGGGAGGAGCGCCAGCGTGCGGCGATAGGCTTCCTTGGCGACGGCGACCTGGGGAACGGCCTCGTCGAGGTCGCGGTCCTCGACGCCGGCGAAGGCCATGGCCATGCGCCCGTTGCCGACGGCGAACCAGAGGTCGGCGAGGAGGGCGGGCCGTCCGGTCCGCGACAGCGGGTCGATCAGGGCCTCGGCCTCGTCGACCCGCTCGTAGCGGACGAGGAAGTCGGCCCGGGCGAGCAGCAGTTCCGCCGGCGCCCGGTGAACGTCGATCGCGCGATCGCGTCCGGCGGCGAGATCCCGGATCGCGGCGTTGGCCCGCTTGCCCTCGACGACCTGCCAGCCGAAGACGGCGGCGGCGGCGAGGCCGGCGACGGTGATCGCGGCGAGCAGGAGGGTCGCTCGCGTCCCCTGGGCGGGGACGGCGGTGGAAAGGCCTGCCCCGCGCGGGGAAGGCGGCGGGCGGCGGACGGGACTCATCGCCTCTCCTCCGGCCGGACGAGTGAGACGGCGCCGTGGATCGCGACCAGCGGCCGCTCCAGCAGGGCGGCGCCCGCGAGCAGCAGGGCGAGCACCGCGGCTGCGGCAAAGGCGATCGGGGCGAGTTCGCGCCGCGGCACCTCCTCCAGGTAGGTCCTCGGCCGGGTTTCCAGCCGGTCGATCTCGGCGATCGCCGCCTCGATCGCCTCCGGGTTCTCCGCCTCGAAGGCGCGGTAGGGAATGCCGAGGCTCTGGAGGAAGATGTGGAGATGCCGCTCCGGGCGGGAATGGGGCGTGTCCTCGGCGGACCTCTCCGGCACCTCGAACAGGCCGGGGCTGCCACGGGTGCGGATGAAGAGCCAGTAGAGGTTGACCGGATCGCGCTTGACCATGGCACGCAGCAGATCCTGGACCCGGCGCTCGACGACGCCGGCGCCGTCCGACACCAGCACGACGGCGCGGGACTGGAGGCTCGCTTCGTCCGCGAACAGGGTCAGCGCCATGGCGAGGCCGCCGCCGACGTCGGTGTGGGCGAGGCCGGGCAGCCCGATCGCCTCGACGGCGCCGCGCACGGCGTCGTGGTGGTCGGAGATCGGCATCACGATCATCGGCGAGGTCGAAAAGGCGGCGACGCCGATGCGGTCGTGCGGACGGCGGTCGAGGAAGTCGAGCAGCAGCCGGCGGGCGACGGCGGACTTGGACTCCTCGTCGCCATCCGGTCGCTTGCCGGCGAAGCTGTTGTCCATGCTGGAGGAGCGGTCGAACAGCAGGACGATGTCGGCGCCGGTTCCCTCGCGCGTCACGGTTCCGCCGCCGAGATGGGGGCCGGCGAGGGCCGTCACCGTGAGCGCCGCGGCGAGGGCGCCGGCGACACGCAGCAGCGGACCGATCGGCGCGGAGGCCCGGTCGCCGGGGACGGAGCCGAGCGCGGGGTGGGCCGAGCGGCGCTGCGGCCGCGCCAGCAGCAGGGCGAGGCAGGGCAGGAGAGCGAGCAGCAACGCGGGATGGTCGAAGGCGATCACGGCCGGCTCCTCTCGAGGGCGGCGAGGCGGCGGGCGAGTCCGCCCAGCGCCGCCGCCGCAAGGGCGGGGGCCTCCTGCCCCGTGCCGGACCCGGCGCGGCCGAAGAACAGCCGGCCGGAGCCCTCGAAGAAGCGGCGGACGTCGTCGCCGGCGGCGGCGAGATCGGGCCGGGCGGCGAGGAAGCCGTCGACGTCGGCGGCGATCATCCGCCGCCCGAGCGCCGCGTCGAAGGCGCGGTGCAGGGCGAGATGGGCGGCGCGCAGATCCTCGGCGCCGCCGCGGGCGAGATGCGGTCGCATCGCCCGCGCCGCGCGGCTGAACGGGCGGGCCGGGCGGCGGCTGAAGGGGCCGATCGCCCGGTGCCAGGCGAGGCCGACGAGGGCGGCGAGGGCCGTGAGGCCGCCGAGACCGGCGCCCCACTGCGCCGGCCGGGTGTCGACGACCGCGATCGGGCGCAGCGGCGCCAGCGCCTCGAGGACGGTCGGCGCCATGATCTCGCGCAGCGGGGCGCTGACGAAGGTGAAGGGAGGCACCGTCACCGTGCCGCCGTCCTCGCCGGCGAGGCGCAGCGCGACGGGGGGAATCGTGAGGGCCTTGGGTTCCAGTGGCGCGTAGAAGGTCTGGTAGTCGAAGGCGAGGCGGTAGTGCCGCCGCCCGTCGCGGCTGCCGAGATCGTCGACGCGGACGTCGCGGAGGTCGAGCCAGTAGGTGACCGCGCGCGGCCGCGGCAGCGAGGCCGGATCGAGCGCCCGGTCGGCGTCGATCTCGACGGTCGCCTCCACTGGCAGGATGTCGCCGATCCACCAGCCGTGGCTGCGCGGGAAGCGGGCGTCGACGGTGGGGTCGGCCGCGGCGGCCGGCCCGGCGACCACCGCGAGGGCGGCGAGTGCGGCGAGCGGGGCGGCGCGCGTCATGTCGCCCCTCCGCTGGCGAGCGCCTCGAACAGGGCCTCCGGGTCGATCCGGTCGAGGATCTCGACCGGCGCGAGGTCGTGGGCGGCGAAGATCCCGGCGAGACGCCGGCGCCGGACCGCCGCAGCCGCGCGCCAGCGGGCGGCGAGCGCCGGCCGCATCAGGACCAGCGACCGGCTCCTGTCCTCGAGGTCGACGAGATCGACGAGGCCGAAGGACGGGTCCGGGTCCTCGGCGGCGCTGTCTCGCAGCACGAGCGGCCGGACGTCGTGGCCGGCGAGCCGGTCGAGCAGGAGGTCGAGCTGGTCGTCGCCGAAGGTGAAATCCGAGACGAGCAGGACGACGCAGCGCCGCCGCGGCAGCAGGTCGGCGGCGGCGAGCAGTCCCGCGGCGCCGCGACCGGCCGTGCCCGCCGCGGCGACGAGGTCGCCGACCTCTACCGCGAGGTCCCGGCGCGGGCTCGGTGGCATCATCCGGGCCGGCGCGACCGTCTCGCCGGCGAGGAGGAGGCCGAAGCGATCGGAGGAGCGCGACACGGCGTGGGCGAGGCCGCCGACGAGAAGCCGCACGACGTCGGCGCGGGGCACGGCGCCGACGTAGCCCATCGACGCGGAGCAGTCGACGAGAGCGACGACGTCGGTGGCGACGGTGCGGTGGTGCCGGCGCACCCAGAGGGCGCCGAAAGGATCGCGGAGGGCGGCGCGCAGGTCGATCCGGCGCGGGTCGGGATCGGCCATCAACGGCGCGAGGCCGGCGAAGGGGCCGCCCGCGCCGAGGGTGCGGCTGCGATGCCGTCCCGGCCGGTCGCCGAACAGGTGGCCGCGCGCGCCGACGGCGATCTCGGCGAAGGCGTCGAGATCCGCCTCCCCGGTCCGTCCGTTCCCGTCGCCGACGCCTGCTTCTCTCATAGCCGTCGCCTCAGGCCGGGGTCGGGACGCGGGCGAGCACCGCCTCTAGCAGCCCGGGAAGGATGCGTTCGCGGCGGGCTTCGTAGGCCGGGCTGAGGAAGACGCGGTGACCCATCACGGCGGCGAAGACGGCGGTGACGTCGTCGGGCAGCACGAAGTCGCGCCCCTCGAGCCAGGCGCCTGCGCGGGCGGCGCGCACCAGCGCGGAGATGCCCCGCGGGCTCGGACCGCCGGCGACCAGCCGTTCCACCGCGACGCCCGGCAGGGTGATGCCGAGGGCATCCGGCGCCTTCAGCGCCTCCCAGAGCGCGAAAACGTAGGCCTCGATCTCCGGCCCGGCATGGACGGCCTCCTGGATTGCGGCGGCGACGGCGCCGAGGCGGCGGTGGTCGAGGACCGCTTCGGGAACCGAGGCGACGAGGCGGTCGGTGTCGTGGAAGCGGGTGTCGAAGGCGAGGGCGCGGCGCAGGGCCGGATCGGCCGGCGCGTCGATGGCGATCTCCATGAAGAAGCGGTCGCGGGCGGCGGCGGGCAGCTCGAAGGTTTCTTCGCGCTCGACCTTGTTGCGGTCGGCAAAGACCTGGAGGTGGGGAAAGGCGTGCTCGTGCCGAAAGGCCGTCAGGCTGCGCTCGGCCATCGCCCTCAGCAGCAGGGCGTGGACCTGGGGGCGGGCCCGGTTGATCTCGTTGAAGAAGAAGACGGCGAGATCCTCGCCGTGGCGCAGGATCGGTCCGGGGTCGACCCGGGGCCTGCCGTCCTCGCCGATGAAGGCGGCGTAGACGATGTCGGTCGGCATCAAGTCGATGGTGCCCTCGATCCGCTCGTAGGGCCCGCCGAGGGCGCGGGCGAGCGCGCGCAGCAGCGTCGTCTTGCCGACGCCGACGTCGCCCTCGAGCAGGACGTGGCCGCGGCAGAACACGGCGAGGGTGGCGAGGCGGATCGCCCCGGTCTGGCCGATCACCGCCGACGCCACGGCGGCCTCGAAGGCCCGGGCCCGGGGCAGCCAGTCGCCGAGGTCTGGATGGAACGGTTCGGTGCTACGCGACATGGGACCTCCCGTCCCTGACGTGAAACGCGGCCCGGCGCCTTTGGCGACGGCCCGGGGGACCCGGCCGCCCGGAACGGGCCGGGCGGACGCCGGAGGCGGGACGAGGCGTTCGCAGACCCGGCGTTTCGCGATCTAGGGAGAGTCTCGAAACTGCGGAGAAGGCGCCGATCTGCCAGTCCCGCCTCCGGTCCGTCGGTGAAGACCTTGGTGCGGTCCGGGTGAGGGCTCCGGAACGCGATCTTCACCGTCGGTTCGGACGACGATCGATGCCGGAGGTGCCTTCCGCACCCCGGCATCCTTGCCCGCGGACGCCGGCGGCGAGGCCGCAGGAGCCCGGCGGGCGGTCGATCGCGGGCGGGGCCGGGGCCGCCGCCCGCTCGTCGTCATTCGGACGGGATCTTGCTCACGTCGTAGATGAACTCGCCGGTCTTCTTGAAATAGGCGACGCGCCGGGCGTTGCGCTCTTCCATGCCCCCGATCGACTCGGCCTGCTTGTTGAGCTCCATCGGATCGTGCTGCGGGTCGTATTTGGAGCCTTCGACCTTGTCGGGGTAACCGGGCTTGGGCTCCCAGCAGTTGCCCGGTGCGCGGCAGTTGGTGCCGTCGTAGGCGGCGGCGCCGCCGGTTCCGGCGAGACCGAGCAGCAGCGCGGTGGCGGCAATGGTCAGGATCTTCATGGATGGTCACTCCCCAGGTTTGTTCTGATCGCCGGCCGGACGACGTGGTCCGGACGGCCCGGCGTGGCACGGACGGTGGACGAGACGGAGCGGCGCCACGTCGGCCCCGCCTCGGTCGCGGAAGGGGTTGTCGGACCCCCTCCGCCGACGGGCTCAGTCGGGTCCGCCGTCCGGGTCTTCGGCGTGCGGCGGAGGAACGTAGGGCGCGAAGGCGGCGCGCTGCTCGGCGGTGAGCCAGGTCGCGGTCTCCGGCGCGCCGGTGTAGACGTGGCGGATCCAGCTCATGACGCGCAGCATCTCGTCCAGCGTCAGGTGGCCGTATTGCGGACCCATCTGGCCCTGGGCGCCGCCGTAGATGGTGCGGAACAGCCCCGCGTCGGTGTCGTTGCCCTGGTAGGTCCAGTAGTCGTCGTTGAGACCGGGGCCGATCTTGCCTTCTGCGAGATGGCCGTGGCAGCCCGAGCAGGCGGTGAGATACAGCTCCTCGCCGGAGGGCAGCACGTCCGCCTTTTCGTTGTAGATGTTGACGCCCGTTTGCAGGAAGGTCGTCACCGCCTCGGTGTCGCGCCCCTCCTCGAGCGCGAAAGAGAGGTCGAGCGGTTCGCCCGTCACCACGTTGAACAGGGGGATCTGGGCGAAGGCCGCCCCGCCGGCGAGTGCGGCGGCAGCCGCGACGACGAGAAATCCTGGTCCGCGCATTGTCATTGGTCGTAGCCGTTCCGATTGTTTCGGGGGGTGTCGCCCCGCGGTCCGTCCCGGCCGCGGGCGACGAGGTCCCGTGCGATGGACTGCCGCCTCAGCTGCTCGGCGGCAGCAGCGGAATGCCTTCCTCCATGAGGATGGCGTTGATCTCGCCGCGAACCTTCGGCAGGGCCGCGTTGATCTCGTCGAGCAGGGTGCGGTCGTCCTTGCGCACCCCGATCGCCTGGTCGTATTGCAGCGGCACGACCTTGCCGTCGGACCGCGTCATCTCGTCCTCGATCATCGTCATCCGCAGCGGGACGCTGGAGGCCTTGACGTAGCGGGCGACGTCGGGCGCGAAGGCGATGGCGAGGTCGGCCTCGCCGCTGGCGACCTCGGAGACCAGCCGGTCGGCGGCGACCTGGTTGTACTGGTTCCGCCGGGACTGGAAGTTGATCAGCCCGTAGAGATAGGCGGCGTTGTCTTCCCACTTGCCGGCGTATTTCAGCATCAGTTCGGCCGGGGTGTAGAAGCGGATCGCGAAGCGGCCGTAGGGCGTGCCCTGGATGTCTCGCCAGCTCGAGCCGGTGAAATTCTCGTCCTCGCGGCTGACGTAGACGTAGCCGGTGCGGTAGACCGAGCCGGTCGTGAGCATGCGCTCGTCGCCGACGTCGACCCCCATCACGACGTCGCACGCCCTGGCGTCGAGGAAGTCGCGGACGAGGTAGATCGCGAACTTGTCGGTGAAGACGAATTCCGCTTCGCGTCCCATCGCTTCGGCGAGCTTCGCCGCGATGCGGTTCTCGAAGCCGGTGGCGCCGGCGTCGGAATAGGGTGCCTCCTTCGTGGAGGCACAGATGCGCAGGGTCTGGGCCGCGCTGGCCGTCGCCGCGCCGGAGGCGGCGGCCGCGAAGGCCACGCCGGCGCAAAGGGCCCGGAAGGCTCTCTTGCTGATCATGATGGTTCCCTCACCGTTGGTCTGGTCGGGGCCGGATGTCGTCGGCTCGCACCCGGGGGATGTCGTCGTCGCCCCGCGATGTCGGTTCCGCGAGGTCGCGCGATCGGGATCGGACGACCGGCGCGCGCCGGTCGTCCCTCCGCTTCGGGTCAGCCGTTCGGCTGCCACTCGCCGGTCTGGATGTCCTCGGTGTAGGGGCTCTTGCCGTCGAGCGAGAACACCATCACGCCGCCGCCCATCTGGGTGTAGTTGGCGAGCTGCTTGAACGCGCCCACCGCACCGAGGCCGGCGGTCGGGTCCTTGAGATCGAAGACGAGGCCGACGCCCGGCCAGCCGCCGACGCCGTAGTTGATGGCGACGTACTGGATGCCCTTGTGCTCGTAGGTCATCGGGTGGCCGATGACGCCCGAGGGCAGCTTGTACTTCCAGAGCAGTTCGCCGGTGTCGGCGTCGCGCGCCTTCAGGAAGCCGTCGAGGGTACCGTAGAAGACGAGGCCGCCGGCGGTCGACATGGTGCCGCCCCAGGCCGAGAAGCGCTCCATCACCTCCCACTTGTACTCGCCGGTGATGGCGTTGTAGGCCTTGACCTGGCCGAGGCCGAGGTAGTTCTGCCGGTCACCTTTCGGGCCGGGATACATGTTCAGCGTCGCCCCGACGAAGAACTGGCCGGCGCGGTAGGGCAGCATGAACGGTTCCCAGTCCATGCAGATGTGGTTGATACCCATGAAGAAGAGCTCGCGCTCCGGATCGTAGGAATCGTGGCCCTGGTTGTGGTAACCCATGGCCGAGGGGCAGATGTCGCGGCCCTTGTGGTCCATGCGGGTGCCGTATTCCGGGTCGCGCACCGGCAGGCCGCTGTCGAGCTGCACTTCCTTGACCCAGTTGACCGTGTCGTCGAGCTTGTTGGCCGAGATCAGGTCGCCGTTCTCGCGGTCGAGGGTGTAGACGATGCCGTTGCGGTCCGGGTGGGTCAGCAGCTTGCGGACCTTGCCATCCTTGTCCTTCTGCTCCGACAGCATCATGACGTTGACGCCGGCGTAGTCCCACTCGTCGTGCGGCGTCTTCTGGTAGCCGAACTTGGCCTCGCCGGTGTCGATGTCCCGGCCCCAGATCGTCATGGTCCACTTGTTGTCGCCCGGACGCATGGTCTCGTTCCACGGCGCCGGGTTGCCCGAGCCGTAGTAGAAGAGGTTGGTGTCCGGGTCGAAGGCGTACCAGCCCCAGTTGGTGCCGCCGCCGATCTTCCAGGCGTCGCCCTCCCAGGTCTCGAGGCCGAGGCCCTTCTGGCCGTAGTGCGGGTTGTGGATGTTGAAGTCGTCGGCGAGGCGCAACTCCTCGTCCGGGCCGGTGGCGTAGGCGCGCCAGACCTGCTCGCCGGTGCGCACGTCGTAGGCGGTGACGTAGCCGCGCACGCCGAGTTCGGCGCCGGAGGAGCCGACGAGAACCTTGTCCTTGACCACGTAGGGCGCGATCGTGAGCGTCGAGCCGACCTTGATGTCGGAGTTCTCCATCTTCCAGCGCTCTTCGCCGGTCTTGGCGTCGAGGGCGACGATGTGGCCGTCGAGCTGGGTCTTGAGGATCAGCGCACCGGCGTTATCGTCGCCCGGCCAGTAGGCGAGGCCGCGGTTGACGACGTCGCAGCAGGCGACGGCGCGCGCCGTCGGATCCTGCTTCGGCTTGTGCTGCCAGAGGATCCTGCCCGGGTCGTCGAGCGAGAGCGCGAAGGTGGTGTTGGGGAAGGGCGAGTGGACGTACATCACCCCGTCGACCACTAGGGGGGTCCCTTCATGGCCGTGGAGGACGCCGGTCGAGAAGGACCAGGCGGAGCGGACTTCCTTGACGTTGTCCTTGTTGATCTGGGTCATCGGGCTGTAGTTGGTCGCACTGTAGTCGCGGCCCGTCGTGACCCAGTTCTCGTTGCTCTTGGAAAGCTCCACCAGCGTGTCGTTGGCGTTCGCGGAGGTCGCGCCGAGGCCGACGCCGCCGGCGACCAGCAGCGCGACAGCTGTCCTCGAGACTGTGGACTGAAACCTCTTCATGGGATCCCCCCTCGTCGTGGGCTCTTGTTGCAAGAACGCTTCGCATGAGCGCGCGCCTCGAAATATGAAACGATTTGTTTCGAGTTTCGAAGATGAGCGATGCGCGAAATCTCGTTCCGTGAGATGGCATCGCATGACGTGGAATTGATGTCTTGAGCAATAATCCGATCGGTGACGGGAAATAGTTCCCGAGGACGTCGCGACTTTTTCCCAAACCCGGTCGAAATGCCGGGATGCCGAGCGGAATCGCTCTCGCGACTTGGATTTATTACGTTTTTTTAATTCACACGGGCCGGAATGTCGCACCTATAGTCGCGTCGAAACGAGGCACGCTGCGACCTCCGCTTTCCCGACGACACGGTCCGCGATGTTCGACACTCCTTCCGCCCCGCCCCGCCCATTCCGCCGCCGGACCCTCGCAGCGGCGATCGCGGCGCTGCCTCTCGCCCTTTGCGGCTGCGACGACCCCGCGGTCGAGCGGGCGCCGCGGCCCGGCGAGGACGTCGCCGCCGCCACGGTGCCGGCCTGGCTGGAGATCGGCGACACCCGCTCGCCCGCGGCCTGGCTCGTCGCCCGCGGCGGGGCGAGGGCCGACGAAGACCGGGAGGAGCGGCTCGAGGCCGGGCTCGCCGAGGCCGGCCGGGTCTTTCACGACAGCCGGCGCATGCTCGCCAATCGCATCGCCCAGCTCGTCGACCTCTGCGCCGAGGAAGGGGATCCGCAACCCGCCGAGCGGGTGCTGGCCGACTTAACCGTGACGCCCGCGGACGACGAGCGCCTCTGGTTCGGTGTCGTGGCACAGGCCTACGTCGAACTCCGGCGCCGGGGTGGAACCCACGCCGATGCGGCCGCGGCGGTGCGACGAACGTTCGGGCGGGAGGGAGGGAGCCGATGAGCACGGTGGAGATTCGCGGACCGGAGGCGGCCGTCCGGCCGGGCGACGCCGCAGGTGCGGCGGCGCGGCGCAGGCTCTCTCTGCGCAGCCGCGTCATCCTCGCTCTGGTCGGACTCGGCGTGACGATCTGGATCCTGCTCGCCTCGGCCTTCGTCCTCAACGCCCGCATCGCCGTGGAGCGCGAGATCGGGTCGTCCTTCGACGTCGCGGCCCGCTATCTCGCCGTGCAGAAACGCCATGCCGAGGAGGCGACGGTCGCCGCGGGCCACTTCGATCGCCTCGCGGCCGGCGGCGGCATGCGCCACGTCCGCGTCACCGTGATCGACCCGGACGGCCGCGTGCTTCCCCTGCCGGAGGCGGAGGTGGCGGACGCGGCCGAGGAGGACGGGGCGGGCGAGGACGACGCCCCGCCGGACTGGTTCGTCGACCTGATCGCGGGCCCACCCCTGCGTCACGACCTGCCGGTGGTGCTGCGCAGCGGCGAGACCTGGTTGCTCGTCCTCGAAAGCCACTCCTTCGACGAGATCGAGGAGGTCTGGGAGGATTTCCGCGTGATCCTGCCGATCACCATGGCCTACACCGCGGTGCTGATCGCCGCTTCGGTTCTCGTTCTCAACTTCATCTTCGCGCGCTTTCGCGTGTTGTCCGACGGTCTGCTCCACCTGCGCGAGGGCAAGCACGCGGTGCGTCTCGCAGACACCGGAATTCCGGAATTCCAGCCCTTCGTCGACCGGTTCAATCACGTCGCCGCGGCGCTCGCGGCGCGGGAGGAGGAGAACCGCCAGCTGACGCGGCGGCTGCTCTGGATCCAGGACGCCGAGCGCCACCAGATCGCGCACGAACTCCACGACGAACTCGGCCCCTATCTCTTCGGCCTCAGGGCGACGCTGGACTCCCTCGCCCGGCGCTCCGGCCGTCGCGGCGCGGAGGTCCTCCCGGACGACGCCCTCGCCTCGCTGTCGGATTCGGTGCAGGCGATCCAGACCCGGACGCGGCGCATCATCTCCAACCTGCGGCCGATGTCGCTCGGCGAAGTGCCGGTCACCGACCTTGTCGAGGACGGCATCGCCGACGTGCAGCGATTCACGCCGCAGGCCGAGATCCGCTTCGCGCCGGCTCGCTGCTGCGCCCGCAGCTTCGGCGAGGCGATCGACCTCACCATCTACCGCTTCGTCCAGGAGAGCGTGCTCAACGCCCTGCGCCACGGCGCGGCACGGCACATCACCGTCTCGATGCGGCAGGACGACGAGGCGGGCGCGACGCCGGCGCTGCGCGTCGAGGTCGCCGACGACGGCAAGGGGCCGGCGGACGACGCCGTGAAGCCGGGCTACGGCCTCGTCGGGGTCGCGGAGCGCGCCGCCGCGCTCGGGGGCCTGTGGAGTCCTCCGCGCCGGCACGGTTCCGTCACGGTGACCGCGATCCGCCTGCCGCTGGTCGAAGGCGCGGCGACCTTTCATCCCGCTCCGGAGGCCCAGCGATGACCAAGGTCCTGATCGTCGACGATCATCCGATCGTCCTGCAGGGGTGCCGCCAGATCTTCGCCGAATGTGGGTCGTGCGATGTGACGACGACGTCGCGCCTCGTCGAGGGTTTCCGCGCCTGGCGCCGGGAGCGCCCCGACGTCGTCGTCGTCGACCTCTCGATCGACCGCAAGTCGCTGGCCGGTCTCGGCTTCGTGCGCCGCCTGCGCGGGCTCGATCCGAAGCGGCCGATCCTGGTGTTCAGCATGCACCGCGACCCGATCATCGTCCGCCGCGCCCTCGGGTCCGGGGCGACCGGCTACGTCCACAAGGACGCGCCGCCGAGCGAGATCGCCCTCGCCTTCGACCGGGTCCGTGCCGGCCAGCGCTACATCGCCTCCGACCTCGCGATGGAGGTGGCGCTGCTGCCGGAGCGGGCCGCCCGGGTCGACCTCGACGACTTCACCCGCCGCGAGCAGGAGATCCTGTCGCTGCTCGCGGCGGGACGCTCCTACGGCGAGATCGCGGAGGAACTCGGCGTCAGCTACAAGACCGTCGCCAACGTCTGCTCGATCCTCAAGTCGAAGCTCGAGGCCGAAACGCTCCCCGATCTCGTCTTCAAGGCGATCCGACGGTTTTCTCCCGCGCGGTGAGAGCGAGGCGGCTGACCCGGCGGAGCGCCGGACGGCCGCCTCGCCTGCGCGTGCAAGTCGGACTCGTCCGCGCGCGCCAAATTCCGACAGGTCGCGACCTGGCGTACTCGGGAGGACAGGACAGGTGGAGATCGTCGTGGGGTGCGGCCAGGCGTGTCGGACGAGGAGGCATCGTCCTCGCCGCTGCGACTTCGGCGGACGATACGGGGCCACCCCCTTCGGGCGCGGACGAACGCCAGAGAACACGACGAGAGACTGGTCGCTCGCTGGAACGGTCACGGATCGGGAAGGAAGAAACTGGAGCGGGCGATGGGATTCGAACCCACGACCCCAACCTTGGCAAGGTTGATTCGATAATACGTCACAATATCCAGAAACGCGAAAATATACGACAAATCATATTGTTAATTTTATAACCGTTCGCTGCGGTTCGCCGCGGTATGCCGAAATTTCACCTGAATTGCTTACATATTGCTTACACGAATGCTATTATCAACTCGTGTAAGCAGAACGATCAAGCGGGGAAGCGACATGACCAAACTGACCAAGAAGGCCGTTGAGGGGCTGGAAGCGCCGGCTACGGGGCAAGCATTCCTGTGGGATGGAGAGTTGAAGGGTTTCGGCGTCCGCGTGACCAAATCGGGCGTGAAGACCTTCATCCTTCAATACCGAAACGCCGAGGGCAAAAGCCGCCGCATCAATATCGGCCGCTTCGGCGTCATGACCGTCGAGAACGCACGCGACGAAGCCAAGATCAAGCTCGGCGCTGTCGCTGCCGGTGAGGACCCCGCGAAGGCCGACGACGACTCCCACCAGCAGGTCACTGTTTCCGATCTCTGCGATTGGTATCTCACCGAGGCCGAGGCTGGCCGTATCCTTGGCCGCCGCAATAGGCCGATCAAGAAGTCGACGCTTGCCATGGACAAGAGCCGCATCGAAACGCACATCAAGCCGCTTCTCGGCAAGCGTCTCGCTCATACGCTGAAGGTGGCCGACATCGAAGGGATGCAATCCGATATTGTGGCCGGGAAGACGGCAAAGCCGCGAGGCAAGGGCCGAGGCGGCATAACGACCGGCGGCCCCGGCGTCGCATCCCGCGCTGTCGGAACGCTCCAGAGCATCCTTGGTCATGCCGCCCGCCTCAACAAGCTCGAAAGCCATCCGAGCCGCGGCGCTCGCAAGCTGGCCGGCAACCGGAAAAAGCGGCGTTTGAGCGTGGCCGAGATCAAGCATCTGGGGACGGCGATGCGACATGCCGAGCGTAACGGCGAAAGCCCGGTGGCCCTCGCTATCGTCCGGTTCCTAGCTCTTACGGGCTTTCGCATTTCCGAGGGCCA
>CALCDT010000231.1 GCA_937900425.1 uncultured Alphaproteobacteria bacterium | reverse complement strand
GCAGCAGGCCCTCGTGAAGGACGCCGGCCGCACCCCCGGCCGCCACCGCGGGCGCGGCGGCGCGGGCGGCGGCGACGAGGTCGTCCGGCAGGCAGACCGCCGGCAGGCGGGCGTCGGCGAGGACGCAGGCCTCGGGAAGGTCGGCGAGGAGGGCGGCGAGAGGCGGCGTCATGGTCAGGACTCCCGGCGGATGGCGCTCTCGTGCCAGCGATGCAGCAGCAGCCAGGAGACGAAGCTGGTGACCGCGTAGATGGCGACGCCCGCCGCCGACAGCAGGATCAGGGCGGCGAAGAGGCGGGGGATGTTGAGGCGGAACTGGGATTCGAGGATGCGGAAGGCGAGGCCGGAGCCGGCGCCGGCCGAGCCGGCGGCGAACTCGGCGACGACGGCGGCGATCAGCGACAGGCCGCCGGCGATCTTGAGGCCGGCGAGAAAATAGGGCAGCGCGGCGGGCAGGCGCAGCAGCCACAGCGTCTGCAGCCGGCTGGCGCCGTAGAGGGCGTAGAGATCGAGCAGATTGTGGTCGGTCGACTTCAGGCCCTGCACGCTGTTGGAGAGCACGGGGAAGAAGGCGACGATGAAGGCGCAGATCAGCAGCGCGGTCTGGGTCGTCGGCGCATAGATCAGGATCAGCGGCGCGATGGCGACGATCGGCGTCACCTGCAGGATGACGAGATAGGGGCCGAGGGCGAGCTCGATCCAGCGTGACTGGACGAGGAGGATGGCGAGGGCGAGCCCGCCGACGAGGGCGAGGAAGAGGGCGGTGAAGGTGATCTTCAACGTCACCAGCAGGGCGCCGGAGAGGATCGGCCAGTCGCCGACGAGGGCCTCGGCGACGCGGACCGGGCTCGGCAGGATGTAATGCGGCACCGCCCAGGCGGTGACGTAGGCCTGCCAGATCCCGATGAGGGCGGCGAGCATGACGACGGGGATCAGGACGCGGGCGAGCCGTTCGGGGAGGCGGCGCCCGGAGGCCTCGCCGGGCGCGGCCGCTCCCGCCTTCGCCGGGATCGCCTCGCCGGTCATGCGGCCGCTCCGCCGATCGCGGAGAGCAGCGAGGCCGAGGCGCGGGCGCACATCGCGTGATAGCGCGGCGAGTTGCGGTAGTCGGCGCTGGAAAGATCGTCGCGGTCGACGGCAAGGTCGTCGACGACGCGGCCGGGACGGGCGGCCATCACCACCACGCGCTCGGAGAGATAGACGCTCTCGAACACCGAGTGGGTGACGAAGACCACGGTCCAGCCGAAGGTCCGCCAGAGATCGAGCAGGTCGTCGTTGAGCTTCTGGCGGGTGATCTCGTCGAGGGCGGCGAAGGGCTCGTCCATCAGCATCACCTTCGGCCGGGTGACGAGGGCGCGGGCGATCGAGACCCGCATCTTCATGCCGCCGGAGAGTTCGCGCGGATAGGCGCCGGCAAAGCCGGAAAGGCCGACCCGCTCCAGCGCCTCGTCTATCCGCGGCCGCGCGGCCTTCAGCGAGACGCCCTTGAGGCGCAGCGGCAGCCAGACGTTCTTCTCCACGGTGGCCCAGGGCATCAGCGTCGCCTCCTGGAAGACGAAGCTCATGTCGACCTCGGGCCGGCCGGCGCCGTCGATCCGGGCCCGCTTCCAGTCGATGGTGCCGGCGGAGGGCGCGGCGAGGCCGGCGAGCATGCGCAGCACCGTCGACTTGCCGCAGCCCGAGGGGCCGAGCAGGCTGACGAACTCGCCCTCGCCGATGTCGAGGTCGACGCCGGAAAGGGCGGTGGTTCCGGTCGAGAAGGTCTTGGCGACGCCGCGCAGCGACACGAGGGTCGGACGGGCCGGCGCCGGGGCGCTGTCATCGGTCATGAGGCGGGGTGCGGCGTCCTCTGTTCGTCGGGGGAGGCGGCGGTCGAGGCGGGGTGATGCCGGATCGCCCGCCCCGCCGGCGGCTCACTTCTTCAGTTCGATGCCGACCTTCTTGCAGACCATCGAGGTGTCGTAGACGCTGGAGAGGTCGAGGTCGGCCTTGACGACGCCGGCGCCGGCCATCTTGTCGTAGAAATCCTTGACGGTGTCGGCGGTGAAGCAGCCGATGCCGCCCTCGTCGGCGGAGCCCGATTCGACGATGCCGAACTCCTTCATCGTCTCGATCGAGAAGGCGATCTGCCCGTCGGTCATCTCCGGATTGTCCGCCTTGATGAGCGCGTTGGCCGCCGAATTGTCGCCGTGGAGATAGGTGTACCAGCCGATGATCGAGGCGTCGACGAAACGCTGGACGACGTCGGGGTTGGCGGCGAGGAAGTCCTGCCGGGTCTCGATCAGGGTCGAGGGCGTGGTGAAGCCGGCGTCGGCGAGGAGGAACAGCTTCGGCGTGATCTTGCCTTCGGTCTCGATCGCGTAGGGCTCTGAGGTGATGTAGCCCTGCTGGGCCGACTGCTTGTCGGCGAGGAACGGGCCGGGGTTGAAGGTGTAGGGCTTGTACTGGGCGTCGGAAAAGCCGGTGTAGGCCGACTTCATCCACTGGAAATAGGTGATGAAGCCGTCCTTGCCCATGAACAGCGTCGGCAGCTTGGCGAGGTCCTCGAAGGTCTCGACGCCGGCGTCGGGATGGGCGATCAGCACCTGCGGGTCCTTCTGGAAGATCGCGGCCACTTCCACCACCGGCACGCCCTGCTCGGCGGCGGAGAAGGTGCCGAGCAGATTGCCCTGCATGTAGAAGTCGATCTTGCCGGATAGCAGCAACGCCTGATTGGCCGCCTGCGGGCCGCCCTGGAGGATGGTGACGTCGAGGCCGTATTTCGCGTAGGTGCCGTCGGCGAGGGCCTGGTAGAAGCCGCCGTGCTCGGCCTGGGCCAGCCAGTTGGTGCCGAAGGTGACCTTGTCGGCGGCGAGCGCCGGCCCGGCGAGGGCGGCGGATGCGGCAACGACGGCGACAGCGGTTCCCAAGGCCTTCATGGTCTACCCCTCCGGTTCGGCGGCCCGCGGGGCGGTCCGGGCGGATCTGCCCGGCCGTCGCGGCCGCGCCTGATGACGATCCGTCCCGCCGGCATAAATTTTAGCCAACCGGTAAAGATGCCTAAGCCAGCGGCAGATTATCCGATCCCGCGGCCGGCGCAAGGGTGCGGGAGCGCCGGCCGCGCGCGGACGCGGACGGGGGTCTTGACTTCGGGCGTGTCGGCGATGTCCTTGGCGGAGAAGGGTGCCGCGTCGCGCGCCCGCCGTTTCGACGAGGAGCCATACCCCGTGTCCATCACCCGCATCGAACCCGGTCCGCGCATGAGCCAGGCCGTCACCTACGGCAATCTCGTCTGGCTCGCCGGCCAGGTCGGCGAGGGCGCGGACGTCGGCGAGCAGACGAAGGACGTGCTCGCCTCGATCGACCGGCTGCTGGCCGCGGCCGGCAGCGACAAGTCGAAGATCCTGCAGGCGACGATCTGGCTGGCCGACATGGCCGATTTCGCCGCGATGAACGCGGTCTGGGACGGCTGGGTCGACCCCGCCAATCCGCCGGCGCGCGCCACCGGCGAGGCGAAGCTCGCCGCACCGAAATACAGGGTCGAGATCATCGTGACGGCGGCGCGCGACTGACGGGTTGGGCGGCGCGCGTCGCGCAGGACGGGGATGCGGCCGGGGCGATCCGGCCGCTCGAGAGGAGCGAGCCGAGGCGATGAGCCGCAGCGAGGCCAGGAACCGGCTGGACGACGCCGCACGCGCCGGCTGGCTCTACTACATCTGCGGCAACACCCAGGACGAGATCGCCGCCAAGATGGGGATCTCGCGCCAGTCGGCGCAGCGTCTCGTCTCGCTGGCGATGAGCGAGCGGCTGATCAAGTTCCGGCTCGACCATCCGATCGCCGGGTGCCTGGCCGCCGCCGGGCGCCTCAAGGATCGCTTCGGCCTTTCGGTCTGCGAGGTCGTGCCGTCCGACCCCGGCTCGACCTCGACGACGCTCGGCATCGCCGAGGCCGGGGCGGCGGAGATCGAGCGGGTGCTGCGCGGGGCGGAGCCGGTGGTGATGGCGGTCGGCACCGGGCGCACGCTGAAGGCGGCCGTCGACCAGCTGCCGCCGATGGAGTGCCCGCAGCACCGCATCGTCTCGATGACCGGCAACATCGCCCCGGACGGCTCGGCAGCCTTCTACAACGTCATCTTCTCGATGGCCGACGCGGTGCGCGCCCATCACTTCCCGATGCTGCTGCCGGTGTTCGCGGCGAGCCGGGCCGAGCGCGACATGCTGCACGGCCAGCCGACCATCCGCCACACGCTCGATCTGGTGGCGAAGGCCGACGTCGCCTTCGTCGGCATCGGCGAACTCGGCCCCCGGGCGCCGCTGCTGGTCGATGGCTTCATCACGGCGGACGAACTCGCCGGCTTCGAGGAAAAGGGCGCGGCTGGCGAAATCTGCGGCTGGGTGTTCGACGCCGACGGACGGCTGATCGACGACGAGGTCAGCCGGCGCAACGCAGGCGCGCCGCTGCCGTCGGCGCGGCGCACCCGGGTCGTGGCCATCGCCATGGGCGAGCGCAAACGCCCGGCGATCCGCGCCGCCCTGCGCGGCGGCCTCCTCAGCGGCCTCATAACGGACGAGGCGACCGCCGCGGCCGTTCTCGCCGGCTGAACCCGGCGGCAGCGACCGTCAGGGCCTCGCGACGTAGAAGCGCCTCGCGCCGTAGCCGGAGACGAACACCGGGTCGATCACCGTGACCGCGCCGTAGCCGGTGCGCTCGAACAGGCGGATCATCGAGGCTTCGGTGTGCCAGAACGACGTCCGGTTGCCGATCGAGGCCATCGGATTGTCGCCCTCGGGAAAATCGACACCCTCGTAGCCGTCGCGGGTGACGAGGGCGTGCCAGTCCTTCGCCTCGCCCGTCACCAGTTCCGGGACGTGGACCTGGGTCTCGACGATCACCGGCGCGCCGTAGCAGCAGCGCCGCAGCAGGCTCTCCTGGTCGGCGATCTCGAGGTGGTAGAGCAGGCCGAGGAGGGCGACGACGCCGTGGCCGCGCGGGTCGTAGTCGCGTACGTCCGACAGCACGAAGCGGATCGCGCCGAGATCCTCCGGCAGGCGCACGGTGCGCCCGTCGACGGCGGTGACCTCGAAGCCGAGCTTTGCCGCCCACTGGCTGAACTTGCAATGGCCGGCGCCGAGGTCGACCAGGGTGCGTCGGTCCGGCGCCACCACGTGCTTGAGAATGTGCACGAAGGTCGCCACCCGGTGGATGCCGATCTCCTCGCTCGGCACCGGGATCGTCAGCCGGTCGACGCGGATCGCGCCGCCGTCCGGACCCTGCGCTCGATCCGCTCCGTCCACCCGTGCCGTCGCCGGGACCCCCGCCCGAGCCGTCGCCGGTCCCGTCTCCCGCTCGCCCGTCTCACCCGTCATCGCCCGGTCCTTCCGTCCGCATCGCCCGCCGCGCGCCGATGGCGGGCGCGGTTCCGCGCCGCGAACCGGCCGTGAGTCGTCCGCGAGTGTGGACCGCGGCGGGGCGGCGGGAAAGGCCGCCCGCCTCCCGATGCTGCACCGCGGCGACGAATGCGGCTTGACGCTGATCCGTCGAAATGGGTAATTGCCCATAGACACGACAAATGCTCACGTCGTTGACGATGGGCTGTGTCACACCGGGAGGACAGACATGAAACTCGCGACTTTCTTCACCGGGGCCTGCTCGCTCCTCGCCCTCACCTCGCTCGCCGGCGCCGAGACGCTGACGATCGCGACCGTGAACAACGGCGACATGATCCGCATGCAGAAGCTCACCGACGACTTCACCAAGGACAATCCGGACATCCAGCTCGAATGGGTGACGATGGAGGAGAACGTCCTGCGCCAGAAGGTGACGACCGACATCGCCACCAGGGGCGGCCAGTATGACGTGATGACCATCGGCACCTACGAGGTGCCGATCTGGGCCAAGCAGGGCTGGCTGAAGCCGCTCGAGAACCTCGGCGCCGACTACGACGTGGACGACCTGCTGCCGGCGATCCGCGACGGCCTCTCCGCCGACGGCAAGCTCTATGCCGCGCCGTTCTACGGCGAGAGCTCGATGGTGATGTACCGCAAGGACCTGATGGAAAAGGCGGGGCTGACGATGCCCGACGCCCCGACCTGGGACTTCATCGCCGACGCGGCGAAGAAGATGACCGACAAGGACGGCGAGGTCTACGGCATCTGCCTGCGCGGCAAGGCCGGCTGGGGCGAGAACATGGCCTTCCTGACGGCGATGTCCAACTCCTTCGGCGCGCGCTGGTTCGACGAGCAGTGGAACGCCCAGTTCGACGGCGAGGCCTGGAAGAAGACGCTCACCTTCTACGTCGACCTGATGACCGAGGCCGGCCCTCCCGGCGCCTCTTCCAACGGCTTCAACGAGAATCTCGCCCTGTTCCAGACCGGCAAGTGCGGCATGTGGATCGACGCCACCGTCGCCGCCTCCTTCGTGACCAACCCGAAGGAATCGCAGGTCGCCGACAAGGTCGGCTTCGCCCTCGCTCCCGACAACGGCCTCGGCAAGCGCGGCAACTGGCTGTGGGCGTGGTCGCTCGGCATCCCGGCCGGCTCGCAGAAGACCGAAGCCGCCGAAAAGTTCATCGCCTGGGCGACCTCCAAGCACTATCTCGACCTCGTCGCCGAGAAGGAAGGCTGGGCCAACGTGCCCCCGGGCACCCGGACCTCGCTCTACGAGAACCCGAAGTACCAGGAAGCCGCGCCCTTCGCCGCGATGACGCTGGAATCGATCAAGGCCGCCGATCCGACCAAGCCGACCGTCGATCCGGTGCCCTACACCGGCGTCCAGTTCGTGGCGATCCCCGAGTTCCAGGGCATCGGCACCGCCGTCGGCCAGCAGTTCTCGGCCGCCCTCGCCGGCACCATGACCGTGGATCAGGCGCTGCAGAGTGCGCAGGCGCTGACGAGCCGCGAGATGATGAAGGCCGGCTACCCGAAATAAGACGGTTCTCCCGAGACTTCCCGCGGCGGCAGGACCGCCCGCCGCGGGAGCTTTTTCCCCGGCCCGTCCGCGACGCGGCGGCCGGATGTGACCGGCGGACGCCGGAACCGATCTTCCGAGCCCATGACCGCAGCATGTAACCGGCAGGGAACCGTCCTCCGACGAAGAGCCGCCCGAGCGGCCCCGGAGCACGGGAACCGGCGAGCCTGCCCGTTCCCGCCCGGGGCGGGATGATCGCCGGAGGACGAAACGCGCATCTTCCGCGTGAACGGGGCGCCGAACACCGCCTCGCAACAACAGCAAGAACCCTTCAGGGAGGGGCCGATGGCGACGCTACACACCCGCTCGGCGGCACGGCTGATGTCCGCCCCGGCGATCATCCTGCTGCTCGCCTGGATGATCGTGCCGCTGACGATGACGCTCTATTTCTCGGTTCTGCGCTACAACCTGCTGATGCCGGGCCTCGAGGAATACGTCGGCTTCCTCAACTATCGTTATTTCCTCACCGATCCCGCCTTCCTCACGGCGCTCGCCAACACGCTGCTGCTGGTCGGCGGCGTCATCGTCATCACCATCCTCGGCGGCATCGCCCTCGCCCTGCTGCTCGACCAGCCCTTCTTCGGCCAAGGCATCGTCCGCCTTCTCGTCATCGCACCCTTCTTCGTGATGCCGACGGTGTCGGCGCTGGTTTGGAAGAACATGCTGATGCACCCGGTGAACGGCCTGTTCGCCTGGATCGCCAAGAGCCTGGGGCTCCAGCCCTACGACTTCCTCGCCCAGGCGCCGCTCGCCTCGATCATCGCCATCGTCTCCTGGCAGTGGCTGCCCTTCGCGACGCTGATCCTGCTCACCGCGCTGCAGTCGCTCGACGAGGAGCAGAAGGAAGCCGCCGAGATGGACGGCGCCGGCTTCGTCTCGAAATTCATCTGGATCGTGCTGCCGCATCTCGCCCGGGCGATCACCGTGGTGATCCTGATCGAGACGATCTTCCTCCTGTCGGTCTTCGCCGAGATCCTCGTCACCACCAACGGCGGCCCCGGCTACGCCAGCACCAACATCACCTATCTGGTCTACGCCCAGGCGCTGCTGCAGTTCGACGTCGGCGGGGCTTCCGCCGGTGGCATCATCGCCGTGGTGCTGGCCAACATCGTCGCCTTCTTCCTCATCCGCCTCATCGGCAAGAACCTGGAGGGCTGACGCCATGGCCCGCGCCGTCTCGACCCGCAGGAAGACGATCCTCACCCTCGTCGGCTGGACCGTCGGTTTCCTGATCTTCTTCCCGATCCTGTGGACCGTGCTCACCAGCTTCAAGACGGAAGGCGAGGCGATCGCCTCGCCGCCCTCCTTCCTGTTCTTCGACTGGACGAGCGAGAACTACGCCGAGGTGCAGACGCGCTCCGACTACGGCCGTCACGTCATGAACTCGGTGGTCATCGCCTTCGGCTCGACCTTCCTCGGCCTGCTGATCGCGATCCCCGCCGCCTGGTCGATGGCCTTCGCGCCGACGAAGCGGACCAAGGACGTGCTGATGTGGATGCTCTCCACCAAGATGCTGCCGCCGGTCGGCGTGCTGGTGCCGATCTACCTGATGTTCCGCGACCTCGGTCTGCTCGACACCCGCTCCGGCCTCGTCGTGGTGATGACGCTGATCAACCTGCCGATCATCGTCTGGATGCTCTACACCTACTTCAAGGAGATCCCCGGCGACATTCTCGAGGCCGCGCGCATGGACGGCGCCTCGCTCGCCAAGGAGATCGTCCACGTGCTGACGCCGATGGCGATCCCCGGCATCGCCTCGACCCTGCTGCTCAACATCATCATGGCCTGGAACGAAGCCTTCTGGACGCTGAACCTGACGGCGGCAAAGGCGGCGCCGCTCACGGCCTTCATCGCCAGCTATTCGAGCCCCGAGGGCCTGTTCTACGCCAAGCTCTCGGCGGCCTCGACCATGGCGATCGCACCGATCCTGATCATCGGCTGGTTCAGCCAGAAGCAACTCGTCCGCGGCCTGACCTTCGGCGCCGTCAAGTAAACAAGAAGCCGTCATCCGGCGGGAGGACATCATGGGCTCGATCACGCTCAAGGACGTCAACAAGAGCTTCGGCGACGTCACCATCATCCCCAAGCTCAGCCTGCAGATCGACGAAGGCGAGTTCGTGGTCTTCGTCGGCCCGTCGGGCTGCGGAAAGTCGACGCTGCTCCGGCTGATCGCCGGCCTCGAGGACGTCACCTCGGGCGAGATCACCATCGACGGGCGCGACGCCACCGACCTGCCGCCGGCCAAGCGGCGTCTGTCGATGGTGTTCCAGTCCTACGCGCTCTATCCGCACATGAGCGTGCGCGGCAACATCGCCTTCCCGCTGAAGATGGCGGGCGAGGACAAGGCGGTGATCGAGAAGAAGGTGGCCGAGGCCGCGCGCGTCCTCAACCTCACCTCCTATCTCGACCGCAAGCCGCGCCAGCTCTCCGGCGGCCAGCGCCAGCGCGTCGCCATCGGCCGGGCGATCGTGCGCCAGCCGACCGCCTTCCTGTTCGACGAGCCGCTGTCGAACCTCGACGCGGCGCTGCGCGTCAACATGCGCCTCGAGATCAGCGAGCTGCACCAGCAGCTCAAGACCACGATGATCTACGTCACCCACGACCAGGTCGAGGCGATGACGATGGCCGACAAGATCGTTGTGCTCAACGCCGGCCACATCGAGCAGGTCGGTTCGCCGCTGGAGCTCTACCGCAACCCGAAGAACCGCTTCGTCGCCGGCTTCATCGGCTCGCCGAAGATGAACTTCGTCGAGGGAGCGGAGGCGAAGAAGCACGGTGCGGCGGCGATCGGCGTGCGGCCCGAGCACATGAACCTGTCGACGGCGTCGGGTGCCTGGTCGGGGACGGTCACCGTCGCCGAGCATCTCGGCTCCGACACCTTCCTCCACGTCCAGGCCGAGGGCATCGGCCTCGTGACCGCCCGGGCGAGCGGCGAATTCGGCGTCCACCACGGCGACCGGGTGTTCCTGACGCCCGAACCCGGCAAGATCCACCGTTTCGACGCCGACGGCCGTGCGCTATGATCGCGGCCCTTCCCGAGGTGCCGGACCGCGCCCGGGTCCGGCCGGCGGAGTGGACCGCGCCGACCTGACCCGCACCGCGCCCGGACCGGCCTCTCGCCCGCCGTCCCGCCGTTCCAAGGCCAAGAGAGACAACATCCCATGCCCGTGACGCTCTCCCTCGCCAATCTGAAGGATGCCGCGGCGAGCGCCGCCGTCCCCGCCTACGACCCGGCGACCCTCCGGGCCGGCATCGTCCACTTCGGCGTCGGCAACTTCCACCGTGCGCATCAGGCGGTCTATCTCGACGACCTCTTCAACCTCGGCCTCGACACCGATTTCGCCATCGTCGGCGCCGGAGTGCTGCCGTCCGACGCGGTGATGCGCGAGAAGCTGGCGGCGCAGGACTTCCTGACGACGGTGGTGGAGCAGGAGGCCGGACGCTCGGCGGCGCGGATCACGGCGCCGATGATCGACTTCCTCGCCCCGGGCGACGCCGCGGCGACGATCGCCCGCCTCGCCGACCCGGCGATCCGCATCGTCTCGCTGACCATCACCGAGGGCGGCTATTTCATCGATCCGGCGACGGGGGCCTTCGATCCCTCGCACCCGGCGATCGCCGCCGACGCCGCCGCGCCGGGGAACCCGAAGACGGTGTTCGGGCTGATCCTCGCCGGTCTTTCCGCCCGCCGCGCCGCCGGCACGCCGGCCTTCACGGTGATGTCCTGCGACAACATCCCCGGCAACGGCGAGGTGACACGCAGCGCCGTCGCCGGCCTCGCCGACCTCGTCGACGCCGATCTCGCCCGCTTCGTGCGCGAGGAGGTCGCCTTCCCGAACGGCATGGTCGACCGCATCACCCCGGCGACCGGCGATCGCGAGCGGGCGATCCTCGCCGAGGACTTCGGCATCGAGGATACCTGGCCGGTGTTCTGCGAGGACTACCGGCAGTGGGTGCTCGAGGACCATTTCCCGCTCGGCCGGCCGGCGCTCGAAAAGGTCGGCGTCACCTTCGTCGACGACGTCGCGCCTTTCGAGCACATGAAGATCCGCATCCTCAACGGCGGCCACGCCGCGATCGCCTATCCGGCGGCGCTGATGGACATCCACTTCGTCCACGAGGCGATGGAAAACCCGCTGATCCGGGCCTTCCTCAAGAAGCTCGAGACCGAGGAGATCATCCCGGTGATTCCGCCGGTGCCGGGCGTCGAGCTCGCCGACTATTACGAGCTGATCGAGCGGCGCTTCTCCAACCCGAAGATCGGCGACACCATCGCCCGGCTCTGCCTCGACGGCTCCAACCGCCAGCCGAAGTTCATCCTGCCCTCGACGCGAGACCGGCTGAAGCGGGGCGAGAGCGTAACCGGCCTCACCCTCGTCTCGGCGCTCTGGTGCCGCTACTGCGAGCGCGTCTCCGATTCCGGCCGGGCGATCCCGCCGAACGACGCGAGCTCCGACCGGCTCAACGCCGCGGCGCTGGCCGCGCGGCAGGACCCGAAGGCCTTCCTCGCCCTCACCGACATCTTCGGCGACCTCGGCGCCGACGCGGTCTTCGTCGCCGGCTTCTCGAGGGCACTCGCCTCGCTCCACGCCGACGGCGCCGAAGCGACGCTGACGCGTTATCTGGCGGGCGCGCTCTGATGCGAGGGGGGATCGGCCGGGCGGGCGGCGGGCCGGGGCGATGAGCGTCGACCTCGTCATCTTCGACTGCGACGGCGTTCTCGTCGACAGCGAGCCGATCTCGGTCGCCCTGCTCGTCGAGATGATCACCCGCGCCGGCCATCCCTTCGACGCGGGCGCCGTCTATGCCCGCTTCCTCGGCCGCAGCATGGCGAGTGTCTGCGCCCTGCTCGCCGAAGATCCCGGCCTCGTCGTCACGCCGGCCGACCTCGACCGGCTCCGGCTCGACCTCTACGCCCGCTTCCGCCGCGAGCTCGCGGCGGTCGAGGGTGTCGCCGACGTGCTCGGCCGGCTCGGCCGGCCGTTCTGCGTCGCCTCGTCGAGTCAGCCGGAGCGGATCCGGCTGTCGCTGGATGTGACCGGATTGCGGGACCGGTTCGAGCCGAACATCTTCAGCGCCTCGATGGTGGCCAACGGCAAGCCGGCGCCGGACCTCTTCCTGCTCGCCGCCGGCCGGATGGGGGTCGATCCCGCGCGCTGCGTCGTGATCGAGGACAGCGCCGCCGGCGTCGAGGCCGCCCGGCGCGCCGGCATGGCGGTGTTCGCCTTCACCGGGGGCTCCCACGCCGTGCCGGCCGGCCTCGCGGCGACCCTCGCGGGTTTGGCTCCCGACGCGATCTTCGATAGGATGGAGGCCCTGCCGGATCTCGTCGCGCGGGTGGAAGCCGCGGGCGGCCCTGCCCGGCGGGGGGCGACCTGATCGGCCACGCGGCGATGTCCCTCGCGACGACCTCTTGCGCGACGGGATCGCAGCCCCCGCCCTCCTCTTCCGGGAAGCCCTCGACGTGAAGCGCCTTTTCGTCTGTGCCGTCGACGTGGGAACGCGGAGCGCCCGGGCCGGCCTGTTCGACGCCGCCGGCCGGCTGGCGGCCCGGGCCGACCGGCCGATCGCCCTCCACGAGACCGCGGAGGGACACGCCGAACACGCCTCCGAGGAGATCTGGCGGGCGGTCGCCGACGCGGTGCGGGCGGCGCGGGTTGCGGCGGGCGTCGCGCCGGAGGCGGTCGCCGGCATCGCCTTCGACGCGACCTGCTCGATCGTCGCCCGCGACCGCGACGGGGCGCCGCTGACCGTGTCGCTGTCGGACGCGGCGGAACGCGACACCATCGCCTGGCTCGACCATCGCGCCGGCGCCGAGGCGGCGCGCTGCACCGCCACCGGCCACCGGCTGCTGGCCGCCTCGGGCGGGGTGATGTCGCCGGAGATGGCGGTGCCGAAGGCGATGTGGCTCAAGGCCCGGCGGCCGCGCACCTGGCAGCGGCTCGGCGACCTCTTCGACCTCTCCGACTTCCTGAGCTACCGCGCCAGCGGCTCGCGCGCCCGTTCGCGCTGCACCCTCGCCGCCAAGTGGACCCACCTGCCGCAGGAGGACCCGGCCTGGGCGGAGGATTTCTTCGCCGCCGTCGACCTCGCCGACCTCAGGGAGCGAGCCGGCCTGCCCGAGCGGGCCGCCGCGGTCGGCACCGACCTCGGCCCGCTGACCGCCGCCGCCGCCGAGGAGCTCGGGCTCACGACCCGTTGCCGGGTCGGGGCGGGCATGGTCGACGCCCACGCCGGGGCGCTCGGCGTGCTCGGCCCGGGATTGCGCGGTCCCGGCGCCGGATCGGGTGGGAGATCGGGCGAGGAACCGGCCGGCGGGGAGGGGGGCGACCTCGCCCTGATCGCCGGCACGTCGAGCTGCCTCGCCGGCTTCTCCCGCGAGCCGATCGCGGGGCGGGGGATCTGGGGTCCCTATGCCGGGGCGGTGCTTCCCGGCGTTCATCTCTGGGAGGCGGGGCAGTCGGCCAGCGGCGCGCTGCTCGACCACGTCATCCGCCTCAACGGCGAAATCCCGGGGCCCGCGGTCCATGCCCGCATCGCCGCCCGCATCGCCGCGCTGCGGCAGGAGGAGGGAGCGGGCTTCGCGCGCCGGCTCCACGTGCTGCCGGATTTCCACGGCAACCGGGCGCCGCTCGCCGACCCTGAGGCGCTCGGCGTCGTCAGCGGCCTCTCGCTCGACGCCGGCTTCGACGGCCTCTGCCGGCTCTACTTCCGCGCCGCGGTCGGCCTCGCCCTCGGCATCCGCCACATCCTCGAGGCGAGCCCCGGCCTGCCGCGGCCGAAGCGGCTGCATCTCACCGGCGGCCAGGCTCGCAGCCCGCTGCTCGCCGGACTCTACGCCGACGCGCTCGGCCTGCCGGTGGTGGTCGACGAGGACGGGCGGGGCGTGCTCGCCGGCACCGCCATGGCGGCGGCGACCGCGGCGGGTCTCCATCCCGATCTCGGCACGGCGGCGCGGGCGATGGCCCAGCCGGCGACCCTGCGGGCCGTCGACCCGGCCGCGGCGGCCGAGCTGTCGGCCGACTACCCCGTCTTTCTCAGGATGATCGAGCATCGCCGCGAGATCGAGGCGATGCTCGCCGCGCGCTGACGCCGGTGCGGGCCCGCCAAGGCCCGCCCCGGTCACGCCGCGAAGTCGCGGATGAAGCGGTCGATGCGGGTGGTGAGCTCGCCGGCGTTGCGGCTGACCAGTTCGACGGCGGCACCGACGTCGCCGGCGGCGGTGTCGACCTCGCCGATCGCGGTGAAGACCTCGTGGACGTTGGCGCTGACCCGGCTGGTGCCGCGGGAGGCGTCCTGGACGCTGCGCGAGATTTCCGCGGTGGCGCTGCCCTGCTCCTCGACGGCGGCGGCGATGGCCGAGGTGGCGTGATTGACGGTCTCCATGGTCTCGGCGATCTCGCGGATCGCGGCGACGGCCTCGGCGGTGGAGGACTGGATACCGGCGATCTGGGAGGCGATCTCGTCGGTCGCCTTCGCGGTCTGGGTGGCGAGGGTCTTGACCTCGCTCGCCACCACCGCGAAGCCGCGGCCCATCTCGCCGGCCCGCGCCGCCTCGATGGTGGCGTTGAGGGCGAGCAGGTTGGTCTGCGCCGCGATCGAGGAGATGAGGCCGACGACGTCGCCGATCCGGGTGACGGCGTCGGCGAGGCCGGTGATCTTGGCGTCGGTCTCGCGGGTCCGTCCGGCGGCGAGGGCGACGATGTCGGTGGTTTCGCCGACGCGGCGCGAGATCTCGCCGATCGAGGCGCTGAGCTCCTCGGCGGCGGCGGCGACGGTCTCGACGCTGGCCGAAGCCCCGGCCGAGGCCTCGGAGGCGTCGCCGGCCTGGCCGGCGACGCCGCTCGCCACCTCGCGCAGCCGTGCGGCGGTCTCGCGCATCCCGGCCATGGTCTGCGTGACCTGGCGGGTGAGGTCGCCGGCGCCGGCGCGGAAATCGTTGACGAGGCCTTCCCGTCGGTGGACGCGCTCCGTCCGGGCGGCCTGCTCGCGCTCGCGTTCGAGGGCCATGTGAGCCCGCTCGGCAGAGCCGTCGCGCAGCATGGCGACGACGCGCGAGATCTCGCCGATCTCGTCCTTGCGCTCGATGCCTTCGATGGCGACCGAGAAGTCGCCGGAGGAGATCACCCGGAGGGCGTCGGCGAGGCGGCCGAGCGGGGAGAAGACGAAACGGATCAGCAGGAAGGAGCCGGCGGCGAAGGCGCCGACCACGAGCACGGCGCTGCCGGCCGGGCCGAAAAGCGTCAGCATCGCGACGCTCCGGTAGTCGGCGATGTCGGCGGCGAGCAGGCGGCGTTCCTCCTCGACGTGGTCGCCGACCTGCTTCATCACCGTGCCGATCGCGGCGGCGAGCCGCTCGGCGGCCTGATCGAAGCCGGACATGCTGGCGTTGCCGGCCGCGGGGCCACCCTCGACATAGGCCTTCGCCATGGTCTGGCCGGCGGCGTAATAGGCGGGGAAGCTGGCGGCGGTGGCGCCGATGGCGTCGGCGACGTCGCTCCAGCCGAGCCGTTCGGCGAGGGCCACGGTTTTCGCGCGGTTGTCGTCGAACGAGGCGGCGGCGGCCTCGGCCCTGGCGAAGCCCTCGTCGTGGCCTTCGAGGGCCCGGGTCGCGGAGACGTCCGTCAGCCACTGCTGCACCTCGAGGGCGTCGTAGCGCATGGCGTCGAGGCCGAGTTCGAGGTCGAGCACGTCGCCGGCGAGACGGTCGGCCGCCGCGGCGGTCCGGACCGCCCCGTCATGGGCCTGCGACAGCCAGGACACGACGATGGCGCTTCCGAGCACCGTCGTGACGGCGATGACCACCGTTGCGACGATGACCTTCGTCTTGAGCGTTGCTGCAAAGCGCATGACCTGACCCCGGATCGACGTTGCGGTTGTCGTTTTCTTTATCAAGTTGGACGGTAGGGGGCCGCACTTGATGAATGATGAACGGAGACCGAGAAAGTCTCGCGAACGGTCGACGAATGCCGGATCCGGGCCGGTGCGGGAGGCGCATCGCCGCACTGCGGCCGCGCGAGGCGAGGGTCGCGGGGACGGAGGCGCCGCTGGCCGGAAATGCACCGGGCGGAGTCCTCCGGAGATCCACGCCGCGGCGTCGATCGGGTCCGGCCCGGACGGCCGGATTCCCCGCGGAGTTCCGCGGGGGCCGCAGTGGGTGTCCCGCCCGGCGGGCGAGGCTATCGGGCCGACGGCGGCGTCTGGTCCGGGCGGTCGGTCGCAACCGGTTCCGGTGCAGGGACGAGGTCGCGCTGCATGAGGAGCGTGTCGAGCCAGCGGCCGTGCTTGTAGCCGACGCGCTCGAAGGTGCCGACGACGCGGAAGCCGAGGCTCTCGTGCAGGCGGGCGGAGCCGGAATTGGCCGGATCGCCCATCACCGCCAGCATCTGGCGGAAGCCGCGCGCGGTCGCCTCGTCGAGAAGGGCGGCGAGCAGGCGCCGGCCGATCCCGCCGCCGGTCGCCGCCGGGGCGACGTAGATCGAATCCTCGACGGTGAAGCGGTAGGCCGGCCGCGGCCGGTAGGGGCCGGCGTAGGCGTAGCCGGCGATCTCGCCGCCGCGGACCGCGACCAGCCAGGGAAAGCCGCCGGCGAGAAGAGTGTCGAGGCGGTGGCGCATCTCGAACAAGCTCGGCGGCACCAGCTCGAAGCTCGACGTGCCGCGCGAGACCCAGTGGCCGTAGATCGAGGCGATGGCGGCGGCGTCGGCGGTCGTGGCGGAGCGGATCAGCAGGTCGGCGTCGGAGATCGGCAGCATGGCGGGAAGATGGCCGGAAAAGATCACAGGAACAATACACCCGCCGCCTCGCGATCGGCTGGCGCGCGGAAAAAAAGAAAGCGCGGCCCGCCGGGGCCGCGCTCCTGTCTCTCCGGGTCCGGACCGTGAGGCCGCGGACGCTGCCCGTGTCAGCGACGGTCGCCGACCAGCTGAAGCAGCATGATGAACAGGTTGATGAAGTCGAGGTAGAGACGCAGCGCGCCCATGATCGCCTTGCGGCCCATCGTGGTGGCGTCGTCGTTCTCGTAATACATCTCCTTGATCTGCTGGGTGTCGTAGGCGGTGAGGCCCGTGAACACCAGCACGCCGATCACCGAGATCGCGAAGGCGAGCGCGGAGGAGGCGAGGAAGATGTTGACCAGCGAGGCGATGATGATGCCGATCAGGCCCATGAACAGGAAGGAGCCCATGCCCGACAGGTCGCGCTTCGTCGTGTAGCCGTAGAGGCTCATCGCGCCGAAGGTCGCCGCGGTGATGAAGAACACCTGGGTGATCGACTGCTGGGTGAAGACGAGGAAGATCGACGACAGCGACAGGCCGACCAGCGCCGCATAGGCGAGGAAGGTGACCTGCGCGGTCATCACGCTCATCTTGTGGACGCGGAAGGAGAGGAAGAAGACGAGGGCGAGCGGCGCCAGCATCACCACCCACTTCAGCGGGCTGGCGAAGAGCGCGACGCCGAAGCTCGTCAGCATCAGGCCGCCGCGGACCTCGGCCTCGGCCATCGCCGGGTCGGTCGTCACGGCGGCGCTGTAGGCGCCGAAGGCGGCGAGGCCGGTGATGGCGAGCCCATAGGCCATGTAGTTGTAGACCTTGAGCATGTACGCCCGCAGGCCCTGGTCGATCTCGCCAGCGCCGGCGCGCGACGAAACCGAACCGTAGCGCGCATAGGCGTTGCGTTCCGGATTCGACATGGGGGAAACCTCTCTCATGATGGTCGAAATAGGATAGGCCCGGCGGGATCGACGGACCACGGCGCTAATATGGTCGGATAATCTGACCCCAACAAGACGGAAACCGTTGAATTTCCCGCGAGCGGGGAAGAATCATCGTTAACGTTTCGCGCGCTTGCGCGAGGCCGCCTCGTGCCGCCCTGTCGGCTGCGGCGGCCGCCGCTCCATCGGGGCGGCGCGGGGTGCCAGGGCGGGGGCGTCGGCGCACTTCTCGGGCCGGGACGGGCGGCGTCGCGAAGGTGAGCGATTTCGGCGGCAGCCCTCGAAGACTGGCGGCCGGCCGATCCCGACGTCGCCGGGGTCATGAAGCGTTGCACGGTCTTCGCCTTCGAGGTGCACGGTGGACCCGGGCCGGCGGTCACGGAGCGGATGAGCACGAGGCTGGCGGACGAGCGTGCCGGGCAGACGCGCCGTCTCGCCGGTGTCGTTCGGCCATGGCGGACGCCGGGTCACGAGGTGCGCCTTGCCGAACGTGGACGCCGACGACGCGGACCGACGCCGCGAGGATCGGGGCGCTCCCGACTCGGCCGCGATCACCGGGCGCCGCCGATGATCGCGCGTCCGCTGGCGAGCAGCGCGACGAAGGTGAGCACGGAATTGACCGCGTGGCCGTATTCCCAGTTGCGGCGGAGGTCTTCCCAGTCGGGCGGAATCGAGGTCCAGTTCGCCGTCGCCCGGTTGCCGGGAAACACCCAGACGAAAAAGATCACCAGCGTCAGGCAGATCAGCAGCGCGGAGACCAGCGCCCACCGGGCTGCGACCCCGTCGGTCCGGCGGAGGGTCCAGGCCACGTGGCCGTTGGCGGCGATCGCGGCGAAGATCGCGACCGCGAACCATGCCCAGCCGGCATAGATCGACTGAACCGTAAAATAATCGGCCTCGCCCATTCGCATCTTGGCGGGCATTTCGAAGAGGTGAGCGCCACCGGGGATGACGATCAGGGCGGTCGATGCGAGGGTCAGGAGCTTGAGGATCACGGCGACCTCCTTTCGTCGCGTACGCCCTCCGTGCTCCGAAGTCCTCTGCGGGGCGAGTGTTCCCGCGCGATCGCGCACCGGCCGAAAGGTCAGCCCCGATCATCCCGACGCCGGCCGGGATGCTCGGCTCTCCCACTTGCGGGTCTGCGCCCTAGAGATCCCTCAGCACCGGCGCCGCCTTGCGGCCGAGGATGCGGAAGGTGCCGAAGAGGCCGAGGCCGACGGTGAGGACGAGGGCGGCGAGCGCGGCGCCGACCGCGACCATCGGCTCGAAGCGGGCGTCGAGCCGCATCAGCCCCTCGAGCACGCCGAAGGCGGCGAGGCCGCCGGCGACGACGCCGAAGATCGCCGTGGCGAGGCCGAGCAGCATGTATTCCGCCGCGTAGGCGGCGAGGATCCGCCCGCGGGTCGCCCCGAAGGTCTTGAGGATCACCGCGTCGTAGATGCGCTGGCGGTGGCCGGCGGCGAGTGCGCCGGCGAGCACCAGCACCGAGGCGACGAGGGCGATGCTGGCCGCCGCCCGGATCGCCAGCGCCAGCTGGGCGACGATGCCGTTGACCGCCTCCAGAACCTCCTTGACGCGGATGACCGTCACCGTCGGAAATTCGGCGACCACCGCCTTCATCAGCGCCACCTCGTCGGCGCCGCCGGCGTCCCTGGGGAAGGTCGCGGTGGCGAGTTCGGAGTGGGGGGCGCCGGCGAAGGTGTTCGGCGAGAACACCATGACGAAGTTGATCGACAGCGAATCCCAGTCGACCGAGCGGGTGTTGGCGATGGTCGCCGTGATGTCGCGGCCGAGCACGTTGACGGTGACCTCGTCGCCGATCGCAAGGCCGAAGAGGTCGGCGAGCTCGTCCTCGAAGGAGACGAGGGGCGGGCCGGAATAGTCGGCCGCCCACCATCCGCCCGAGGCGAGCGTCGAGGCTTCGGGCAGCGCCTGCGAATAGGTGATGCCGCGCTCGCCCTCGAGCGCCCAGCGGGCGTCGTCGGGCGGGGTGATCTCGTCGGCCGGAACGCCCTTCAGCGCCGAGATCCGCCCGCGCAGCATCGGCACCCGCTCGATGCCGACGCCGGGCGCGGTCCGGGCGACGAGATCCTCGAAGGCGGCGGCTTCGGTCGACTGGATGTCGAGGAAGAAGAAGGCGGGCGCCTTCTCGGGGATCTGGTCGGTGAGCTGGCGGACGAGATTGCGGTCGATCAGGGCGAGGGTGACGAGGAGGGCGAGGCCGAGACCGAGCGAGAGCACGACCGAGACCGTCAGCCCGCCGGGGCGGTGGATGTTGCGCAGGGCGAGGCGCAGGCCCGTGGAGCGCGGCGGCGGCAGGGCGCGGGCGATCCGCATCACGCCGTGGGCGACGGCGAAGAGCATCAGGAAGGCGCCGGCGCTGGCGCCGACGAAGACGAGGGCGACGAAGCGGTCGTAGGCGAGGACGACGGCGAGGCCGGCGAGCAAGACGACGGCACCGACGGTCGCCGCCACGTAGACGAGGCGCGGGCGGCCGCGGTCGGGGGCGACGCGGTCACGGAACAGGGCGCTCACCGGCACGTCGTGGGCGCGGCCGAGGGTCCAGATCGCGAAGGCGAGGGCGGTGAGGAAGCCGTAGAGCGCGGCGAGGCCGAGTTCGAGCGGATAGACGCCGAAGACGATCGGCAGGTTGAGCACCCCGGCGAGCGCCTCGCCGCCGAGGAAGGGCGCGGCGATGCCGAGGGCGAGGCCGATGGCGACGCCGACCGCTGTGATGGCGAGGATCTGGATCAGGTAGACCGCGACAACGAAACCGCCGGGGGCGCCGAGCGCCTTCAAGGTGGCGATCTGGTCGCGGCGGCGATCGAGGAAGGTCTTGACCGCGTTGGTGACGCCGACGCCGCCGACCATCAGGGCGGTGAGGCCGACGAGGGTGAGGAATTCGGCGAAGCGGTCGATGTTGCGCTCGAAGCCGCGGGCGGCGTTCTCGCGGCTGCGGATGCGCCAGCCGGCCTCGGGGAAGGCCTCCTTGGTGCACTCGACGAAGGCGGCGAGGGCTGCGTCGCTGGCCGGCTCGGGCAGCTTCACCCGCGCGGTCCAGCGCACCAGGCTGCCGGGCTGGACGAGGCCGGTGGCCTCGAGGCCGGCGGTCGACATCATCACCCGCGGGCCGAAGTCGATGCCGGTGCCGACCCGGTCGGGCTCGCGGGCGATGGCCGCGCCGATGCGGAAGTCGGCGCGGCCGATCGAGAGCACGTCGCCGACGGCGACGTCGAGCCGGGCGAGCAGCAGCGGGTCGACGGCGACGCCGAAGAGGTCGTCGCGGACGGCGAGGGCGTCGGCGAGGGTGCCTCCGCCCTCGAGTTCCAGCGTGCCAGCGAGCGGATAGGCGCCGTCGACTGACTTGACGTCGACGAGGGCGCTCGCTCCGGCGTTCGGTGTTCCCTCGGGCAGGCGGGCCATGGCGCGAAGGCCTGCGGTTTCCGACAGGGTTCCGGCCGAGGACAAATAGGCCCGCTCGGCGTCGTCCAGCGGACGCTGGGACAGCGAGAAGGCGACGTCGCCGCCGAGGATGACGCCGCCCTCGGCGGCGAGACCCTCGGTGATCGCCCGGGTGGTGGCGCCGACGCTGGCGATGGCGGCGACGCCGAGGGCGATGCAGGCGATGAAGACGAAGAAGCCGGAGAGGCCGCCGCGCAATTCGCGGACCGCGAAGCGGGCGGCGAGGGAGAGGCGCGGGCCGGGTGTCCCGGCGACGAAGGCGGCCATGGCTCAGGCTCCCCCGGGAACGGGAACAGGAACGGGGGCGCGGGCGCCGGAGACGATCTCGCCGGAGCGCATCGTCACCTGCCGGTCGCAGCGGGCGGCGAGCGAGCGGTCGTGGGTGACGATGACGAGGGTGGTGCGGCGCTCGCGGCTCGCCGCGAACATCAGCCGGGTGATCTCCTCGCCGGTCTCGGCGTCGAGATTGCCGGTCGGCTCGTCGGCGATCAGGATCGCGGGATGGGGGGCGAGGGCGCGGGCGATGGCGACGCGCTGCTGCTCGCCGCCGGACATTTCGGCCGGATAGTGGTGGAGCCGGTGGCCGAGGCCGACGGCGACGAGTTCCGCCTCGGCCCGGGCGAAGGCGTCGGCGGCGCCCGACAGCTCCAGCGGCACCGCGACGTTTTCCAGCGCGGTCATGGTCGGCAGCAGGTGGAAGGACTGGAAGACGATGCCGATCGAGCGGCCGCGGAACCGGGCGAGGGCGTCCTCGCCGAGCCGGTCGAGCCGGGTGCCGGCGACGGTGACGGCGCCGGAATCGGCCCGCTCCAGCCCGGCCATCACCATCAGCAGCGTCGATTTGCCCGAGCCGGACGGACCGAGGATGCCGACGGTCTCGCCGGCGGCGATGTCGAGATCGATGCCCTTGAGGATGTGGACGCGGGCGGCGCCCTCGCCGAGGCTCAGGTCGATTTTTTCGATCTCGATCACTGGTTTCGTCACGCGGGTCGGCCCTATATGTCGGTGGAGAACGCCGGAGCCGGCCGTCGTGGCCGCCGCGGACGAAGAAGACGATCCGGCTGATATGGGTCGCTGCGACGCGACGTCCAGTCGGCCCGCGGTGGTTTTTGCTGCAGTGCCGCGCTGACGGGCGAGGCTCGCCGTCTCGCGGCGACGGGTGCCGGCCCCACCCCTAGACGGATCGGATCGAAGGCGGATCGGATCCGGGACCGTTCAGAAAGGATCCGCCCTTGCGCCCGATCGCCCGTCTGCCCGCCCTCGTCCTGTCGCTGGTCGCCCTTCTCGCCCTATCGGCCGCGCCTGCGGCGGCCGAGACGCTGCGCATCGTCGCCCTCGGCGACAGCCTCACCGCCGGCTACGGCCTTCCGCGCGCGGCCGAGGCCTTTCCCGCCCGGCTCGAGGCGGCGCTGAAGGCGCGGGGCCACGACGTTTCGATCGTCAACGCCGGGGTTTCCGGGGACACGTCGAGCGGCGGTCTCGCCCGGCTCGACTGGTCGGTCGGCGCCGACGCGCAGGCGGTGATCGTCGAACTCGGCGCCAACGACGCCCTGCGCGGCGTCGATCCGCAAAAGACCCGGCAGGCGCTCGACACCCTGCTGACGCGGCTCGGCGAGCGCGGGCTGCCCGTTCTGCTCGCCGGGATGTACGCGCCGCCGAACATGGGCGAGGCCTACGTCGCCGCCTTCGACGGCATCTATCCGGCGCTGGCGAAGAAGCACGGCGCCATCCTCTACCCGTTCTTCCTCGACGGCGTCGTCGCCGACCGGGCGCTCAACCAGGCAGACGGCATCCACCCGACCGCCGAGGGCATCGACGTCATCGTCGAGCGCATCCTGCCCTATGCCGAAAAGTTGATCGAGAAGGCCCGCGCCGCCGGCTGACCGGACGGCGTCGCCGGAAACGCGGCGCCGTGCGCGGGGCACGTCTTCCGCCGTCCGGTTCGGGGGATGTCGAGCGTCGGTTCACCCGGCCTCGTCCTTCGAGACAGCCGCTGACGCGGCTTCCTCAGGATGAGGCCTTCGAGAGTTTCTCCCGGTATCGCAGAGGCTTGCTCTTTTCCCTCATCCTGAGGAAGCCGCATCGCGCCTGTCTCGAAGGACGAGGGAAAAGCCGCGGCGACGGCTGGTCGGACGGACGTGTGCGCGGAGATCCGTTCCGCGCGACACGGGCGTGTTGGCGAAGCGCCCTTCGACCCCGCCTCCGCGCCGCCGTCCGCGACCGGCCCACGATGACCACTTGACCCGGCGCCGCCGCGGCCCGAAAAACCCCTCGATCCATCCTTCCCCGCCGGTCCTTCCGACCCGTCCGCCTTCCTTCGGAGACGATCCCCCATGAAGATGCGTCCGCTCGGCCGCAGCGGCCTTTCCGTCAGCGCGATCTGCCTCGGCACCATGACCTTCGGCGAGCAGAACGACGAGGCCGAGGGCTTCGCGCAGATGGATCTCGCCGTCGAGCACGGCGTCAATTTCTTCGACACCGCCGAGCTCTACCCGATCCCGCCCAAGCGCGGCACCCAGGGGCGGACCGAGGAGATCGTCGGCGCCTGGCTCGCCGACCGCGGCCGGCGCGACGACATCGTGCTCGCCACCAAGGTGATCGGGCGCTCGGAGATGCGCTGGTTTCGCGACGACGGCTCCGAAGGCCGGCTGACCCGCGGCCAGATCATGGAGGCGGTCGAGAAGTCGCTTCGGCGCCTTCGGACCGATTACATCGACCTCTACCAGATCCACTGGCCGGAACGGCCGATGCCGGGCTTCGGCAGCAACCCGACCCGCTGGAGCGCGCCGCCGAAGCTCGACGACGAGGCGGCGATCGAGGAGATCCTGCCGGTGTTCGGCGAGCTCGTCGCCTCGGGCAAGGTCCGCCACGTCGGCCTTTCCAACGAGAGCCCGTGGGGGGTGATGCGACACGTCTTCGCCGCCGAGACCGGCAAGGGGCCGCGCGTCGTCTCGCTGCAGAACGCCTACAGCCTCGTCAACCGGACCTTCGAGGGCGGCCTCGCCGAGGTCTGCGCCCGCGAGGAGATCGGTTTCATCCCCTATTCGCCGCTGGCCCAGGGCTATCTCACCGGCAAGTACCAGGGCGGCGCGCTGCCCGTCGGCAGCCGCAAGCAGCTGTTCGACCGGCTGCAGCGCTACGAGAAGCCGGGCGCGGCGGAGGCCTTTTCCGACTACGTGCGGATCGCCCGCGACTTCGGCGTCGACCCTGCGCTCTTCGCCAACGCCTTCGTCACCAGCCGGCCCTTCGTCACCGCCAACATCGTCGGGGCGACCTCGGTGGAGCAACTGAAGCTGGCGCTCGCCTCGGCCGACTTCGCCTTCACCCGGAAGATGGAAGCGGCGGTCGACGCCGTCCACCAGCTGCGCGGCAATCCCTGCCCGTGATCGGGGACGGTGTCGTACGGCCCTGAAACATCTCCGTGACCGAATCGCCCGGCCGCCCTCCCCCGCCTCACGGACAGGAGGCGTCGACGAGCGCCGTCGCCTCCTCCATACGCAGGAAGGTCAGCCGGCAGGGGCCGGCGGCCGTGTCGACCGTCGACGGCTCGCCGATTTCCAGCGAGCGCAGCGGACCGTCGTCGAGCCGTATGCGCAGGCCGTTGCCGCTCGGGGCGATCATGTTGAGCGACAGGCTCGGACCGCCCTCGAAGAGCGGAACGCGCTCGTTCCAGCCGAGCCGCAGCGGCAGCGCGCCTTCGGGCGGCGCTTGCGTTCGCGCCGCCGCGCCGCAGGCGGCTTCGACCCGTGCCCCTCCGGAGGCGTCGAGGCCGCGGTAGACCAGGGTGCAGGCCGCCCCCTCGACCGCCACCGCCTGGGGCTCGCCGGTCTCGAGGGTCAGGAGGGCGCCGTCGCCGGGGCGCACGCGCAGGGCGTCGCCCTTCGGCGAGATCATCGACAGCGTCAGCGGCAGACGGCCGTCGAAGAGGCGGGCGGGGACGCCGTAGGCGAGGATCGCCTCCTCCCGGGCATCGGCGGCGATCGGCGCCCGCTCGAAAGCGGCGGCGTCGCACTGGCCTTCGACCCGCGCCGAGGCGCCCGTGCGGCGCAGATAGGTCAGGAAGCAGCGGCCGCGGCCGACGTCGAGGCCGACGGACCGGCCGGCTTCGAGGGTCCTGAGGCCGCCGCGGCCGACGTCGACGCGCAGCGCGCCGCCGTCCGGCGCGATCATGTTGAGGGCGAGCGTCAGCCTGCCGTCCATCAGGGCTATTTCCCGTCCGACGGCGAGGTCGGCCCCCTCGGAGCGGGCGACGACGAAGGCCTCGCCGACCAGGGCGCCGGCGTCGCAGGCGGCGTCGAGGCGGGCGAGGCCGCCTTCGACGGCGGCGAAGGCGACTTCGCAGGCGCCGCCGCCGCTCGCGATCCGCCGTTTCGTGCCGCGGTCGACGGTGGCGAGGCCGCCGCCGTTGAGTGACAGGCGGATCGCCTCGCCGTCGGGGGAGATCATCGACAGCCGCAGCCGCATCCGCGCGGCGAACAGCGAGCGCTCAGAGCCCGCCGCCATCAGCACCCGCTCGGAGCGCTCGGGGACCAGAAGGTCGGAGGCGAGCGCCGCCCGGTCGCAGGCGAGCCGCAGTCGTCCGCCGCCGGCCGGCTGGCGAGCGACGAAGGCGACCGAGCAGAGCCCGTCGCCATGGTCGAACTGCCAGGGGACGGTGCGTTCGAGGGTGGCGAGGGCGCCGCCGGCGACCGCGACACGGGCGGCCTCGCCGTCGGGCGAGATCATCGACAGGGCGACCTTGAGCTTGCGGTCCATGGCGAAGACCGCCTCGCCGACCGCGACGTCCCGCAGCTCCTCGCGCGCCGCGACGAGGATGCGCGCGGCCATGGCCGCCTCGTCGCAGCGTGCCCGGATCCGCGCGCCGTCGCCTTCGGGCCGCAGGAAGGTCGCCGTGCACCGCCCGTCGCCGACGGCGACTTCGACGCTGTCGCCGCGCCCGAGCGTCGAGAGCGGGCCGTCGTTGACCGACCAGCGCAGCGCTTCCCCGTCCGGGGCGACCATCGAGAGATCGATGCGCAGCCGCTCGCCGAGCAACAGCGCCCGCCGGCGCGGCTCGACCACGGCGGCGGCCGCACCGGACCCGGCACCGGGGACGGCGAGTGTCGCGGGGCCCGCCGTCGTTCCCAGGCAGGCGGCAGTGACGCGCGCGGCGGCGTCCTCGACCGCGGCGAGACCGACGGCACAGAGGGCGTCGCCGACGCGCACGCTTCGGGCCGAGCCGACCGCGAGGCGGGTCAGCACGCCGCCGTCGATCGACGCCGACGCGGACGCTCCGGCACCGTCGACGGCGCCGAGATAGACGTCGAGCAGTCCACCGGCGAACGTGGCGGTCTGCCCGACCGGCAGCAGAACGCCGCGGTGGGGCGCCAGCGCCGCCTCGATTCCGGCTTCGGCCGCGAGGGCCGCCCCGGCGGCGCCGGAACAGGTGACGGAGAAGGTCGCGACCGGCGCGGCCACGGCGTCGAGCCTGACGGCGCACAGGTCCCGTCCCGCCGTCACCATCTGCGGCGCGTCGGGCTCGACGGTCAGGAGGTCGCCGCCGTTGACGCGGGCGCGGACGGCGCCGCCGCTCGGTGCGATCATCGACAGGGTGATGCGAAGGGCGCCGTCGGCGAAGGCCACGGTCTCGTTGACGCGAACCGGCCGGCTGACGAGCACCGGCTCCTCGCTCGCGGCCGCAGCGTCCGTCCGCGCGGGAGCGGCGGTGCAGCGGGCGTCGACCCGCGCGCCTCCGGCGTCGGCGCCGAGGAGGGTGAGGGCGCAGGCGTGGCGGCCGACGACGACGTCGCGGGC
>CALCDT010000230.1 GCA_937900425.1 uncultured Alphaproteobacteria bacterium | reverse complement strand
CTGCTCGCTGACCATCGAGTGCCAGCAGAGCCGCATCGATTTCCGCCTGCGCACCCGCTACGTCGACGTCCAGGCCAAGGATCTCGACGAGGCCCTCGCCATGATCGAGGCGGCGGTGAAGGACGGCGCGGCGACGTCGGTCGCCCTCCTCGGCAACGCCGCCGAGGTGCTGCCCGAGCTGGTGCGCCGCGGCGTGCGTCCCGACATGGTCACCGACCAGACCTCGGCCCACGATCCGCTCAACGGCTACCTGCCCGAGGGCTGGACGTGGGACGAGTACAAGGCCCGCGCGGCGTCCGATCCGGCCGGCACGGTCAAGGCCGCCAAGGCGTCGATGGCGCGGCACGTCTCCGCCATGCTCGCCTTCCACGCCGCGGGCGTGCCGACCTTCGACTACGGCAACAACATCCGCCAGATGGCGAAGGAGGAGGGCGTCGCGGAGGCCTTCGCCTTCCCCGGCTTCGTGCCGGCCTACATCCGTCCGCTGTTCTGCCGCGGCGTCGGCCCGTTCCGCTGGGCCGCGCTCTCCGGCAACCCGGAGGACATCGCCAGGACCGACGCCAAGGTCAAGGAGCTGATCCCCGACGATCCCCATCTCCACCGCTGGCTCGACATGGCCGGCAGCCGCATCGCCTTCCAGGGCCTGCCCGCCCGCATCTGCTGGGTCGGCCTCGGCGACCGCCACCGCCTCGGCCTCGCCTTCAACGAGATGGTGGCCAGCGGCGAACTGGAGGCCCCCGTGGTGATCGGCCGCGACCACCTCGACAGCGGCTCCGTCGCCTCGCCCAACCGCGAGACCGAGGCGATGCGCGACGGCTCCGACGCCGTCTCCGACTGGCCGCTGCTCAACGCCCTCCTCAACTGCGCCTCGGGGGCGACGTGGGTGTCGCTCCACCACGGCGGCGGCGTCGGCATGGGCTTCTCTCAGCATTCCGGCATGGTGATATGCTGCGACGGCAGCCCGGAGGCTTCTGCGCGGATCGGCCGGGTTCTGTGGAACGACCCCGCCACCGGCGTCATGCGCCACGCCGACGCCGGCTACGACGCCGCCATCGACTGGGCGAGGCGCCAGGGCCTCGACCTGCCCTCGCTCGGGGGCTGACGGCTCCCCCACCCCGGCGGGTCGTCCGGCCCGGCGGGGCTGCCCGGAGTGGGGGGCGACCCGCTCAGAAGCCGAACAGCCGTCCGATGGCGGACTGGGCGGCGAGCGACAGGAACAGGTTGAAGACGACGAGGCCGATCGAGAACGGGATCGGCGTTCCGACCACCGCCCGCGTCACCACGTATTGCAGGCCGAGGGCTCCGAGCATCAGCACGAACTGCAGGTCGAAGGCGGTCGGAAAGGCGATGATCCCGGCGACGTGCAGCAGCTGGACGAAGCCGACCGGCAGCGCCACCGCCAGCGACAGCCAGTTGAGGGCGACCACGTAGGGCACGAAACGCGCCGAGATGCCGAGGGTGCGGCCGAGCAGGGCGAGGGCGAGCGGGAAGGCGACGAGATCGACGAGGATCAGCAGCAGATAGACGAAGACCAGCTGGCCGGTCGGCAGCAGATCCGCCGTCAGCGCCGACTGCTCGACGATCGCCTTCTGCTGCGAGAAGAAGCCGAGCGCCAGCAGCGGCGCCATCGGCACGATCACCAGGAACGAGCGCCAGAAGCCGTCGTAGCTGACGTCGAGCCCTTTGATCGCCCCCGGCCGGCCGAGCACGATTCCGACCACCGCCCGCAGCGAGCCAACGATCTCTGCAAGGCTCAGCATGGCGAGCGCCCCCTTGAAGTCATGCGAAACGGGAAGTCATGAGAACCGTGAAATCATGAAAAGTAGATCTCCAGGAAGCGCCGGTAGACGGCGGTGAGCGTGCGAAGATCGTCGAGGCGGACGTGCTCGTCCACCTTGTGCATGGTCTGGCCGACGAGGCCGAACTCCACCACCGGGCAATAATCCTTGATGAAGCGGGCGTCCGAGGTGCCGCCGCCGGTGCCGAGCGCGGGCCGGCGGCCGGTGACCTCCGCGACGGCCCGGGCGAGCCCCTCGACGAGGTCGTCCGACCGGGTCAGGAACACGTCGGAGACGACGGGAAGGAAGGCGAGGTCCATCGTCGCCGGCGGCAGGTCGTCCCGCCGCAGCCGCGCGGTCGCATGGGCCCGCTCGACCCGCGCCGCGATCTCCGCCTTCAGCGCCTCCCCGGTCCACCGGTCGTTGAAGCGCACGTTGAAGCGAACCTCGACCCGTGCCGGGATGACGTTGACGACCTTGGTGTCGGTCTCGACCGAGGTCACCTCCAGGTTGCTCGGCTGGAAATCGGCGGTGCCCTCGTCGAGCGGCGGGTCCATCAGCGCGGCGAGCAGCGCCGGCACCGCGCGCACCGGATTGTCGGCGAGGTGGGGATAGGCGACGTGGCCCTGGGTGCCGCGGATCGTCACCGAGCCGGACAGCGAGCCGCGGCGGCCGATCTTGATCTGGTCGCCGACCGCCTCGGGATTGGTCGGCTCGCCGACGAGGGCGGCGGTGAACCGCTCGCCACGCGCCGCGACGTGGGCGAGCAGCTTCACCGTGCCGTTGACCGACGGCCCTTCCTCGTCGCCGGTGACGAGAAACGACAGCCGCCCGCCGAAGTTCGGTCCGCGCTCGGCGAGGAAGTCGAGGGCGGCGGCGGCGAAGGCGGCGATGCCCCCCTTCATGTCGACGGCGCCGCGGCCGTAGAGCCGCCCGTCGTCGATCGCAGCCGAGAAGGGCGGATGGGTCCACGCGTCGACGTCGCCCGGCGGCACCACGTCGGTATGTCCGGCGAACGCGAGATGGCGCGGTCCGGAGCCGATCGCGGCGAACAGGTTTTCGACGTCCGGCGTGCCCGCCTGCGAAAAGACCGGGCGCTCGACCGAAAAGCCGTGGCTGCGGAGCAACTCGTCCAGACAGGCGAGCGCCCCCGCCTCCGCCGGCGTGACCGAGGGACAGGCGATCAGCGCCCGGGCGATGGCCACGGGATCGGTGTCGGGGCGGTTGGATCGCGTCATGTCCGGGATGTAGCGGGCGGACAGGAGAGGGTCAATCGGTGTGAAGACGGGGGGTGGTCCGCCTTGCGCGAGAAGGCAGGACCGTCAGAACTCGACCTCGAGTTCGACGATCTCGTCGGGCTCGGCGAGGGCGCCCTCGGTCCAATCCACCATCAGCGGCCAGTCGAAGATCCGCCCGCAATAATCGGCGAGCGCCGGTTCCAGATCGACCGCGTAGGTGCGGAAGCGGGTGCAGACCGGGGCGAACATCGCGTCCGCCATGGTGAGATCGCCGAAGAGATAGGGACCGCCGTAGGTAGCGAGGCAGTCGCGCCAGATCTCGCGGATCCGTTCGACGTCGGGCCGGGCGCCGGAGAAGATCTTGAACGACTTGTGGCGGGCCTTGAGGTTCATCGGCAGCGCAGAGCGGAGGTTGTGGAAGCCCGAGTGCATCTCTCCAGAAACGGCCCGGCAATGCGCCCGCACCGCACGGTCCTTCGGGAGCAGGCCGGCCTTCGGGGCGATCTCGGCGCAATATTCGGCGATCGCCAGCGTGTCCCAGACGGTGACCGCGCCGTGGACCAGTCGCGGCACCCGCACCGAGGGCGACAGCAGCAGCAGTTCCTGCCGGCTGTCGGGATCGTCGAGATCGACCGGGATCTCATCGAATTCGAGGCCGGCCATACGGCAGAGCAGCCAGCCGCGCAGCGACCAGGACGAATAGTTCTTGGACGAGATCGTGAGTGTCGCCGCCGCCATGTCTGATGCCCCCGCCGTCTCCGGTCCGCGTCCTTCGATCCTCTCGCAGTGCAGGAGAATTTGCACTAGCTTTCATGCACTGCCGAAGAGCGACCAGGGGACGAGGCGCGGGATGCTCTATCAGACCTACCAGTTGCAGGACGATCTCATCGCGCCGTTCCGCGCCGTCGCCGGCGCGGCTGGCGCGCTGTTCGCGCAGATGCCGGCAATGCCGCTCGACCCGGGTCTGCGGCGCCTCGCCGCGGCCTTCGAGTTGCTGCGGCGCTTCGAATTGTCCCATGCCCGTCCGGATTTCGCGATCTCCGCGGTGACCGTCGGCAACCGTGACGTCCCCGTCGCCGTCGAGGTCGCCCTCGACCTGCCCTTCGGCAAGCTGCTGCATTTCGCCAAGGACATCGATGGCGCCCAGCCCAAGGTGCTGGTGATCGCGCCGCTGTCCGGCCATTTCTCGACCCTGCTGCGCGGCACCGTGGAAACGTTGCTGCGCGACCACGACGTCTACATCACCGACTGGGCCAACGCCCGCGACGTGCCGGTCGCGGCCGGTTCCTTCGGCGTCGACGACTACGTCGCCTATCTCATCCGCTTCCTGGAGGAGATCGGGCCCGACAACCACATCCTCGCGGTCTGCCAGCCCTGCGTCCAGGCGCTGGCGGCGGTGGCAGTGATGTCCGAGGACCGCAACCCGGCGACGCCGCGGTCGATGACGCTGATGGCCGGACCGATCGATCCGCGCGAGAGCCCGACCGAGGTCAACGAGTTCGCCGTCAAGAAGTCGCTCGAATGGTTCCAGAATTCGGTGATCGCCCGCGTTCCCGGCCGCTATGCCGGCGGCGGGCGCAAGGTCTATCCCGGTTTCCTGCAACTCGCCGGCTTCATGGCGATGAACATGGAGCGCCACCGTACGGCCCACACGAAGCTCTACCGCCACCTCTCGCGCGGCGAGACCGTGGAGGCGGAGAAGATCAAGACCTTCTACGACGAGTATTTCGCCGTCCTCGATCTCACCGAGGAATTCTATCTCGAGACCATCGAGCGGGTGTTCCACAAGGCCGAACTCGCCACCGGCGACTTCACCTATCGCGGCCGCAAGGTCGATCCCGGCCACATCCACCGCACGGCGCTCCTGACTGTCGAAGGCGGGCGCGACGACATCTGTGCGCTCGGCCAGACAGCTGCCGCCCACGACCTCTGCCGCTCGCTGCGCCCGCATCTGAAGCGCCACCACCTCCAGGCCAACGTCGGCCACTACGGCGTCTTCAACGGCAAGCGGTGGGAGCGGGAGATCTACCCGGTGGTGCGCAACATGATTCTCGCCATGGAGTGAGGGCGTATCCTCACACCCGCCCCCGTTCCGGATCGCGACCCGTCGCCAGACGCGCCCACACGGCGCGCGGCCGGGCCGCTCCGCCCCCTCCCCCCGGGGTCAGGTGCAGAGCCGGGCCACGGCGGCGGCGAAGGCTTTGTCGATCGCGGCGTCGTCGGGGTGACAGCCGTCGCGGATGCGCCAGCGCCCTTCGACCATGACGTCGCGGACGGCGCGATCACCGAGGGCGAAAATCCAGCGATCGAGGGCGACGTCGCCCCGCGCCGCGGCGATGAACGGGTCGTCGCCGTCGAGGACGACGAAGGAGGCCGGGGCCCCGACGGCGAGACCGCCGGCACCGAGGCCCGCGGCCTGCGCACCGCCGGCGAGGGCGGCGTCGAACAGCGTGCGCCCGTTCGACCGGCCGGGGCCGGAGACGACGCGCAGGCGGCGCTCGTCGCGCAGCCGCTGGCCGTATTCGAGCAGGCGCAGTTCCTCGGCCGGGCCGACGCAGACGTGGCTGTCGGTGCCGATCCCGAAGCGGCCGCCGGACCGGGCGAAGTCCGAAGCCGCGAAGATGCCGTCGCCGAGGCTCGCCTCGGTGGTCGGGCAGAGGCCAACGACCACGCCGCTCGCGGCCATCGCTGCGCGTTCGGAGTTGGTCGCGTGGGTCGCGTGGATCAGACACCAGGCGCTATCGACCGGCATCTCCGCCATCAGCCACTCGATCGGCCGGCGCCCGCACCAGGCGAGGCAGTCGTCGACCTCGCGCTGCTGCTCGGCGACGTGGATGTGAACGCTCCCCTCCCCCGGCGCCGCCGCGAGGATCGCCCGCATCTCCTCCGCCGTCGCCGCCCGCAGCGAATGGATGGCGCAGCCGAGCCGGGCGCCGGCGGCCTTCGCCCGGCCGGCGATCCGGCCGGTCAGATCGAGGAAGCCGTCGATGTCGTTGAGAAACCGGCGCTGGCCCTCCGTCGGCGCCGCACCGCCGAAGTTGCCATGGGCGTAGAACACCGGAAGCAGGGTGAGGCCGATACCCGAGGCCGCCTTCGCCGAGAGGATGCGGGCGGCGAGTTCGGCGGGATCGTCGTAGGGCCGCCCGTCCGGGCGGTGGTGGACGTAGTGGAACTCGCAGACGTGGCCGAAGCCGGCCTTCAGCATGTCGACGTAGAGCCGCGCCGCGACCGCCTCCACGTCCTCCGGCGAAAGGCGGCCGACGGTGCGGTACATCGTCTCCCGCCAGGTCCAGAAGCTGTCCTCGCCCATGCCAGCGACCTCAGCGAGCCCCGCCATCGCCCGCTGGAAGGCGTGGGAGTGGAGGTTGACGAGGGCCGGCAGCACCGGCCCCGCGGCGATCTCGTCGGCCGCGGCCGGATCGGCCCCGGCCTTGACGGCGCCGATCCGGCCATCGAGACCGAAGGTGAAGGTCACGGCCTCGGCGAAGCCGCCGGGAAGGAGCGCGACGGGGGCGTGGAGCGTGCGCGGCGCGATCGTCGACATGGGTACCTCGATGGAGATTTGTATAGACATATACATCGCAGATGACGACCCGAAGCAAGGGCCGAGGCTGCGAGACGACCGGAAACCCGAACGGATGCGCGAACTCCGGCGCACGACAGCGACCGAACCGCCCCGGTCCGATCAAGGTCACGATCTGCATCGCAGGTTCGAACGGGACAGTAACCGGGCGAAGGGGGAAGTGACCGCGGAAGGGCGGGCGGCGCCGGACGGCTTGACCTGCCCGGCCGTCACCGCAATTCTTCCGCCCGCTGCCTGTCGCTCCGCGGGCGCCCTCCCCCGTTCCTCTCGCGAAGGTCTTGCCCATGTCGCTGCTCCTCGCCCTCGCCGGCGTCGATCCCGCCCCCTGGGCCGAGGGCTTCGCCACGGCGGCGCCCGACCTCGTGGTGACGTCGCCACGAGCGATGGTCGACCCGGCCGCGATCCGCTACGCCTTCGCGTGGAAGCCGGCGGCGGGCCTGCTCGCCGGCCTGCCCAACCTCGAGGTGATCTTCTCGCTCGGCGCCGGCGTCGACCACGCGCTGGCCGACCCCACCTTGCCCGACCGGCCGCTGGTGCGGGTCGTCGATCCCGATCTCACCGGCCGCATGACCGAGTGGGTGGTGCTGCAGGTGCTGATGCATCACCGCCGCCAGCGGCTCTACGACCGCCAGCAGCGCCAGCGACTTTGGGCCGACCATCGCCAGTGGGCGGCGCGCGACATCCGCATCGGCGTCATGGGCCTCGGCGTGCTCGGCCTCGACGCGGCGCGGGCCCTGCGCGCCCTCGGTTTTCCCGTCACCGGCTGGAGCCGGACACCGAAGGCGGGCCTCGACTTCGACGCCTTCCACGGCGACGAGGGGCTCGACCCCTTCCTGCGCTGCACCGACATCCTCGTCGTGCTGCTGCCGCTGACGGCGGAGACCCGGGGCATCCTCGATGCCGGTCTCTTCGGCCGGCTCGCCAAGGACGGACCGCTCGGCGGCGGTGTGCTGATCAACGCCGGTCGCGGCGGGCTGCAGGTGGAGGCCGACATCCTCGCGGCCCTCCACCGCGGCGATCTCGTCGGCGCCAGCCTCGACGTCTTCGAGACCGAACCGCTGCCCGAGGCGAGCCCGCTCTGGGCGGACGAACGGCTGATCCTGACGCCCCACGTCGCGGCGGAAAGCGACGCGGTCGCGATCACCCGCTATGTCGCCGACCAGATCGCCGCCCACGAGCGCGGCGAACCGCTGCGCAACGTCGTCGACCGGAGCCGCGGCTACTGACGGGTTTCGATGAACGCAGGGCGGACGCCACAGCCGGATCGCCGGGGCTCGCCTCCAGCCTGCGAACGGACGGTCAGCGTGACGGTGTGACGCGGCGAAGTCCGACGAGCGGTGAACCGGCAGCGGCGATGCGGCCGATCGCAGGTCCGACCGGTTCCGAGATCACCATCATGTGATGGCCGCTGGCGTGGATTATCCGCTCGCCGTCCTGGGCGATGGCGACATGACCCTTCCAGAACAGCAGGTCGCCGCGGCGGAGGGCGGCACGCTCCGCGGGCGCGATCGGCAGTGCTACTCCGAGGCCGGCCGCCTGCATGTCGCTGTCGCGAGGTGCGGCGACACCCGCCCGGGCGAGGGCGAGTTGGACCAAAGCGGAGCAGTCGATGCCGAAGGCGCTGCGCCCGCCCCACAGATAGGGCGTGCCGAGATAGCATTCGGCGACGGCGACGAAATCGGTTGCCGCCACGATCTCCTCGATGGCGGTCAGGTGGCGCAGGATCATCGCGCCCCCGCCGGCGAGCAGCAGATAGTCCTGGTCGCGGGTCCGGGTGTGGCCCGTGCCTGCCACCCGCGCGCCGGCGGGCAGGCAGGTGGTCGCGGGGAACTTCAGGTCCGGCCCCGGATAGACGAAGCTGCGCGGCGCCTCGACCACATGGGACGGCGCGGGATCGGCCGGGCCGAGCGACTCGCTCGGCAGCCAACCGACGTAGTCGTCGCTGTCCGCCTGGCCCCAACTCCAGCCTTCCTCGGTCTCGTCGTAGACGACGAAGGTCTCACCGTGCAGCAACTGGGTGTCGAGGCCGGCGTCGAAGCGCGGCTGCGGCCTGAGGTCGGCCACCGGAGCGACGACGCGGAGGCGCCGGCCGGCGACGTAACGCGCCGCCCGTACGACGCCTTCGAGGTGGGCGGCGGCGAGGTCGGGTCGGGCGGGGGTGATGCGGCGGTCGAAGGAGGTCATCGCGAAGGTCTCACAGGGGTAGCGCCCGGGCCGAGGCGACGATGAGGTCGCCGAGCCGTTCGACGTAGAGCGCCCCCTTCACCGTCCGCTGGACGATGACGTTGCGGCGGTCGGCCTCGTCGCGGCGCCGCGAGACGAGGCCGGCGCGGCCCATGGTGTCGAGGGCGCGGGTGATCGCCGGCTTGGTGACGGCCAGCTTCTCGGCGAGACCGCGCACGGTGTGCGGCGGCGGCTCCAGATAGATGGTGAGGAGAATCGTCGTCTGTCGGGCCGATAGATCGATCTCGTCGTCGCGAACCTCGGCGAGCATGACGTCGTGCCAAAGCTTCAGGGCCTGACTGGGCCTCATCTCCACGGCCATGATCCTCCCGCCGCCGCTGCGACGGCCGGAACGGCCGCCGATACCCCTCCGTTCTATCGCCTATTCGTTTCGCCTGCATTATGGTGGCCCCATCGATCCGGGCGTCCGGCAAGCTCTGGCACCGGAATCCAGTTTGGAGTTGTTCCAAGCATTGACGCCGACCGCAATGGACCGCATATTCTCGCCATGCGCCTCACCCAGCAAACCAACTACGCGATCCGGCTGCTCATCTACTGCGCGGCGTCTCCCGGCGTTCCCGCCAAGGTCGGCGACATCGCCGCGACCTTCGGCATCTCCGAGCTGCATCTCTTCAAGATCCTGAAGGTGCTGGTCGACGGTGGCTTCGTCGAAACGGTGCGCGGTCGCAAGGGCGGCGTCCTGCTCGCCCGTCCGGCGGCCTCGATCACGGTCGGACAGGTGGTGCGCGTCACCGAAGAGAATTTCACGCTGACCGACTGCTTCGACGAATCGAAGCAGGATTGTCCGCTCATCTCGGCCTGCGACTACAATCAATTGCTTCGCCAGGCGCTCAACGCCTTTCTCGCGGTCCTCGACACCCGCACGATCGCCGATCTTTCCGAGAGCCGGCCGGATATCCGCTTCCTGCTCAATCTCCCGATCAGCGCGCCCGCCTTGACCCCCTGAGACCGAGGGATGGGTGACCCCGCCGGTGACCCATCGCCGTCGGGAAGCTGTTCCGCGCCCATCCGTGGCGCTGCGGTCTTGACCCTGCCGAATTCTTGCGCCACATATTCAGCAATCCTTTCCCGGAGCCTTGCCCTCCGCCAGTCAGGGATGCTGTGATGACCTTTCGCCTGAAGTGGCTCCGAGCCGCCGAATGCCGACCGGCGAACCGGTCAGGCTCCGCTCCGGCGGGGTGCCGCTGATGATCGTCTGCCACTGCAACGTCATCACCCGCTCCGACCTCGAACGCACCGTCGACGAATTGCTCGCCGAGGATCCGTTGCGCGTGCTGACGCCCGGTCTCGTCTACATGACCATGGGCAAGCGCGGTCGCTGCTGCGGCTGCTTCCGCACCGCGATTTCCATCATCTCGGCCTACGTCGACACCTGCCGCGACCGCGACGACCTCGCCCGCTGGCGCCGCGAGCATTCCGCTGAAGACGCCGTGCTCGACGCCGCGGTCCAGATCACCGCCGCCGAAGCCGCCCGCCGCTTCGGCTGAGCGGCCCCGCGGTCGCTTTCGAGCGGCCGGCGCGACTCGTGCGTGGTCGGCTGCGAAAAGACGCATGCCGCCCCGTCGCCGCCCATGCTGGGACGGCGTGTGCGCCTCTCGACAGGATCTCATGTAGCATCGGCGCACTGTGCCTCCGCTCGCCACGCCCTCATCCTCGTTGGAGGGCGAGATGGGCGCCGAGCCCGAGCAGCACGCAGCCGCCGACCCGGCGGGCCAGACGCATGGCGCGGGGCGAGCGGGCGAACCGATCGACCAGCACCCCGGCCAGCAATACGTAGACGACGTCGGCAGCCGAGAAGACGAGATTGACGACACTCCCGAGCAGAAGCAGTTGCACCCCGACCGGCAGCGCGGCCGCCGGATCGGCGAACTGCGGCAGGAAGGCGAGGAAGAAAAGCGCCGTCTTCGGATTGAGCACCTCGACCACGACACTCTGCGCGAAAGCCGGCCGCGCCGACGCCGCTTCCGGCCCGGAGGAGTTCATCCTCCCGTCGCCCCGTCGCAACATGCCGATACCGAGCCAGACCAGGTAGGCCGCACCACAGAGCTTCACCACCAGATAGAGCGGCGGCACCGCGTGGAACAGCACGGACAGACCGGCGGCGGCCGTGACGACATGAGCATAGCCGCCGAAGTGGATGCCGAGCGCCGCGAGCAGCCCGGCCCGGCGTCCGCCCGCGAGCGTGCGCGCGGCGGCATAGAGCATCGCCGGCCCCGGTACGTAGGCGAAGACGGCGGTGGCGGCGAAGAAGGCGACGAGTTTCTCGAACGGCGGCATCGGCGTCTTCGGCGAATTCACCCGCGCGGAGTGGCGGGACGGGAGACGTCGCTTCTATCACGGCCGGTCAGCAGCGTCCTGCGGGCGAAACGCGCCTCGGAACTTCCCGTCGACAGATCTCGACCTTCCGAGCCGGTGCCGCTCACCCTGTCGGCCACTCAGGCTCCGGTCCGGTGCGGGCGCGGCACCACCGGATCGTGGGACGCCTTGGCCTCTTCCATCGGCTGGGTCGTGAAGCCCTCGATGCCGGACACCTCCTCCGCGTCGCGGGCGATCTCCACGGGGCTGGTCAGATAGGCGGTGACGAGTTCGGCCAGCGAGCGCAAGGCGTGGATATTGGTGCGCTCGTAGCCGTGAGACGCGTCGACGCCGAAGGTGATGAGAGCGGTGCGGACGTCCTCGCCGGCCTCGATCGCCGAGGCGCTGTCGGAGCGGTAGTAGCGGAAGACGTCCTGCTGGTAGCGGATGTCGTTGTCGCGGCATAGCCGGATCAACTTGCGCGTCAGGTGGTAGTCGAAGGGCCCGGTCTGGTCGGCCATGGCGATGGTGACGCCGAACTCGTCCGAAGCCTGGCCGGGAGCCGCCGTGCCGTTGTCGATCGCGACGAGGGAGGCGACGTCGTGGGTGAGAACCGACGACGCCCCGACACCGACCTCCTCGGCGATCGAAAACAGCCAGTGGGCATCGACCGGAAGCTCCACCCCTTCGCGCAGGATCGCCTCGAGCGCGGCGAACATCACCGCGACACCGGCCTTGTCGTCGAGATGGCGGGAAACGAGAAAACCGTTGTCGAGGAACTCCGGCTGCGGGTCGACGGCGACGAAGTCGCCGACTGAAAAGCCCAGCCGCTCGCAATCGGCCTTGGAGCGAACCAGCGCATCAATGCGCAATTCGACGTGGCTCCATCCGACCGGGGCGGTGTCGACCTCCTCGTTGTAGGTGTGGCCCGACGCCTTGAGGGGCAGGATGGTGCCGCGCCATGCGCCCTTCTCGGTGTAGATCGTCGTCCGGGCGCCCTCGGCGAAGCGGGCCGACCAATGCCCGATCGGCACCACTTCGAGGCGCCCGTTGTCCTTCAGCGCCTTCACCTGCGCGCCGAGCGTGTCGACATGGGCGATGATCGCCCGGGCCGGCCGCCGGGCCCGCCCCTGCGTGATCGCCCGCATCGCCCCGCGCCGGGTGAGTTCGGGGGTGACGCCGAGCCGCTCCAGCTCCGCCGAGCATTCGCGCACGATCATGTCGGTGTAGCCGGCCGGGCTCGGGATCGAGAGCAGCGTGTCGAGACGCTGGAGCAGGTAGTCGGAATCGATGGCGAGACGGGGCATGGGATCTCCTCTGTCCGGTCGATGCGAGGCGCCGGCGCAGCGCACGGACGGCACCCACACAGCTAACGGGGAGCGGCCAAGAGCGCCAGTCGGCGCGGCGCCCGAGGGAACATGGCGGACGCCCGCGGATCGGGGCATGCCCGGGGCCGCCAAAGTCCAGCGCGCGCCCGAACCGCCACGGCGTCGGCTCTCACCCCCGCCCCGTCCAGCCGGCCTTCCGGGCGGCCGCCGGCACGGAATGGGGGAACAGCAGATCGATGAACCGTTCGGCCGTCGGCTGGGGCTCGTGATAGGCGAGGCCGGGGCGTTCGTTGGCCTCGATGAAGACGTAGTCCGGCCGGTCGGGCGCCTTGATGAGAAAATCGATTCCGACCACCGGAATGTCGATGGCCCGGGCCGCCTTGACGGCGGCATCGACCAGCACCGGGTGAACGATGTCGGTGACGTCGTGGATGGTGCCGCCGGTGTGGAGGTTGGCGGTACCGCGGACCACGATCTCGCGGCCCTCCTCTGCCACGTCGTCGAGGGTGACGCCGGCCCTGGCGAGGGCGCGGTCGGTCTCGGCGTCGATCGGGATCGAGGATTCGCCACCGGTGGCGGCCTGGCGGCGGCGGCTCTGGCGTTCGATCAGGTCGCGGATCGTGCGCCGGCCGTCGCCGACCACCCGCGGCGGCCGGCGCACGGCGGCGGCGACCAGCTTGTAGCCGATGACGATGAGGCGGAGATCCTCGCCGGTGGCGCAGCGTTCGACGATCACCCGGTCGCAGACCATCTTCGCGGTTGCGATGGCAGCCTCCAGGGCTTCCGGCGTCTCGACGCCGACGGAGATGCCGCGCCCCTGCTCGCCCCGCGCCGGCTTGACGACCAGCGAGCCGTGCTCGGCGAGAAAAGCCGCCAGCCGTTCGGGATCGTCGGTCTCGGCCTGCTCCGGCACCGTCAGGCCGGCCCGCTCGACGATGCGGCGGGTCACCGCCTTGTCGTCGCAGATCGACATGGCGACGGCCGAGGTGAGCTCGGTCAGGCTTTCCCGGCAGTGGATCGAGCGGCCGCCGTAGCCGAGACGGAAGAAGCCGCCCTCGGCGTCGGTGATCTCGACGTCGATGCCGCGCCGGCGCGCCTCGTCGACGATGAGGCGGGCGTAGGGGTTCAATTCTGCGGCGGGCGCGGGACCGGTGAAAAGCCTTTCGTTGAAGGAATTCTTGCGCTTCAGCGTGAAGAACGGAACCCGCTCGAAGCCGAGCTTCTCGTAGAGCGCGATCGCCTCCGCGTTGTCGTGGATCACCGAAAGATCCATATAGCGCGCCGACCGCTCCTGGAAGCGGCCGGCGAGGGCATGGACGAGGGCGACGCCGATGCCCGGCAGGCTCGCCTGGGGATCGACCGCGAGGCACCAGAGCGAGGAGCCCGCCTCCGGATCGGCGAAGGCGCGGACGTGGTCGACACCCATCACCGCACCGACGACGCCCCCGCCGACGGCGTCCTCGGCGACGAGCACGTCGATCGCGTCGTCGGCCGCCATGCGGTCGAAGGCGTGGGGCGGCACCGTCACCATGCCGCGAGCGGAATAGATCCGGTTGAGCGCCTCGGCGTCGACGGCGCCGCGGGCCTCGCGAATGACGAGATTCACGCCTTCGGCCCGCGGCGCCTCGTAGCGGCCGAGGTCGAGGCGGAAGGTGTGCGAGGGGTCGAGGAAAAGTTCGTGAGGCGCCCCGGCCAGCACCACGTGCGGGTCGGCGATGTAGAAGGCGATGTCGCGCAGACCGGGACCCTCGAGCCGCATCTCCTCGATCAGGTCGAGCGGGTCGGCGAAGGTCTGGCCGAACAGCAGCCGGCCCCAGCCACAGTCGACGACCGCGCAGGCCTTGGCCGGCCCGGCCTTCGAACCGGTGTCGTCACCCCCGTCCCGGGGGGAGGGCATGGAAGTCATGAGCGAATCCCTCGATCTCTTCAGCGGGGCCGGCGGCCGCGACGGTCATCGCCGCTCTCGCCGGCCGGCAGGGCTCCGTCCTGCGATGCGGGACGGCCCTCTGCGGGTTCATCGGCACTTGTTCATCGGCACCCGGTCCCCAAGGCGCCGTGTGCAGCCGGAGACGCCCCTCAGGCGGCGTGGGCCTGCAGCCAGAGTTCTAGCGTCGCGACCTGCCAGAGTTCGGAGCCGCCGAGCGGGGTGATCGCCCCTTTCGGCTCGTCGAGCAGCCTGTCGACATAGTCCTTGCGGAAGACGCCGCGCTCGCGGGCCGCACGCGAGTTGAGCGCGTCGCGGACCATGTCGAGCACCTCGCCCTCGATGTATTTCAATGCAGGAACCGGGAAATAGCCCTTCTTGCGGTCGATCACCTCCCGCGGCAGCACCCGGCGGGCGACGTCCTTCAGCACCTTCTTGCCGCCGCCGTCCACCTTGTGATGCGGCGGAATCCGGGCGGCCAGTTCGACGAGTTCATGGTCGAGGAACGGCACGCGCGCCTCGAGGCCGAAGGCCATGGTCATGTTGTCGACGCGCTTCACCGGGTCGTCGACCAGCATCACCGTGGAATCGAGCCGCAAGGCCTTGTCGACGCCGTCCTCGGCGCCGGCCCCGCCCATGTGGGCGGCGACGAAGGCGAGGCTTTCGTCGCGGTCGGCGAGATAGTCGGCGGTGAGTTGCCGCCCGAGCGTCTCGTGGTCGCGGTCGAAGAACACCCGGGCGTAGTCACCGACGGGATCATTGGCGCCGAGAAGCGGCGGATACCAGTGATAACCGGCGAAGACCTCGTCGGCGCCCTGCCCGCTCTGGACGACCTTCACGTGCTTTGCCACCTCCTGCGAAAGCAGGAAGAAGCCGACGTTGTCGTAGGAGACCATCGGCTCGGACTGGGCGGCGAAGACGCCCGGAAGCGCCGCGATCATATCGCGGGACGGCACGAAGATCCGGGTGTGATCGGTGCCGTAGCGCTCGGCGACGAGATCGGAGTAACGGAATTCGTCGCCCTCCATTCCGCCGACGCTCTCGAAGCCGACCGAGAATGTCTTGAGACCCTGCTGACCGGCCTCGGCGAGCAGGGCGACGATGAGGCTGCTGTCGACACCGCCGGACAGCAGAACACCGACCGGCACGTCGGCGATGATGCGCCGCTCGACGGCCTTGCGCAGGGCCGCGAGCACGCGGTCCTGCCACTCGACGGCTTCGATCCGTTCTTCTTCGGCGCCGCGGGAGAAGTCGAGACGCCAGTAGACCCGATCCTGCGAGGTGCCGTCGGGTTCGATCACGCGGACGGTGGCCGGCGGCAGCTTGCGGATACCCTTGAGGATCGTGCGCGGCGCCGGCACCACGGCGTGAAAGCTCATGTAGTGGTGCAGCGCCGCCGGATCGATCGCGGTATCGACCTCGCCGGCGGCGAGCAGCGCCGGCAGCGAGGACGAAAACCGCAGCCGGGTCGGCGTTTCGGCGAGATAGAGCGGCTTGATTCCGAAGCGATCGCGGGCCAGCGTGACGCGGCCGCTGTCCCGCTCGAGGATCGCGAAAGCGAACATGCCGTGGAAGCGTTCCACACAGGCCGCCCCCCAGGCGTGATAGGCCTTAAGGATGACCTCAGTGTCGCCATCGGAAAAGAAGCGATAGCCGGAGGCTTCGAGTTCGGTACGAAGCTCGCGGAAATTGTAGATGCAGCCGTTGAAGGCGATCGACAGCCCGAGAGCGGGATCGGTCATCGGCTGTTCGGCGCGGTCGGAGAGATCGAGGATGCGCAGGCGGCGGTGACCGAGGGCGACCCGGCCGCGTGCGACGACGCCCGAACCGTCCGGCCCGCGCGGAGCCATGCAGTCGTTCATGCGTGCAAGGGCCGCGACATCGGCGCCGCGGCCGTCGAAATTGATCTCACCACAAATTCCGCACATCCAGCCAATTTCCTGTTCTTGCTGCAATCGATCCCGGCAATTCCTGCGAACCTAGGCGATCTAAACGACAATCGCAACCAACGCCCGCAGATCATCGAAAGATCGAACTTGAAATGCATCCTGCACTCATCGTCATCGTTCACATCTCAGATTGACGTGATACTGCAGATCTGCGAACCGCCGATCTGCCTCCCCCTTGCGAACAGAGGCGGAGCGCCGGATCGATCAAACTGTTCTCACCTGGAGTTTTCACTTGCGCCGGGACCGGCTTGGGGCGGGGCGAAGGAAGGCACTCAGGCCGACGCCCAGCGCGGTTCGCGCCGGCGACGCGCCCGCTGCCGGATGAACGGCCGATATGGGGCATTGTTCCCTCCCCGTCCGCACGGCGCTCACGGCGCGGCGGTGGACCAGACGCACACCGAGGTCGCATGATCGGCGGAGGCCGGTCGATACGAAGGCGAGGAGAAGCGCACCGACCGCCGGAGCCGGACGCCGGGATGCACCCGCGTCAGGCGACGTCCTGCTGGACCTGCCAGATGTTCTGACGGTTGCGGATCTCGCGCGGGGCGGGGCCGAAATAGGTCGGCGTCTTCACGAAGTCACGGGGGGTGACGATCACGCTCTGGACGCGCTGGTAAAGCGATTTGGCCGAAATCGGCTTGCAGAGCAGTTCATGGATCCCGAGGCGGCGGGCCTCGACGATCCGGCTGCGCTCGGTGTGGCCTGTCACCATGATGATCGGGATGTATGCGAAGGGGTTCTTCGGCGAGCGGATCATCCGCACCATGTCGGCGCCGTCGAGGATCGGCATCACCCAGTCGAGGATCAGGATGTCCGGATTGGCCCGATCCATCGCCTCGAGCCCGGAGGCGCCGTCCTCGGCCTCGACGATCCGCCGCGCCCCGAAGCCCTGCAGCATCGTGCGCAGGATCGTGCGCATGTAGGCGCTGTCCTCCACGACGAGAAAGGTCAGGGACGAGAGATCGAGTTGCACGGCGGACGTTCACCTTTGCGACGGCGCGGGGTCAGGGGAATGCGCCGGGCCTCCAAGGCCGGCGCTCCGTCGTCGAGAATGCCGCGGAAACGTGAAGAAGCGGTTAGAAGCCGCGGGGCCGCAACCGGGATCACGCGATCGCGGCGGCGCGATCGGGACAAAGGCCACCTGCCTCGACGACACCGCCGCCGGAACTTCCCGCCGGGCCGCCGCGTCATCTTTGCGAATTCGGCCTTCTCCGCCAGGTCGCTCTGCCGGCCCCGCCTCGCGAGAGCGGGCCCCGTGCTCCCGGCGCCGCGACGGCCGGCATGACCGGCCGCTGCCGGGATCCCCTTCGTCCTCCGCAACCACGAGAACCGCAGATGCCCGATCTCCAGCCCAAGGCGACCCTTTCCCTCCGCTTCCTCCAACCCGGCCTGTTGCGACACGTCGACGATCCGATCGAGAGCGATCTGTCCGCCGCGACCCGATGTGGCGACAGCCTGTTCCTCTCCTGTGACGAGACCGCCGGCATCGACCGTCTGCGCCCCGTCGGCGGATCCTCCGACCGTCATCTCGGCGATCACCGCCATTTCGCCCTCGGCGATCTCGTCGACCTGCCGGGAGGACCGGGCGGCGAGATGGACATCGAGGGACTCGCCTGCGACGGCTCCTGGCTCTGGGTGGTCGGATCGCATTCGCTGAAGCGCAAGAAACCCGACGTCGACGACGACACCCCCGAAGAGGCGCTGGCGAAGATGGCGCGGGTCGAGCGCCAGCCGAACCGGTTCTTCCTCGGCCGCCTCCCGCTCGTCGAGACGCCGGACGGTTTCGAGCCCGTCGCCCGCGACGCCGACCGCCGCATCACCCACGTCAAGTTCGGCGGCACCGAGGGGCGCCTCCTCAAGTGGCTCGGCAAGGATCGACACCTCGCGCCGTTCCTCGGTATTCCCTCGAAGGAGAACGGCTTCGACGTCGAAGGCATCGCCGCCCGCGGTCTCAGGGTGTGGATCGGCCTGCGCGGGCCGGTGTTACGGGGCTTCGCCGTCGTCGTCGAAATGGAAATGCGAATCACGAAATCCGGCCATCTCAAGCCGCGCCGGATCGACGGACGCCGGCGCTTCCGCAAGCATCTGCTGCCGACGCGGGGGCTCGGCGTCCGCGATCTCGTTCTCGACGGCGACGATCTGATCGTCCTCGCCGGCCCGACCCTCGCCGGAGACGGGCCCGCCCAGGTTTTCCGCTGGAGAAACGGGGCCGGCCGACGTGCCAGCGCGGTTCATCCGCCCGAGCGGCTCGACCATCTGTTCGAACTGCCCTACCGCGGCCCGCACGACCATCCGGAGGGGCTGGTCGGCTGGGGCGGCGACTGGCTGGTCGTCTACGACAGCCCGGCCCCGGATCGGCTCGACGCAGAGCGACGATCGGTCACGGCCGACCTCTGGCACCGGTCGCGGACGGCGGCCAAACGGGCGGCGTGAGGCGCCCCACGCGCGGAAACGAGACGCGCTGCGCTCGGAAAAGTGCCCGCGATCAGCATCAACCCGCATTGCGGTGCAGGGCCGGCATGTGCAAATTGGAGGAGCTACAGGGTTCGATCGCCGGGCCGCGGATGCTATGGTCTCCGCGCAGGTGCGGTCATGTGTCAGAAGACAGGACGGCCGGCGCGGGCTAGGTTCCCGCGACGTCCGGGGAAAGTAGACACCGACATGAACTATGATGCGATTTTCGAGAACGCCGTCGCCGCTCTGAAAGACGAGCAGCGCTACCGGGTCTTCGCGGACCTCGAGCGCATCGCCGGCCGGTTCCCGAAAGCGACGTGGCGACGCGAGGGCGAGGAAAGCCGCGAGATCACCGTCTGGTGCTCGAACGACTATCTCGGCATGGGCCAGCATCCGAAGGTGATCGGCGCTCTCACCGAGACCGCCGAGCGCATGGGCGCCGGTGCCGGCGGAACGCGCAACATCTCCGGCACGTCCCATCCCCTCGTCCAGCTCGAGGCCGAGCTCGCCGATCTTCACGGCAAGGAAGCCGGCCTCGTCTTCACATCGGGCTTCGTCTCCAACGAGGCCGCGATTTCGACGATCGCCCGGCTGTTGCCCGATTGCCTGCTCCTGTCGGATGCCCTCAACCACGCCTCGATGATCGCCGGCGTGAAGAACTCCGGCGTTTCCAAGCAGGTCTGGCGCCACAACGACCTCGACCATCTCGAAGACCTGCTGCGCATGGCCGGCCGCGAACGGGCCAAGCTGATCATCTTCGAATCGGTCTACTCGATGGACGGCGACATCGCCCCGATCGAGAAGATCGCCGACCTCGCCGACAAGTACGGCGCGATGACCTATATCGACGAAGTCCACGCGGTCGGCATGTACGGGCCTCGCGGCGCCGGCATCTGCGAGCGTGACGGCGTCATGGACCGCATCGACGTCATCGAGGGCACCCTCGCCAAGGCCTATGGCGTCGTCGGCGGCTACATCACCGGCAAGGCGGCGCTGATCGACGCCGTGCGCTCCTACGCCCCCGGCTTCATCTTCACGACCTCGCTGCCGCCGGCGATCTGCGCCGCGGCCAAGGCCTCGATCCGCCACCTCAAGGAGAGCGGCGAGGAGCGGGCCCGCCACCAACGCCAGGCCGAGCGCACCAAGGCGGTTCTGGCTTCGGCCGGGCTGCCGGTGATGCCGAGCGAGACCCATATCGTGCCGCTGCTCGTCGCCGATCCGGACAAGTGCAAGCGCGCCTCGGACATGCTGCTCGAGAAGCACGGCATCTACATCCAGCCGATCAACTATCCGACGGTGCCGCGCGGCACGGAGCGGCTGCGGATCACGCCGACGCCGCTGCACGACGACGGCCTGATCGAGCATCTCGCCGACGCCCTCGTCGACGTCTGGCACGCCCTCGACCTCACCTTCGCGACGCCGAAGCCTATGGCCGACGGCCGGGTCCGCCAGCAGATCTTCCGCGCCGCCGGCGGCTGACGCCGCGGCCCGGCTTTCCGACATCGCCGCCCTTGGAACGCCCCGGCCCGTGCCGGGGTTTTTCATGACACCCGTCCGGCCACGGCCTGGCGCCGCACGCCGGACGCGGCTTTCATTCCGTGACCTCCTCTGCGGGATCCTCCATGGCCGACGCTCCGATCGCCGTCTTCGACGGCCACAACGACACGCTGCTCCGCCTCGTCGAGAAGGTGACGAACGATCCGGCTGCCGATTTCCTGTCCGGTGACGGGCTCGGCCACGTCGACCTGCCGCGCGCGCGGGCCGGCGGCCTCGTCGGCGGACTGTTCGCCTGCTTCAGCCCCTCGCCGCCCCTGGCCGCGAGTTTTGCCACCGGCATGACCGGTGCCTCCTACGACCTGCCGCTGCCGGCATCGCTGCCGATGGAGACGGCTCGCGGCCACGTGCTGCGCATGGCCTCGCTGCTGATCCGCATCGAGCGCGCCTCGCAGGGCGCCGTCAGGATCTGCCGCAGCGGGGGCGAGGTGCGGGCGGCGATCGCCGAGGGCGTGTTTGCGGCCGTCCTCCACATCGAAGGCGCGGAGGCCATCGATCCGGAGTTCCGGATGCTCGACCTGCTCCACGCCGCCGGCCTGCGCTCGCTCGGCCCGGTGTGGAGCCGGCCGACGATCTTCGCTTCCGGCGTCCCGTTCCGCTATCCGTCGTCGCCGGACATCGGCGCCGGCCTCACCGATCTCGGTCGCGAGCTTCTCGCGCGCTGTAACGCGATGGGGATCATGGTCGATCTCTCGCACCTCAACGAGGCCGGATTCTGGGACGTCGCGAAGCTGTCGACGGCCCCGCTGGTGGCGACCCACTCCAACGCCCACGCCCTCTGCCCGCACGCCCGCAACCTGACCGACGAGCAGTTGAAGGCGATCGGGGCGAGCGGCGGTATAGCCGGCCTCAACTTCGCCACCGCCTTCCTGCGGCCTGACGGCCAGATGAACACGGCGACGCCGATCGAGACGATGCTGAGCCACCTCGACCACATGGTCGCGATCGCAGGCGAGGACCATGTCGGCCTCGGTTCGGATTTCGACGGCGCCGAAATCCCCCGCGCCATCGGCAACGCCGCCGGTCTGCCGGCGCTGGTCGACGCGATGCGCCGCCACGGCTACGGCGAGGCGCTGATCGCCAAGATCTGCCACGGCAACTGGCTGCGGGTTCTGGAAACAACGCTGGGCCCCTGACGTTTCGCCCCTCTCCGGGAGAGAGGGGCCCCTTCAAGCGACGCGCCTGCGGCTGGCCCCTGCGCGTGACGTCACTCGACTGCGCCGGCCGGCAAGGCCGTACCGGCGAACTGGAACGAGGTCAGCGGGCGAGGTCGTCGTCGTCGAGAACCCGCCATTTGGCGCCTTCGAGATCCTCGTACTGGCCGCTCTTCAGCGACCACAGGAAGGCACCGAGCCCGAGCAGCCCGAGCATCAGGGCGATGGGGACGAGAAAGACCAGCATGTTCACGGGCGGGCCTCCACGAATTTGAGGCTGCCGCCGGCTCGTGCAGGGAGAGCCTTCCGTCCTTCCGCGGACCCGAGCCGCAGGCGCAGGGCGTTGAGCGTGACGATGAGCGAGGATCCCGACATCGCCAGGGCGGCGACCAGAGGCGTCGCGTGGCCGGCGACGGCGATCGGCACCGCGATCAGGTTGTAGACCGCGGCGATCCAGAGGTTCTGATGCATGGCGGCAAGGGCGGCCCGCGAGTGCGCGAGGGCGGTGGTGACGGCGCCGAGACCTTCGCCGAGGAAGACGGCGTCGGCGACGGTCTGCGCCAGCGAGGCGCCGGTGACCGGCGCCATCGAGACATGGGCCGCGCCGAGGGCCGGCGCGTCGTTGAGCCCGTCGCCGACCATCAGCACCTTGCGGCCGGCAGCCTTCAGTGCCGCGAGCCGGGCGATCTTGTCGGCCGGGGTCATCCCGCCGCGCCACTCCGCAACCGCGAGGTCCGCGGCGACGGACGCGACGGACGCCTCGCCGTCGCCGGACAGGATCTCGACGGCAAGGCCGCGTCTCCGCAGCTCGGCGACCACCGTGGCGGCGTCGCTGCGCAGCTGCTGGGCGAGGGCGAAGAGCACCGGTGCCTCGCCCTCCCGGACGTAGGCGATGACCGAGGAGCCGGGATGGGCGCGGCGAAAGAGGCCGAGGGTTTCGGCGTCGACACCGCAGAAGGCGGGGCTGCCGAGCCGTTCGCGGCCGGCGTCGTCCGCCGCCTCGACGCCCTCGCCCGGATGTTCCCGCGCTTCGGACGCGACGCCGCCGCCACCGGCGGCGCGGGCGAGGGCCTCGGCCAGCGGATGGCGGCTGGCGCGGGCGAGGCGGCCGGCGCGGGCGAGCAGGGCGACATCGACCGTATTGCCGAGTTCGGCGACCGGCCGGGTCAGCGTGCCGGTCTTGTCGAAGACGACCGTGTCGACCGCCGCGAGCCGCTCGATGGCGTCGCCCGTGTTGAGCAGGATGCCGGTTCGGAACAGGAGGCCGGCCGTCACGACCTGGACCGCCGGCACCGCGAGCGCGAGCGCGCAGGGACAGGTGATGATCAGCACCGCGATCGCCGTGACCAGCGCCTGCTGCCAGGGGGTGCCGAGGGCGACCCAGCCGAGGAAGGTGAGCAGCGCGGCGGTGTGGACCACCGGCGCATAGGACCGTGAGACGCGGTCGGCGAGACGCATCGCCGCCGACTTCGCTTCCGAGGCGTGGGCGAGGAGGCGCTCGATCTCGGCGAGCAGCGTGTCTCCGGCCGCCGCCGAAACGGACACGGTCAGCGACCCCGAGAGGTTGAGCGTGCCGGCGTGGACGGTGTCGCCGTTCGCCGCATGGACGGGCAGGCTCTCGCCGGTGACGAGGCTGGCGTCGATGTCCGACGAGCCGGCTTCGACGACGCCGTCAACCGGTACACGCTCGCCGGGGCGCACCAGCACCCGGTCGCCCGGGGCGACGCGGGAGGCCGGAACTTCGGAGAGTTCGCCGTCGGCGCCGATCCGCACGGCGGTCGGGCTGCGCATCGCCGCCAGCGTCTCGGCCTCGACGCCGGTGCGCCGGCGCATGTTGGCGTCGAGGAACCGACCGGTCAGCAGGAAGAACAGCAACATGAGCACGCTGTCGAAATAGGCCTCTTCGCCATGAGTCAGGGTGACGACGAAGGAGAGGCCGACGGTGAGCAGGATGCCGATCGAGATCGGCACGTCCATGTTGACACGCCCGGCCCGCAGTGCGCGCCAGGCGCTGGAGAAGAAGGGCTGGCCGGCATAGGCGACCGCCGGCAACGCGATCAGCGCCGAGACCCAGTGGAAGAAGTCGCGGGTCTCGGGTGTGATGTCGGTGACGTTGCCCGACCACACCGAGATCGACAGCAGCATGACGTTCATGACCGCGAAGCCGGCGACGCCGAGGGCGCGCAGCAGCCGGGCCGATTCCTCGTCCGGCCGGCTCGACGCCGCGTCGAAGGGGTGGGCCGGATAGCCGAGAGCGGCGAGGCGGGAGAGCAGATCGTCCGGATCGGCCTCGCCCTCGCGCCAGCCGAGCGACAACCGGCGACTGGCGAGGTTGACGCGGGCGCGGGTGACGCCGGGCAGCGGCGCGAGGCAGCGTTCGATGTCGCCCATGCAGGCGGCGCATGTGATGCCCTCCACCGCGAGTTCGACGGCGAGCGAGCCATCCGGCTGGCGGGTGGCGAAGGCGGACCAATCGCGCCGGACCGGTCCGGCGGGAGCCGTCACGGCGACAGTCCCCGACCCGGAGGACAGCGGAATGCCGGAAGACGGCGCAACGGCGGAGGAAATCGAACCGTCAGTCATGTCAACGCCCGTCCACTTTCAGGAACAGGGTGTTGCGCGAGAGGAAGACCCGCTCGCCGGCGCTGTCGAGTTCGATGACGAGGTGACGCGGCCCCGGTTCGACGCCGTCCGCCGAAGCGACATAGTGGCCGGCGCCGTGGGCGGCGAGCGTCAGGGCGACGTCGCGGCGCCGGTCGGCGGGGTGCTCGAGAATTGCCGAGACGGCGAGTTCGTAGACCGGACGGCCCTCGCGGTCGGCGACGTCGACGGCGAGTTCCAGCCGGCCGCCCTCGCCGAGAACCGGCGTCACCGAAACGACCCAGCCGAGTTCGGCCTGCCGGCGCGCCCGCTCCAGCTCATCCGGGAACTCCTGCCCGGCCTTGTAGGAGCTGGCGACCTCCACACCGGAGAAGGTGGAGAGCGCCATGATGACGAGGGCGGCGTTGGCGGCGAAGATGACACCGAAGAACCCGCCCACGATGGCGAGCACGTGCCATCCGGTGAGCTTGCGCCCCGCTGCCTGTTCGGTCGTCGTCGTCATCGCTCGTCATCCTTCCTCATCGGAGCCGCCGGTCCCGTCCACGGACTTCGGCCCCATCCTTCGACGGGCCGCCGGGGCGACGTCTGCCGCGCCCCCGCAGCCGGGTTGTTCGTCATTCGACGCGGAAGAAGTCCCGCGCGATCGCCCCCTCGCCGCTTTCGCCATCGACGATGCGGAAGGTGACCTCGGTCGACCGGTCGAGACCGGCGTGCGGCGGCACGATCACCAGCACGCGCATCTCCTCGGTCTGGTCCGGCCCGACCTTGACCACCGGCCGCCCGAGCACCTGGTCTGGATGACCGACCGCTTCGATCGTCGCCGCCGCCGGCAGACCTTCGACCGACAGGAAGAAGATGCGCTCGATCGGCCGCTTGTTGAGGATGCGGATGGTGTAGCCGTTGCGGATGCCGCCCTCGGAGAGTTGCACGAAGATCGGATTGCGGTCGTGCAGCACGTTGAGGCCTACGAACGACCGAGTCGCCAGGGCGTAGATCATCACCGCGCCGACGACGGCGATGACCGCGGCGTAGAGCACCGTGCGCGGCCGCACCAGCCGGTAGACCGGCGCGAGGCCTTGCGACCGGCGCTCGATGTTCATGTCGGTGTCGTAGGCGATCAGACCTTCCTCGCGGCCGATCTTCCGCATGACGGTGTCGCAGGCGTCGATGCACAGGCCGCACTGGATGCAGCCGAGCTGGAGTCCGTCGCGGATGTCGACGCCGGTCGGGCAGGCGGCGACGCACTGGAAGCAGTCGACGCAGTCGCCGGCCGGCGCGCCCGCCGCCGCAGCCTTCTTCGCCGCCTTGGCCGACATGCGCGGCTCGCCGCGGTCGGTGCGATAGGTGACGTTGAGCGCCCATTCGTCGGTCAGCGCCGCCTGGATGCGCGGCCAGGGACACATGTAGAGGCAGACCTGCTCGCGCATGTGGCCGGCCAGCGCGTAGGTCGTGAAGGTCAGGATGCCGATCCAGAGATAGGCCGAGAAGGGCGCGGCGCCGGTGGCGAGATCCTTCACGAGGGTCGGCGCGTCGGCGAAGTAGAGCACCCAGGCGCCACCGGTCCACCAGGCGATCATCAGCCAGACGAAATGCTTGGCGGTGCGACGCACGATCTTGTCCGCGGTCCACGGCGCCTTGTCGAACAGCATGCGCTCGCGGCGGTCGCCCTCGATCCAGCGTTCGACGGCGAGGAAGAGGTCGGTCCAGACGGTCTGCGGGCAGAGGTAGCCGCACCAGATCCGCCCGGCCAGCGCGTTCATGAGGAACAGCGCCAGCGAGGCGAGGATCAGCAGACCGGTTAGGTAATAGACCTCCTGCGGCCAGATCTCGATGAAGAAGAAATAGGCGCGCCGGCCGGCGAGGTCGATGAGGACGGCCTGATCGGGCGCGTCCGGACCGCGGTCCCAGCGGATGAAAGGCAGGAAGTAGTAGATGCCGAGCGTGACGAAGAGCATCGCCCACTTGATCTTGCGAAGCCGCCCGTGGACGGCCATGGGGTAGATCTTCCTGGCGGACGCGTAGAGGACGTCGCTTTCCTGCGTATGCTCGTCGAGTGCCATACCCGATCCCTCCTCGGATCGTTCCGATCGGTCGCTCCCGGCGACCGTCATGGTCATGCCGCCCGAACGAAGCCCGTCCCTCCCTTCCGGCAGGGTTCCTTGATCGCAGGACGGTCGGCAAGGCGCCTTGCGCTAGATCAAGATCCGGCGGGATTTCTCCGCGGGAAGATGCCGCGGACCGGGAGGCCGACCGGTGGCGGTCGGACTCGCCCCACGGCCCGGAGGTCCGGCATCCCTCACCGAGACGTGAAAAGTCGTGTCTGGCGGCGGCTCCGGAGCGAGCGCAGGGTGGGCGTACTCGCCGCCGCGCGATCGCCCCCGTCACCCGCCGCGGCACGGGTCGACCCCGCGGCAGGCGTCGGCAATCGCATCCCGGTCACGCCAACGGAGGACGTCATGCACCCGAAGACCACGCGGCGATCACTGATCGCCGGCGGCATTCTCCTCGCCGGAGGCGCCGGCGCCGGTGCGCTCGGCCTGTTCCGGGCGGCTCCGGCCCGCGCGGAAACCTTCGAGGTGACGAAGACCGCGGCGGAGTGGCGGCGTATCCTGACGCCGATGCAATACCGCGTGCTGCGCAACCACGACACCGAGCGTGCCGGCTCTAGTCCGCTCGACCGGGAGAAGCGGGCGGGCGTGTTCCACTGCGCCGGCTGCGACCTGCCGCTCTATTCCTCGACGACGAAATACGACAGCGGCACCGGCTGGCCGAGCTTCTGGGCACCGCTCGACGGCGCGATCGGCACGAGCGCCGACGACACGCTGTTCATGACGCGGACCGAAGTCCATTGCCGGCGCTGCGGCGGCCATCTCGGCCACGTCTTCGACGACGGGCCGCCGCCGACCGGCAAGCGCTACTGCATGAACGGGGTCGCCATGACCTTCGTGCCCACCGGTGCCGCCGCGGGCTGAAGCTGCGGGCGGCGAGGAACCACGATCGGGGACGGGGTCGTCCCGACCGTCCGTCCCGGGCACCTCTCCGGTCCGGGCCGGCCTTGCGGGCCTCGCGGCGATGGAGGACAAAGGGCCGGGGCGGCGGCGCCCCGCTCTCGTCTCTCGCGGCCGGATGCATGTCGAACAGTCTCAGCGCCTTCGGCGAGCGAACCCTCACCTATTTCCAGAACCGTTTCCTGCTGCGCTCGGCGATCCTGCTGCGGCGGTGGAACATCGCCTACGTCCGGGTGCCGAAGGCCGCCAATTCCTCGATCAAGCAGGCGCTCTACCATCTCGTGACCAGGGGTGCCGTGACCGACCCGGCCTTCTGCGACTATGTCGCCGTGCCGGGCCTCAACCAGGACAGGACCTGGCGGCGCGGCCTCGGTCCCGACGTCACCATGGTGTCCTGCGCCCGTCTCGCGGCGGACGCGCCGGATGCGCTGGCCTTCACCGTGGTGCGCAACCCGTTCGCCCGGGTGGTGTCGGCCTATTACGACAAGGTCGTGCTGCGCGACCGTCGGATGCGGTCGCTGGAGGCGGTCGGCATCACCCGCGGGATGAGCTTTCCGGCCTTCGTGGAACGTCTCGCGGAAGTCGGCGACGACGTCATCGACATCCACCTGATGAGCCAGGCCCGCCTGCTCGACGCCGGCGGTCGCCCGGTTCCGGCGATCGTCGGCCGGGTCGAGAGCCTCGACGACGACTGGGACCGGATCCGCGCGGCGATCCTCGCCCGTGGCGGTCCGCAGCTCGGGGCCCTCGGCCATACGCTGGTGCGTACGCTCGACAAGCGCCCGCCGGTGGCGGCCTTCTACGACGACGTTCCGCGCCTTGCCGACCTCGTGCTCGCCCGCTACCGCGCCGATTTCGATCTCTTCTACCCCGACCGCGCGATGCCCGGCTCGGAGGATGCGGCCGGCTGAGGGCGGCGACGGGGCGAGGGACACTCCGCGTTGACCCGCGCGTGCGCCGCCCATCAGGCGTCCGGGTCGGCCGCTCCAGGTTCGCCGCCGCCCGCACAATTCACCGGGCTCGACCGGGTCGGAGCGTGGCGTCATGCGTCGGCGTCGAGCCTGCGGGTCGGTCCCGCGGATGGCGAGGAGCGGCGCCGGGGTCCCCTTCACCGACAGGAACCCGGTACGGAGATTTGACCCGGGTCATATATGTTGATATCAACGTTTAGACCGCATCCGATGATCGGCGATGGCACCGGGTCGGGAAATCGGGGACGCGGCCGGTGTGCGCGCGAACGGGACCCAATCCGGCGGCGTCCTTCCCGAGCCTCCCGCAACACCTGTCGGCCGCCGGCCATCCCGGGCCGGACGTCCTTCAGCACCAACCAAGGAGACCCGCCATGTATCTCTCCGGTTTCGTCGTACCGGTTCCGGCAGGCAACGAGGAACCCTATCTCGACCTCGCCCTCGCCGCCCTACCCCTCTTCAAGGAGTATGGCGCGTCGCGGCAGGTCGAAGCCTGGGACGACGACGTTCCCGAAGGCGAGAGCACCGACCTGCGCCGGGCGGTCAAGGCCGAGGACGGCGAGGTCGTGGTGTTCTCCTGGCTCGAATATCCCGATCGCGCCACCTGCGAGGAGAGCCACCGCCGGATGATGGAAGATCCGCGGATGACCGAGTGGCCGCAGCCGCTGCCGTTTTCCGGGGCGCGCATGATTTTCGGCGGCTTCAGCGTGCTGCACGACACCGGCCCCGGCGAAAAGCCCGCCTATGTCGACGGCGCGCTGCTGCCGGTCGCCGTCGCCGACCGCGACGCCTACGCCGCCCTCGCCGGGCGCCAGGTCGCCGCGATACGCGACCACGGCGCGAGCCGGGTCGTGGTCGGCTGGGGCGACTACCTGCCCGACGGCAAGGAAACCGACTTCAAGGGCGCGGTGAAGGCCGACGCCGGGGAGACCGTGGTGTTCTCCTTCGCCGAATGGCCGTCGAAGGCGGTGCGCGACGCCGCCTGGCAGTCGCTGTTCGCCGATCCGCGGATGGCGCCGCAGGCCGGCGATCCGACGATCGACGAGAGCCGCCGCGCCTTCGGTGGCTTCCGCCCGATTCTCGACGCCTGACCACCCGCCCGGACCGACCCGAGCAGCGACCGGTTCTACGCGGACCTCCCTCACCTACGCGCGCCGGAGCATGAAGATTTCCGGCGGACGGGCGGCGCCGGTGGGCGACCGAAAAAAGAAGGCCGGCGCGAACGCCGGCCGAGTTCCCTCTGGACGAGGATCGTCTGCGGGCGAGACCCGCCGACGGTGCCTGGTCAGGTGCCTCCGCCCAGCGAGTGGACGTAGATCGCGAGCGACTTGACCGTCACCGGATCGAGGCGTCCTTCCCAGGTCGGCATCACGCCCTTGCGGGAGTTGGTGACGGTCTCGACGATGGTGGCCTGGTCGGAGCCGTAGAGCCAGATCGCGTCGTCGAGCCGCGGCGCGCCGAGATCCTGCAGGCCCTCGCCGCGCTCGCCATGACAGGAGGCGCAATTCTCGGCGTAGACGTCGCCGCCGAGAGCAAGGTCGAGGCCGGCATCGGTCTCGAGACCCGAGAGCGAGCGGACATAGTTGGCCACCTGCCGGATCTGGTCCTTCTCGAGCAGCCCGTCGCGCCCGAAGGCCGGCATCTCGGTGTCACGGGTGTCTTCGGAGGTCGAGCGGATTCCGACCCGGATGGTGTCGTGGATCGCCTCCAGCGAACCGCCCCACAGCCAGTCGTCGTCCTGCAGGTTCGGATAACCCTTGGCGCCGGTCGCGCCGCTGCCGTGGCAGGGGGCGCAGTTGTCGCCGAAGGCCGCCTTGCCGTTGGCGAGGGCGAAGGTCAGCATCTGCGGATCGGCCTGGATCTCCTCGAGACTCGCCTCCGACAGTCCAGCCCCCTTGGCTAGTCGCGCCTCGACACCGGCCTGGTAAGCCTCGAGGGCCGCCTCGCGCTGGGAATAGCCGAGGACGCCGCGGGTGTAGTCGGTCAGCAGCGGCCAGGACGGATAGACGAAGTAGTAGCCGATCGCCCAGACGATGCAGGCGTAGAAGACGTAGAGCCACCACTTCGGCAGCGGATTGTTGAGTTCCTTGATCCCGTCCCACTGATGGCCGGTGGTGGAGACGCCGGAGACGTCGTCGATGTCGTCATGCTGAGCCATGGCTCAATCCTCGTTCAGCGGAATGCGGGCGGCGTCCTCGAAGGTCTTCTTGTTGCGCGGCCACATCGCGTAGACGACGACGGCGGCGAAGATCACGAAGAAGTAGACGAGGCCCCAGGTCTGGGCGAAGCCGGCGAAGTTTTCATAGGTCGACATGTCTGTTCCCTCGGTGAGGGGGCACCGGCCGGAAAGGCTAGGTGCCCGCCGTTCGGGCGACGCTCAGCGCAGGTTGGCCTTGTCGTCGTAGGTGGAGAAGTCGACCATGGTGCCGAGCACCTGCAGGTAGGCGATCAGCGCGTCGAGTTCCGTGACCTTGGACGGGTCGCCGTCGAAGTCGCGGACCACCGCCTTGGGATAGCGCTCGAGGAAGGCGTCGACGTCGTCCGCATCCGGGTTGACCTGGGTCTGGACGTCGAGCCGGGCGCGCTGGACCATCTCCTCGCTGTAGGGCACGCCGATCGCGACGAGCGCCTTGAGGTCGTCGGCGATCCGCTCCTCCTTGAGCGGGGTCGTCGCCAGGAAGGGATAGCCCGGCATGATCGAGGCCGGCACCACCTGGCGCGGGTCGATCAGATGGTCACGGTGCCATTCGTCGGAATACTTGCCGCCGACGCGGGCGAGGTCCGGACCGGTCCGCTTGGAGCCCCACTGGAACGGGTGGTCGTACTGGGACTCGACCGCGAGGCTGAAGTGGCCGTAGCGCTCGATCTCGTCGCGCATCGGGCGGATCATCTGGCTGTGGCAGAGATAGCAGCCTTCGCGGATGTAGATGTTGCGGCCGGCGAGTTCGAGCGGGCTGTAGGGGCGCACGCCCTCCACCTTCTCGATCGTCGACTTCAGGTAGAACAGCGGTACGATCTCGACGAGGCCGCCGACGGCGACGGCGAGGAGGATGCAGACGAGGAGAAGGATCGAGTTCTTCTCGAGCACCTGGTGCTTTGCAAAAAGGGACATGTCTCGAGCCTCACTCGGCGGGGACGGCGGCCATGCCGGCGGTCGAGGCTTCAGCCTCCTCGCCCTTGGCAACGGTCATCCAGAGGTTGAAGGCCATGATCAGGGCGCCGGCGAGGAAGAGCACGCCGCCGAGGGCACGGATCAGGTAGTAGGGATGCATCGCCTCGACGGTCTCGATGAACGAGTATTCGAGGAAGCCGAGCTCGGTGTAGGCGCGCCACATCAGGCCCTGCATGATGCCCGAGACCCACATGGCGGTGATGTAGAGCACGATGCCGAGGGTCGAGATCCAGAAGTGCCAGTCGACCAGCTTCAGCGAGTAGAGCTTCTTTTGCCACAGCCAGGGGATCAGGCAGTAGAGCGCGCCGAAGGAGATGTAGGCGACCCAGCCGAGGGCGCCGGAGTGGACGTGGCCGATGGTCCAGTCGGTGTAGTGCGACAGGCTGTTGACGGCCTTCACCGACATCAGCGGCCCTTCGAAGGTCGACATGCCGTAGAAGGCGACCGAGACCACCATCATGCGCAGCACCGGGTCGGTCCGCAGCTTGTCCCAGGCACCCGACAGCGTCATCAGGCCGTTGATCATGCCCCCCCAGGACGGCATCCACAGGATGACCGAGAAGGTCATGCCGAGGGTCGAGGCCCATTCGGGAAGCGCGGTGTAATGCAGGTGATGCGGGCCGGCCCAGATGTAGATGAAGATCAGCGCCCAGAAGTGCACGATCGACAGGCGGTAGGAGTAGACCGGCCGGTTCGCCTGCTTCGGGATGAAGTAGTACATGATGGCGAGGAAGCCGGCGGTCAGGAAGAAGCCGACGGCGTTGTGGCCGTACCACCACTGCACCAGTGCATCCTGCACGCCCGAGAACACCGGATAGGACTTGATACCGAAGGGCGTCACCGGGATCGACAGGTTGTTGACGATGTGCAGCATCGCGATGGTCACGATGAAGGCGAGGTAGAACCAGTTCGCAACATAGATGTGCGGCTCGCGGCGCTTCCAGAGGGTCGCGAGGAAGACCAGCAGGTAGACCACCCAGACGATGGTCAGCCAGAGGTCGGCGTACCATTCCGGTTCGGCATATTCCTTCGACTGGGTCGCGCCCAGCAGGTAGCCGGTGCCGGCGATCAGGATGAAGACGTTGTAGCCGATGATCACGAACCAGGGGGCGACGGTTCCGGGCATCCGGGCGTGGCAGGTGCGCTGGACGACGTAGAAGGACGTCGCCAGCAGCACGTTGCCGCCGAAGGCGAAGATCACGGCGGATGTGTGCAGCGGCCGCAAGCGACCGAAGCTGGTCCACGGCAGGTCGAAGTTGAGCTGCGGGAACGCGAGCTGGCTGGCGATGATGACGCCGAACAGGAAGCCGGCGATGCCCCAGAACATCGCGATCGCGGCGCCGAACTTGACCGGGCCGAAGTTGTAGTTCGGCTTGCCGTTCACCACCTCGAGCGGGCGCGGAGCGCCGCTCATGGAATGCCGGACGATGAAGATCGCACCCGCGCCGGTGGTGATCGCCCCGATCATGGCGTGGAAAGCCATCACCGGATCGACCGCCTTGCCGGCGATGAACAGGCAGGCGAGTGCGAAAAGGCCGAGGAAGACGGTGAAGCCGGTCTCCTCGAAGGACATCGAATGTCCCGACCTTGAAGCTGTCATTGTACGCCCCGAAGTCTCGTTTGACGAAAAGGCGCGCGGGCGAAGTCCCACGCATCGAAGCGTTGATACCGGGCGGCGGCCGCCGCCGCCTTGACGCAGATCAAGGGAGGAAAAGAGGGCGCCGGATCGTGCCGGCGCAGCCGTCGCGGCGGGCCGCCTCAGCGCCCCCGGCCGTTCCAGTCCCGCCCGAGGACGAGGCGGGCGAGCGCGGGGACGGCAATCATCATCACCAGGAAGCGCGAGAGCTGGTGGACGGCGACGTAGGCCGGATCGAAGCCCAGCGTGAAGGCGAGGATCATCATCGCCTCGAGCCCGCCCGGCGCGAAGGCGATGATCGACTGGCCGAAGGGCAGGTCGAGCAGAAGGGCCGCCGCCGCGGCCCCGGCGAGGGCGACGCCGCCGCCGACGACGAAGGCGCCGACGGCCGACGCGAGGCCGCGGGCGAGGTCGATCCACCGCGTTCCCGAAAAGCGCAGGCCGATGAAGGTGCCGAGACAGACGTAGCCGATCGCGAGCAGCGGCGCCGGCAGGACGCCGGTGACGAGGCCGGCGCCATGGAGGACCGCGGAGGCCGCGAAGGCGCCGACGAGGCTGCCGGCGGGCAGCCCGACGCGCTCGCCGGCGAGGCCTCCGGCGAGGCCGGCGAGCAGCATGAGGACGAGATCGGCGAGGCTGGCGTTCTCCTGGAGAGCCACGATGCCCGCCGCCACCGGTCCGGATGCGGTCGGCGCGGCCTCGAGGGCGGCGACCACGCTCGGCAGCAGGGCGACGAGGATGAACACCCGCACGGTCTGCGACAGGGCGACTTTCGGCACGTCGGCCTGGCTCGTCTCGGCGAGCACCAGCACGTAGGAGAGCGCGCCGGGGATCGAGGCGAAGAAGGCGGAGGCGCCGTCCCAGCCGAGCAGGCGGCGCAGGAAGAGATGGGTCGCCGCCCCCGTCGCCAGCACCGTAGTCGCCAGCAGCACGAGGCTCGCCGGCCAGACGCCGATGCCGGCGAGCACGTCGGGCGTGACGCCGGCACCCATCGAGGTGCCGAGAAAGAGGAACAGGCCGGACCGGAGCCGCCGGTCGACGCGGGCCTTCAGGCCGGAGAGGACCGCGACGGCGACGGCGACCATGGCGCCGGATATCCAGGGCGCAGGCAGGTCGGCGAGGTCGAAACACAGGCCCCCGGCCGCGCCGACGGCTACAGCGAGAGCGAGACGGGCGAGCTCGTCGCGATCCATCGGCCCGCCGGTCCCTCCCTTTGTCGAACGCGGCGCAATTCCGCCCTGTCCACCTCACCTGCCGCAGGACCGCGGCACCGTCAAACACGATTTCCGCATGGCTGCGCCCCGCCGGACGACAAGGCCACCGTCTCCGGACCGCGGGGCCGTGGCGGGCGCGGAGCCGCCGGCCCACGCTCGCCGCATCATCGTCGAAATCCATCGGGCTTTGAGGAGGATCAAGGCGTCGCCCGCCCGGCCGTGGCACACCGGCGCCATGATCGACCAGCGCCTCACCCCCCTCCTCGACCGCACCCTGCCCCGCTACACGTCCTATCCGACGGCACCGCACTTCCTGCCCGACGTCGGGCACGAGGCCTACGCCGCCTGGCTCGACGAGGCGGCGGACAAGGGCCCGGTCTCGCTCTATCTCCACGTGCCGTTCTGTCGGTCGATCTGCCACTATTGCGGCTGCACGACCAAGGCGTCGCGCCGCGACGAACCGCTGGCACGCTATGCCGAGGTGCTGCGCCGGGAGATCGCCCTCGTCGCCGACCATCTCGGCGCCGTCGAGGTCAGCCACATCCACTGGGGCGGCGGCACGCCCAACCTGCTGCCGGCGGAGACCTTCGCAGCCGTCGTCGGCGACCTCCACCGCTACTTCCGGATCGCGCCCGGCGCAGAGCACGCGATCGAACTCGACCCCCGGCACGTGACCCGGGACGGCGCGCGTCATCTGGCAGGCCTCGGGGTCAACCGGGCGAGCCTCGGCGTCCAGGATCTCGACCCGCAGGTGCAGGCGGCGATCGGCCGCCACCAGCCGCTCGAGGTCGTCGAGGCCGCGGTTTCGGCCCTGGTGTCGGCGCGGATCGACCAGATCAACCTCGACCTGATGTACGGCCTGCCCGGCCAGACCGAAACCTCGATCCGGCGCACGGCGATGATGGCCGCCGGCCTCGCGCCGTCGCGGATGGCGCTGTTCGGCTATGCCCACGTGCCGTGGTTCAAGGCCAACCAGAAGCTGATCGACGAGGCGGCCTTGCCGGGGCCGGACGAGCGCCGGCGGCTCGCGCGCATCGCCCGGACCACGATCGACGCCTTCGGCTACGACGCGATCGGCATCGACCATTTCGCACGGCCAGACGATTCGCTCGCCATCGCCGCAATGGACGGCACCATGCGCCGCAACTTCCAGGGCTACACCACCGACCGCGCCTCGAGCCTCGTCGGCTTCGGGCTGTCGTCGATCGGCCGGCTGCCGCGCGGCTTCGCCCAGACCACGACGGACATGAAGACCTACGAGGACGCCGTCTCGGCCCATCGCTTTCCGATCGTCAAGGGTCGGGCCCTGACCGCGGAGGACCGGCTGCGGGCCGACGTCATCGAGCAGATCCTCTGCTTCTTCTCCGCCGACCTGCCGCGGATCGCGGCGAGCCACGGAATGCCGGCCTCCCACTTCGACGGCGCCCTCGAGGCCCTCGCCCCGCTGGTCGAGATCGGCGCGGTTGCGATCAGCGGGCGCCTCGTCACCATCGTCGAGGACAAGGTCGAACTCGGCCGCCTCGTCGCATCGGCCTTCGACGCCTATCTCGGCTCCGGCGGCAAGCGCCACGCCGCCGCGACGTGATCCGCCCCTGCGCGACGGGGCCCGGACCGGATTAACCCTTTGTTCACCATGATCGGAAAAATGTAGCGGCTACGTGGTGTTACGAATCGCTCCCCCCCGGAGCGGGCCACGCATGGGCTGGAAATCATGACTGCTGCCATCCGGGCCCGACGCCCCCGTTTCCGGGCCGCTTCCCTCCTTGTGCTGGTTGCACCTCTTCTCGTTGCCGGAACGGTCCGTGCCCTCGCGGCGGAGCCATCGGGCGCAGGCGGTACCGAGGCATGGGGAGAGGGCGCGAGCGCCCTTGGCGAGAGCGACTTCCGGCTGCTCGACGAGATTCGCGGCGGGGTGCTGGCTCACAGCCCGGGCAACACCGAAAGCGGCACGGTCGACCTCGCCGTCGAACTGCTTTCGGACCATCTGCCGGTGGCGACCGGCAACGGCCTGCTCGACTTCGTGCTGTCGCCCCGGCTCCACGCGGGTGCCGTCGTCAGCACGGCGGGCGAGACGTCCTACGTCTATGCCGGTCTGACCTGGGATTTCGCGATCACGGACAGCCTCTTCATCGAGACGGCCTTCGGCGGCGCCCTCAACAACGGCGTCGACGGCGAGCGCGGGCGGATCGAGATGGGCTGCGTTGCGACCTTCCGCTCGGCGGCAGGAGTCGGCTACCGGTTCGACGACAGCTGGTCGATCATCGCCGGCGTCGAGCACCTGTCCCACGCCGGCCTCTGCGGTGACGACAACGAGGGCCTGACCAACGTCGGCGTCCGCGTCGGCTATCGCTTCTAAGGTCCGGCGATGCGGCACGATTCGAGGCCCGGCGGGGGAACCGCCGGGCCTCGAACGTCGATGCAGGATGTCAGGGTGACAGAAATGCGCGGGCCGATCCGTCCCGTCACCGGCTCGGACATTCGGAGGCCGATATCAGTGGATGCCGGTCAGCTTGCAGACCCGGCAGACGCTGGCGAGGCGGATGTGGTCGTTCTTCTCGATGGAGATGATGCCGCGACGCTTCATGTCGGACAGGGTGCGGCTGACGGTCTCGATGGTGAGACCGAGATAGTCGGCGATCTCCTGCCGGCTCATGCGCAGCACCACGGTGCGGGAGTCGTCGCCGGTCTGGGGGCCGCGGCAGCCCATTTCGCCGCGACCGGGCACGAAGCGCATCAGGAAGCTCGCGACCCGCTCGGAGGCCGACTTGCGACCGAGCAGCACGGCGTGGGAGTGCAGCGCCTCGATCCGGCTCATCAGGCAGCGGTTGACGTGGACCTGGAGCGCGGGATCGCGTTCGATCGACTGGCGGTCGAGCATGCGAAGCCGGACTTCGCTCAGCGCCTCGGCCGAGCAATCGAAATAGCCGGTCCCGGAGATGCCGATGAGATCGCCGGCGCCGAGAATGTCGACGACCTGGCGACGCCCGTCGCCGAGAAGGCAGTAGAGCATCACCGAACCTTCGGCGATCTCGTAGAGATGATCGGCCGGATCGTCCTCGTAGAAGACGACCTCGTGGGGCCGGTAGGACTGCAGTCGGGTGTCATGGGATTCGACGAAGGCGCGCCAGGCGTCGTCGCGGGGCCGCGCCTTGGCGATGCTGCCGGCGTAGCGCCCGCGGCCTTCCTGCACCTGAGGCGCGAGCGCCGCCCTGCGGCCGGTCGCGCCGCTCGTCCCGGTCTCGATCTGGTCGAACATGAACCCCTCCTCGGATCCCCGATGGCTCGGCCAGCCGCTTGTGCGAAGGCACCATCCGGCACCGTCGTCCGTGCCGTCCGCCTCGCCGTTTTCCGCTGACCGCGCGCCGCGAGGAGCCGTTCCGTCCGTCCTTCGCCGCGCTGATGGTCAGGACTGTACGCGAGCGTCCGACAACCAAAAGCTGGTCGCATTACGTAAGGCGATTTCCGTAATGACGGATGGAGAAGCATGATTCGACCACGTGACGAACCGACCGGGCGGAGAAAAGTCCTGCCCGACGAGCTTGGCGAGCCGCGCGGACCTCGCGTTCCGCGTGCGATTCCCGGCGACCGGCGCCCCCCGGTCAGGTCGGTGCGCGTCGAGTGAAGCCGACCACCGCCGGTGGCGTTCCGCAGGTGGATCGATTCGTCGGAGAATGGAAGGACGGCACCGATCGGCGGGCCCGCGCGATTTGCGCTTTCACGGACGGAAAGACTCTTTCCGTCATCGCGCCGGCATCAGACCACGCCCGCGCGGATCGCCAGCAGCCAGTCGAGCGAGGGCGGCTTGCGCAGGATGCCGGAGATGCCGAGGCCCTCGGTCTCGCGCTGGATCTCGCGTTCGGACTTGCCGGAAATGACGACCGTGCGCGGCGGGTCGCCGAGGCGGCGCAGCCAGCGCAGCGTCTCGCGCCCGGTCATCCCGGGCAGGCCGAGATCGACGACGACGACGTCGCCGCTGCCGGGCGGGCCGGCGGCCATGAAGCTCTCGGCGGTCGGGAACACGCGTACCGAGACCCCCTCGTCCGCCACGAGCGCGGAGAGTGCGTCCGCGACGGCACTGTCGTCTTCGACGATGAAGATGGTCACCTCGACACCCGATCCCAACTCACCCGGTTCCAGGACAGGGGACCGATTGTGCCCGCTCGCGCCGAAAAGCGTTATCCGGTCTAATCCTTACCACCCGCGGTGAGCACGATCCGCACCAGATCGGCGGCGTTCTTGGCGCCGAGCTTCTCCATGATGCGCGCCCGGTGAACTTCGATGGTTCGTGGCGAGATCCCGAGGGTGCGTCCGGCTTCCTTGTTGGAAGCGCCGGCGGTGATCTCCTGGAGCACGTCGCGCTCGCGCGGGGTCAGGGTGTCGCTGCCGGGAAAGCTGCCGACCGGAGCGGCTCCGAAGGAGTCCCGCGCCGACAGCGCCTCGCGAATCCGGGTGACGACGACGTCGGCGTCGAACGGCTTCTCGATGAAGTCGAAGGCGCCCAGCTTGATGGCGCTGACGGCCATCGGGATGTCGGCCTGGCCGGAGATGACGAATACCGGAGCCGGGAAGTTGGCCACGTCGATCGCCTTCAACACCTCGAGGCCCGACCGGCCGGGCATGTGGACGTCGAGCAGGACGCAGGACGGCTTGTCGCTCTTCACCGCCTCGAGAAAGGGATCCGCCCCCTCGAAGGCCTCGGTCTGGAAGCCCTCGAGTTCGAGGACGACGGACAACGCGTCGCGAACCGCGGGATCGTCGTCCACGATGTAGACCGTGTCCGGTCCGGGTTTCGTCATCGCCTTGTCCTTTTCCTGCCCGGGTCGGGAAGCGCCGTACGGCGCACCCCAACCTGCCCAATTCCAACGCAGAACGCCTTTTCCAGCAACAGAAAAGCCACCCGTCGGCGTTCTTTCTCCACAAACGGCCCGCGGGATCGCCCGTCGACGCCGTCGCGGGATTTCAACTTCCGGCCTGTGGCGCGGCAACCTTCGGCAGCGTCAGCACGAAGCGGGCCCCGCGTCCGTCGCCGCCGGGATCGACGGTGAGATCGCCGCCGTGATTCTGAGCGATCGAGCGCGAGATCGCGAGGCCGAGTCCCATCCCCGACTTCTTCGTGGTCGCGAAGGTCCGGAACATGTTGGCGGCGACCTCCGGGGCGATGCCGGGACCGGAATCGGTCACCACGACGCGGGCGCCGAGATCGTCGTGCTCGAGTTCGACCCGTACCCACTTCTCCGGCATCGTGCGGGCCACCTCGATGGCGTTGCGCACGAGGTTGACGACGACCTGCTGGATCTGCACCGGGTCGGCGTCGATGACGACCGGGTCGGACGGCGGCGGGAAGTAGACCGGAACGGTCGAGCCCTGGGCGACGACCATGATCATGTCGAGCGCCTCGGCGACGATCGGACCGAGGTCGATGGTCTGGCGCTCGGGCTCGCGCTTCTCGACGAAATTGCGCATGCGCTCGATGATGCCGGCGGCCCTCTCGGCCTCCTTCAGCGCCTTCTCGACGATGCGCGCCAACGGCGGCGGGAAGCCGCCTTCGTGCTGGGCGGCGTGCCGGGTCACCGCCTGGAGGTAGAGCATCAGGGCGGTCAGCGGCTGGTTGAGCTCGTGCGCCATCGCCGCGCCCATCTCGTCCATCGCCGAAAGCCGGGCCATGTGGACGACCTGGGCCTGGAGTTCGATCAGGCGCTGCTCCACCGCCTTGCGGCTGCGAAGGTCGCGCATGATGCCGATGAACTGGCGCCCCTCGGGCGTCACCGCCTCGCCGACCGACAGCTCGATCGGGATCTCGGTGCCGTCGCGGTGCATGCCGACGACCTCGCGGCCGATGCCGATGATCCGCCGCTCGCCGGTGGAGAGGTAGTTCTGGACGTAGCTGTCGTGGTGGCGCGAGAAGGCCGGCGGCATGATGACCTTGACGTTCCGCCCGATCACCTCGTCGGCGCGATAGCCGAACATGCGCTCGCAGGACTTGTTGTAGGAGAGGACGCGGGCCTGCTCGTCCATGACGATGATGCCGTCGACCGCGGTGTCGAGGACGCTGGCGAGCCGGGCGTCGGAGACCGTCTGGCGCTCACGCCCCGGCTCTGCGGCGCGGGGCCCGCCGTTCGTCCGGCCGCCGTCGCCGCGGTCGTCGGGCCCGGTCATCGTCCCGCCCCCGCGCCATCGTCCGGCCCGCGGCCGAGCAGCCAGGCTTCCAGTCGCCGCGCCGCGAGGCCTAGGCTGTCCTCGCCGCGGGCGAAGCAGAGGCGCATGTAGCCGGCGCCGGCCGCCCCGAAGGCGGTGCCCGGTGCGAGGCCGACGTTGGCCTCGTCGACCAGTTGGAGCCCGAGACGACGGGTGTCCGGCTCGCCGTCGATCGAGAAGAAATAGTAGAAGGCGCCCGCCGGCGCGGCCTCGTGAACACGGCCGGTCGACGTCAGGACGCCGTGGATCAGCGCCCGGCCCCGCGCCGCGCGCGCAACCTGGTGGGCGACGAAATCCTCGCCCCGGTCGAGCGCGGCGATCGCCGCCCGCTGCATGAAGACGGCGACGCCCGAGGTGGAATACTGGACGAGATTGGCGAGAAGCTCGCCGATCGCCGGCGGCGCCGAAATCCACCCCACCCGCCAGCCGGTCATCGCCCAGTTCTTCGACAGGGTGTTGACGTAGAGGATGCGGTCGTCGTCATCGGCGACGTCGTAGAAGGACGGCGCCCGCTCGGCCCCGTCGTAGACGAAGCGGGCATAGACCTCGTCGGCGATGATCCAGAGGCCGTGGCGGCGCGACAGCTCGAGAATCGCCGCCAGCGTCTCGCGGGAGGCGGTCCAGCCGGTCGGATTGGACGGCGAGTTGACGAAGATCGCCCGGGTCGCGGGGCCGATCGCGGCGGCGAGACGGTCGAGATCGAGGGTCCAGCCCGCGGCGTCGGCGGTCATCGGCACCTCGACGGCGCGGCCGCCGGCGACCGACATGGCGCCGGCGACGTTCGGCCAGGCCGGCGTCGGCACGATGATCTCGTCACCGGCCCCGGCGACGGCGGCGATGGCGATCTGGATCGCCTGCATACCCGAGCCGGCGACGACGAAGCGCGCCGGATCGAACGCCCGCCCACCCGGCCCCGGCCAGTGGCGGTCGTGGTATCGGGCCAGCGCCTCGCGCAGTTCTGGAATGCCAGTCTGGCGGGTGTAGAAGGTCTCCCCGGCCGCCAGCGAACGGGTCGCCGCCTCGCAGATGAAGGCCGGCGTGGCGAGATCGCCCTCGCCGGCCCAGAGGGCGACGAGGCCGGGCTTGCCGAAGCCATGGTTCATGACCTCGACGATGCCGCTGTAGGGGGTCGCGACCGCGGCCGGGCGCAAATCCGCTGAGATATCCCGCATCGCTCACCGTCTTCACAGGCCGCCCGGCGACAGGCCGGTCGCGACGTGGCGTCACTTCAGTTAAGGAGACCTGCGTATCAGAGCTGCCGAACCGGAGAAAGCGCCGACCGTTCCGCCTTTCGCAGGATCGGACGGAGCGCGGTCTCCGCGCCGGGGTGCCGCCTCATCTTTTCGAAAGCAGGTCGCGAATCTCTTCGAGCAGAACCTGGTCGCGGGTGGGGGCCGGCGGCGGGGCGGGCGAGGCCGCTTCCTGCTGACGCAGCTTGTTCATCATCCTGACCAGCATGAACAGGGCGAAGGCGACGATCACGAACTTGATGATGGCGTTGACGAAGAGACCGACGTTCCACGTCGCCGCGCCCGCCGCCTTGGCGGCGGCGAGGGTCAGGTAGGGTCCCGGCGTGGTCCCGTCGCGAAGAACGAGGAAATAGTCGGAGAAGTCGACGTTGCCGAGGATGACGCCGATCGGCGGCATGATGACGTCGTCGACCAGCGAGGAGACGATCGCCCCGAAGGCGGCGCCGATGATGATGCCGACCGCCATGTCGACGACGTTGCCGCGCAGGGCGAATTTCTTGAATTCATCCAACATGAAAGGTCGCTCCCCCGATTGACGAGTTCCCGCCGCCGGACCGGGCGGTGCCGTTCGGCGGGGGGCGTAGCGCGACGCCTGCCGCTCCGACGAGGCGAGCATATATCGGCGCGGGCGAAAACCACAATCGGCTCATGCGCTTCGGCGCAGGAACCGGAGCGGCGGCACCGACGTTGCCTCGCGAGGGCCCCGATCGGGATCGGTGGCCGCCCGCCGTACGCGAAGTCCGGCAGCCGCAGAGCGGGCTCATCCCGGCCGGCCCGCTTGCCGGGGGAAGCCGCACACGTTGAAGAGGACGCCGACGATGTTCGCCGCGAGCCGGCTGCTGCACCTCGTCTCCGCCGTACTGGTCGCAATCGGTTTCGCCCAGTCGCCGGAGTTCGCCCAGCAATACTACCAGCGCCTCGGCGGGGCGATCGACGCGCTGCGGCCGGTGGTCGAGACCTTCGACGCCGCCGCCGCCCGCTCCGGCCTGACCCGGCCGGACGCATTGCTGCGCCTTCGATCCGACGAGACGGCGCTGGTGCGCGACGTCGGCGCCACCACCGGCGATGCCGTGGAACGCTACGAAGACCTCCTTCGCCAGCGCGCGGCGATGGAGGGCGCCGGCAGCCTCGGCAAGATGGCGGCGCTGCTGCGCTACCCCGATCCCCAGCTCCTCGCCGCGACCGCCTCCGACTACGTGCCGGCGGTGCCGACGACGCCGGTGGGCATCGGCGCGGCGGCGTTGGGGTTCGGCCTCGGCTGGCTGATCGTCGCCGCTCTCTTCCGGATGCGCCGCCGGTCGCGGCGGCGGCGCGAGGCCGGCGTGCCGGTGCCCTGACACTCGTGCTTTCCACACAATCCCCTTGCCCCGGCCCGCCGCCTGCGCTGTTGTTCGCCTCGATGCCGACAGCCCCGGAGCGCGCCTTGCCGATCCTCGACCCCGCCCTGTTCCGCCCCGCCGCCGTCGATCCGCAGACCGAGGCGCTCAATGCACAAATCATCGCGGCGATGAGCGCCATCCCCGACAAGTGGAGCTTTCCCCCCGCGGTCGTGCGGGCGGCGCGGGCCGCCGGCAAGGGACCGTTCCCGTTGCCGGAACGCGATCCGCGCGCCGAGGTCGTGACCATTGCCGGGCCGCACGGACCGATCCCGCTCAGGATCATCGCGCCCGAGGGCGGCGCGAACGGCGTCTACCTCCATTTCCACGGCGGCGGCTGGACGCTCGGCGCCTTCGACCAGCAGGACCAGATCCTGACCCCGCTCGTCGACGGTTCCGGCTTCGCCGCGGTTTCGGTCGACTATCGCCTCGCGCCCGAGCATCCCTATCCGCAGGGACCGGACGACTGCGAGGCGGCGGCGCTCTGGCTCGCGGCGGTCTGCGAGGAGCGGTTCGGCACCCGGCGGCTCGCGATCGGAGGCGAGAGCGCCGGCGCCCATCTCGCCGTCGTCACGCTGCTGCGGCTGCGCGACCGCCACGGGCTCCGCCCCTTCGCCGGCGCCAATCTCGTCGCCGGCTGCTACGACCTCGCCCTGACGCCTAGCGCCCGCGCCTTCGGCGAATTGCCGCTGGTGCTGACGACACGGGACGTCGAGCTTTTCGCGCGAAGCTTCCTCGGCGAGGACGGCGACCGGCGCGATCCGGACGTGTCGCCGCTCCACGCCGACCTCACCGCGATGCCGCCGGCCCTGTTCTCGGTCGGCACCCGCGACGCGCTCGTTGACGACACGCTGTTCATGGCGGGGCGCTGGATCGCCGCCGGCAACGACGCCGAGATCGATCCGACCCCCGGCGGCGCCCACGTGTTCCAGTATTTCGACTGCCCCGCGACGACCCGCAGCCTCGAGCGAATGGCGGAGTTCCTCACCGGCCTCGAAACGCCGGCATGACCGACCTGCTCCGCCGCGCCAAGGGCTGGGCGAGGGACATCAAGCGCGACGTGCTCGCGCTCTGGCTGGCGGCGCGCGACCCGCGGGTGCCGGCCGCGGCGAAGATCCTCGCCGGCGTGGTCGCGGCCTACGCCCTGTCGCCGGTCGACCTCATCCCCGATTTCATGCCCGTCCTCGGCTATCTCGACGACGTGATCCTGGTGCCGCTCGGCATCCTCGCCACCGTCCGCCTGATCCCGCCTGCGGTGATGACCGATCTGCGCAATCGCGCCTCGCTGATCGCCGAGCGTCCGGTCAGCCGGGCCGGGCTTTTCGCCATCGTCGCGCTCTGGATCGCCGCCGCCGGCTTCGCCGGCTGGGCGGTGATGCGGCTCTGGTCCGATTGAGACCGGCGGTCAATTCACCGGACCACTCGCTTTGATCGGCTGGGTTTCCAATCCGCGGTCCTGATCCGCGGCCGGGAGCACTTGGGAGATATTCATTGGTCGATCGCGGGTCTGGCAAGACCCGTCCGTCTCGGCCACGATTAGCTCTTACAGCTCACGGCGTCCGTACGCGGCGGCACCATCACTCCAGCCGCTTGCCGCCCTCGGCTCCGACGACGACCGTCTCGCGATCACCGGATCAGATCCGCTCCTGCCCGTGTTCGCGCTTCAGCGTCTCGACGAGGCCGAAGAAGCGGCGGAAGGCCTCGTCGGCGAAATCGAAGAAGCGATCCAGATCCTCGCCGGAGGGAAACTCGCGCTCGCCCTGCCCCGGGGCCTCGGCGCGCGGCGCCGGCGCGCCCTCACCCTCCCTCGCCGCCCCTTCGGCGAGACGTTCCTCCAGCGCGGCGAGCCGCTGCTCGAGAGCTTCGACGCGCTCGTCGGCCGCCATCTCCCGCTCGCTTCGCGCCGCGGCGAACTCGGCTTTCGCGCGGTCGAGCTCGCGGGTCAGGGTGGCGACGGCGGCGCGGGCGGTCTTGGCCTCCTCGATCGCGAGGGTGGCGGCGCCCTCGCCGCTGGCGGCGACGACGTCGAGCCGCTCGCGCACCGCCGCGATCTCCTCGCGCAGGCCGGCGAGGCCGGCGGCGGTCTCGGCCGCAGCGCGCTCCAGGGCGGCCAGACTTTCCGTCTCCGGCGCGGCGATCTCGCTGAAATCGGCCGCCTCGGCGTCGAGGCGGGCGGCGAGGTCGGCGAGGGTGCGATCGGACTTGGCGAGCGCCTCTCGCAGGCCCGCGAGCGCGTTCGCCTGGGTCAAGGCCGCGGCGGCAAGGCTCTCGACGCGGCGCTGCAGGGCGAGAAGATCGCCGGCGATCTGCCGCGCACGGCGTTCGGCGCGATCGGCGGAGGCCGGCGGCGCCGGGACGGCCCTCGGCGCGGCCGTCGGCGGAGCCGGGCTCTCTTCCGGCGGCCGGATCAGCTTGTAGCCGCTGCCGTCCTGAGCTCCGGCGGCGACGGGCAGCAAGACCGCTCCGGCGGCGAGGAGGACGATCGTCAGCCTCTTCATTGGGATGTCTCCTTCCGAAGCCGCCGCCCCGCTCCTCACCAGCCGCAGTCTAGCGCCGTTCGTCGTCCGGCGCCACGCGGCGAACCGTTTGGCGTGCTCGCCGCGACGAGCGGTGGCGGCAGCGCTGTCCCTCGCCGCTCGCCCGCTCGTCCAGTTGGTTTCTCGTCCCGTTCAGGCGGCCTCGGTCTTTGGCGGGGCGAAGCGGCCATAGAAGGTCTCGCCGCGCTCCGCCATCTCGCGCAGCAGCGCCGGCACCGCGAAGCGGGGGCCGTGCTTTTCGGCGAGCCGGTCGCAGAGGTCGACGAAAGCCTTCACCCCCATCCCGTCCACGTGGGACAGCGTGCCGCCGCGATAAGGCGCGAAGCCGAAGCCGAGGATCGAGCCGACGTCGGCCTCGCGGACGTCGGTGACGACGCCCTCGGCGACGCAGCGTGCAGCCTCCAGCGCCTGGGTGGCGAGCAACCGGGCTTTCAACTCCTCGATGTCGAAGCACTCCGCCGGCTTCGCCGGACCGACGATCTCGGCGAGGCCCGGCCAAAGCCGCTTCTTGCCCTTGTCCGGGTAGTCGTAGAAGCCCATGCCGTTCTTGCGGCCGAGCCGTCCGCGCTTCACCACCATCTCGCCGAGAAGCCGCTCCTGCCGCGGGTCGACCGCCTGCTCTCCGAGATCGCGCTTGGTCGCCTGCAGGATCTTCCAGGCGAGATCGACCGCGACCTCGTCGTTGAGGGCGAGCGGTCCGACCGGCATGCCGGCGAGCCGGGCGACGGTCTCCACCATCGCCGCCGGCACGCCCTCGGTCAGCATCAGGTGGGCCTCGAGCATATACATCGTCACGCAGCGGTTGGCGTAGAAGCCACGGCTGTCGTTGACGACGATCGGCGTCTTGCGGATGGCGCGGACGAAGTCGAGCGCGACGGCGAGCGCCCTCTCCCCGGTCTTTTCGCCGAGGATCACCTCGACCAGCATCATCTTCTCGACCGGCGAGAAGAAGTGGATGCCGATGAAATCCTCAGGCGCCCGCCAGTCCCCGGCGAGCGAGGTGATCGGCAGCGTCGAGGTGTTGGAGGCGAAGATCGCGTTCTCGCCGAGCACGGCCTTCGCCTTCTCCATCGCGGCGCGCTTGACGTCGCGGTCCTCGAACACCGCCTCGATGACGAGGTCGCAGCCGGCGAGATCGGCGTAGTCCGCGGTGGCGGTGATACGGGCGAGCAGTGCCGCCTTCTCTTCCGGCTTCGCCCGGCCTTTCTGCACCCGTCCGCTGATCAGCTTGTCGACGGTCGCCACGCCCTTGTCGGCGGCCTCCCGGTCGCGGTCGAGCAGCACGACGTCGATGCCGGCCTGGGCGGTGACGTAGGCGATGCCGGCGCCCATGAAGCCGGCGCCGAGGATGCCGACCTTCTTCAGCGACGTCGGCGGCACGGCGGCCGGGCGGCGGGCCCCCTTGTTCAACTCCTGCATCGAAACGAACAGCGAGCGGATCATCGCCTGCGCCTCGTGCGTCGTCAGCACCTTGGCGAACTGGCGCGCCTCGACGCGCAGGCCGAGGTCCATCGGCAGCAGCAGACCCTCGTAGCAGGCGGTCATGATGGCGCGTGCGCCGGGGTAGTTGTCGTGGGTCTCGCGCCGGTAGATGGCGTTGGCGGCGGGCCAGAACTGGAAACCGGCCGGCGAATAGATTTGACCACCCGGCAGGCGGAACTTCTCCTCGTCCCAGGACTTCTTCGCGGAAAGACCCCGCGCGATCATCGCCTTGGCTTCGGCGACGAGATCGGCGGCGGGCACCACCGCGTTGACCAGCTTCATCAGCATCGCCTTCTTCGGCGGCACGGTCTGGCCCTGCAGCAGGAAGGTGAGGCCGGCCTGAGGGTCGATCATCCGCATCACCCGCTGGGTGCCGCCGGCACCGGGCAGGATGCCGACCTTCACCTCCGGCAGACCGATCTTGTAGTCGCCTTCCGCCGCGACGCGGCCGTGGCAGGCGAGCGCCAGTTCGAAGGCGCCGCCGAGGCAGGTGCCGTTCACCGCGGCGACCCACGGCTTGCCGCAGGTCTCGATCCGCCGCCAGACCCGCGACATCCGCGAGGCTTCCTCGAGCAGGCGCCGGGCGGCGGCCTCCGGGTCGTCCGCCTTCAGGCGGTGATACTCGCCGAGCAGGCTCTCCAGCATCTTGAGGTCGGCGCCGCCGGAGAAATCCTTCTTGCCCGAGGTGACGACGACGCCCCTGACCGCCTCGTCGGCGGCAAGGCGCTCGACCAACGCCTCGATCTCGTCGATCACCGCGAGGGTGAAGACGTTCATCGAGCGGCCCGGAGAGTTCCAGGTGAGGAGGGCGATGCCGTCGGCGCCGACGTCCAGCGTGAAATGGGTGTCGCTCATGCCGGCCTCCCTCAGACCCGTTCGATGATCGTGGCGGTGCCCATGCCGGCGCCAATGCACAGCGTGACGAGGGCGGTGGAGAGATCGCGCGCCTCCAGTTCGTCGAGCACGGTACCTAGAATCATGGCCCCCGTCGCCCCGAGCGGATGGCCGAGGGCGATGGCGCCGCCGGCGACGTTGACGCGGGCGGGATCGGCTTCGAAATGCTGCATGAAACGCAGCACCACGGCGGCGAAAGCCTCGTTGACTTCGAAGAGGTCTATGTCGGACAGCGCCATGCCGGAGCGTTTCAGCAGCTTTTCGGTGACGTCGATCGGTCCGGTCAGCATCAGCGCCGGGTCGGAGCCGATGTTGGCGAAGGCACGGATGCGGGCGCGGGGCCTGAGGCCCGCCGCCTTGCCGGCCTCGGCCGAGCCGACCAGGACGGCGGCGGCGCCGTCGACGATGCCGGAGGAATTGCCGGCGTGGTGAACGTGATTGACCACTTCGACGTCGGGATGGGCGTCGATCGCCACCGCGTCGAAGCCGCCCATTTCGCCCATCATGGCGAAGGAAGGCTTGAGCGACGCCAGCGACTGCATGTCGGTTCCGGGGCGCATGTGCTCGTCGCGGTCGAGCAGGGTGATGCCGAGCTCGTCGCGGACCGGGACCACGGATTTCGCGAAGCGGCCCTCCTCCCAGCTTTTCGCGGCCCGCTTCTGGCTTTCCACCGCATAGGCGTCGACGTCGTCGCGGGAGAAGCCGTACTTGGAGGCGATCAGGTCGGCGGAAATGCCCTGCGGCATGAAGTAGGACGGCAGCGCAACCGCCGGGTCCATCGGCCAGGCGCCGCCCGAGGCGCCGATGCCGATGCGGCTCATCGATTCGGCGCCGCCGGCGACGACGAGGTCGTGCTGTCCCGCCATCACCATCGCGGCACCGAGATTGACGGCGTCGAGGCCGGACGCGCAGAAGCGGTTGATCTGCATGCCCGACACGTGATCGCCGTAGCCCGCGACGAACACCGCGGCCCGGGCGATGTCGCCGCCGGCCTCGCCGACCGGGTCGACGCAGCCGAGGATGACGTCGTCGACGAGGCGGGTGTCGAGGCCGTTGCGGATCGCGAGCGCCTTGAGCGGCTCGGCGGCGAGCTTGACGGCCGTCACCTCGTGCAGCGATCCGTCCTTCTTGCCGCGCCCGCGCGGGGTGCGGACGTGGTCAAAAACATAGGCCTCTGCCATTGATCTTCCCTCCCGGGGATTTTTCGGCTTCAGGCGCGCGGAGGGCGCGGCTCCGGCGTGCGTCAGAAGGCTTCGTCCGCCATCTCGAACAGCGTCGCCGCACCGGCCTCGATCCGCGCAAGACGCAGCGCGGTTTCCGGCAGCAGGCGCTCCATGTAGAACCGGCCGGTGACGAGCTTGGCCTTCAGGAAGGCCGCGTCACCCTCGCCGGCGGCGAGTCTGGCGCTCGCGGCCTGCGCCATCCGCGCCCACATCCAGCCCATCGCGACGAGGCCGAACAGGTGCATGTAGTCGGTGGCGCCGGCGCCGGCGTTGTCGGGCTTCTTCATGGCGTTGGCCATGAACCACATGGTCGCCTTCTGGTGATCCTGCAAGGCGCGGCCGAGCGGGACCGTGAAGGGCTGCATCGCCTCGTCGGCCGCCGCCGCCTCCACGAGCCCCCCGACCTCCTTGAAGAAGGCCATCACCGCGCGGCCGCCGTCGCGCGGCAGTTTGCGACCGACGAGATCGAGCGCCTGGATGCCGTTGGCGCCCTCGTAGATCATGGTGATGCGGGCATCGCGGACGAACTGCTCCATGCCCCATTCGGCGATGTAGCCGTGGCCGCCGAAGACCTGCTGCGCCGTCACGGTGGTCTCGAAGCCGCGATCGGTCAGCACGCCCTTCAGCACCGGCGTCAGCAGGCCGAGCAGGTCGTCGGCCGTGCGCGCCGCCGCGCCGTCGCCGGAGCGGTGGGCGATGTCGGATTGCAGCGCCGCGAACAGCAGCAAGGCGCGCCCGCCCTCGTTGAAGGCGCGCATCGTCAGCAGCATCCGGCGCACGTCCGGATGGACCAGCAACGGGTCGGCCGGCCGATCCGGGGCCTTCGCACCGGTGAGCGCGCGGCCCTGCAACCGGTCGCGGGCATAGGCGGCGGCGTTCTGGCAGGCGATTTCCGAAAGGCCGAGCCCCTGGACCGCGACGCCGAGGCGGGCCTCGTTCATCATCGTGAACATCGCCTTGAGGCCGGCATTCTCCTCGCCGACCAGCCAGCCGGTGGCACCGTCGAAGTTCATGACGCAGGTGGCGTTGCCGTGGATGCCCATCTTCTCTTCGAGCGCGCCGCAGGAGAGCGCGTTGCGCCTCCCGGGTACTCCGTCCCCCCCGGGCAGGAACTTCGGCACGACGAAGAGCGAGATGCCCCTGGTGCCCTCGGGTGCGCCGTCGATGCGGGCGAGAACCAGATGGACGATGTTCTCGGCGAGGTCGTGCTCGCCGGCGGAGATGAAGATCTTGGTGCCGGTGATGCGGTGGGAGCCGTCGCCGGCCGGCACGGCCCGGGTGCGGATCAGACCGAGATCGGTGCCGCAGTGGGCCTCGGTGAGGTTCATGGTGCCGGTCCAGGTGCCGGCGACCATCTTCGGCAGGTAGGTGGCGCGCTGGGTCTCGTCGCCATGGACGGCGAGGGCGGCGATGGCGCCCTGGGTCAGCCCCGGATACATGCCCCAGGCGACGTTGGCGCCGGAGACGAACTCGTTGACCAGCACCGCGAGCACGTAGGGAAGGCCCTGGCCACCGTAGGCTTCGTCGACCGAAAGTCCGATCCATCCGGCGGCGCGGAAGGCGTCATAGGCGGCCTTGAAGCCCGCCGGCGTCGTCACCGAACCGTCGGCCACCCGCCGGCATCCCTCGCGGTCGCCGACCCGGTTGAGCGGCTGGACCACCTCCTCGCAGAAGCGCGCCGCTTCGCGGGCGATGGCCTCGACGGTGTCGGCGGTGGCGTCGGCGAAGCCGGGAAGATTGGCGTGACGCTCGAGGTGAAGGACGTCGGCGAGCACGAACAGGGCGTCTTCGACCGGCGCGCGATAGCTCGGCATCGTTTCCTCCGGGATGCTGGCTCGGACGATCCAGGCATAAGCGTCCGGATCCACTGCCACGATCATGATGACGCTGACGTAAACGTCAAGAACTCATTCACCTGATAGACCGACCACCTCCGGCCGGCCGTCATCCCGACGAGCTCTGCTCCTTCTCCTTGAGCAGTCCGGAGACCACCGAAACGGTCCGGCGCAATTCGGTGAGCGCCTGCTCGATGTCCTTCTTCTGCTGCTCGAGCACGGCGATCTGTTCGTTGAACTTGCCAAGGGCGACCTTGAGCTGGGTGACCTGGCCGTCCCGCAGATCGTAGAGGTCGAGCATCGCCTTGATTTCCATTAAGGAAAACCCCACGCGCTTGCCCATCAGCACGAGCTTGAGCCGGGCGCGGTCGCGCCGGGTGTAGAAGCGGTTCATGCCCTCGCGGCGGGGCGTGACGAGGTTCTTGTCCTCGTAGAAGCGCAAGGTGCGCAGCGTCACGCCGAATTCGCGGGCGAGCTCGCCGATGCTGTAGAGGTTGGATCGCGCCGTGTCCTCACCGTCGGCCGCGAAGTCCTCGGCGGCGATGGCGGTTGCCTGGGCGATCGAGATGTCGTCGGTCATGTCGATCGTTCCGTTCGTCCTGCGCCCCGTCGAGCCGGGCCGCGATCCGACCGGAGATAGCTTACGTTTGCGTCAACGTCCACTCGTTTCGACCAGACCTGTCTCGCCTGCGGCGATTCCGCCTGATCGCAGGCAGGGCCTCGTGCGCAGGACGGACGGGGCCGGAGCAGGATGGAAAGATTCCGTTCATGCTCGTTACCGTTTCGTGTCTTCAATGCGAAAATGTTTACGAGGCGTTTACCCTATTTCGAGAAAGTTGACGATCGAAGAACCGGCGATTCCGCGGGCCAGCCCCGTCGAGCCGGGGCGAAGTGACGAAGACGAAAGACCTTTCCGCCCGATCTGGCCGCGCGGATGCGGGCCTAGGGCCGGACGGAAGGGTGTTGGGGGAGAGACGGGATGAATTCGCAAAACGCATCACGTCACGAGGCCGGCGGCTTCGGCAGGGGTCCGGCGACGGGCGGTGCGACTGGAGGCGACATGCGGGAAGACAAGTCCGTCGGCCGGATCATCGATTCCCTCGACAAGCTCGGCGAGCGCATCCGTGCCCTCTCCGCCGACCGCGATGTGGTCGCGACGACCCAGCGTCGCCCGCTGCCCGACGTCGACGCCCGCCGCGAAGCCCTCGACCGCGCCGCGGCGGCCCGCCGCGCCCGCCGGGCGATGGCCATGAGCCAGGGGCTGGTGACGCCGGCGCAGGCCACCACCGCCGCATCCTCGCCCGCATCGCTCCACCCGACCGAAAGCCGGACCGTTTGGGCCGATCGCCAGCCGATCGCCGACGACGGCGGACCGGCCCGACATGCCTTCGGGCCGACCGACACCGGGGACCGTCTCCCGCCGAAGGTCGCGGAGATCCCGCAGCCCGCCGCAGCCCAGCCCACATCCGCCCAGCCCGCATCCTCCCGGCCCGCCGACACGCAGCCGGTGACAGCCGGGCCCGACACCGGGACTTCGTTCACCGGGGCGGCCGAGGCTCCCTCGCCGCGCCTCCACGACGACGCGATCACCGCGAGGCTTGATCGCCTCACCCGCGACATGGCCGATCGCGACCAGGTCGGCGGCATCCGCGAGGAGATCCTGCGGCTGCGCGACAGCGTCGCCGGCAATTCGGCCCTGCCGGCGCTCGGCGCGCTGACCCGGACCTACGACGCGCTGGTCGCCCGCCTCGACGAGATCGGCGAGAAGGTCGCCGACACGCGCACCCTCGACGGCGTCATCGCCGCGATGAGCGAGACCCGCGACCGCCTCGCCGCCCTGCCGAGCGAGGACCATCTCGGTGTCATCGCCGAGATGATCGAGGCGCTGGCCGGTCGCATCGACGCCGTCGCTGGCGACGACCGGCAGGCGCAGGTCGACATTTCTCCGCTGCAATCCGCCCTCGCGGAGATCGCCGCCAAGGTCGGCGGTCTCGACGTGCGCCGCGGTGTCGAAGACATCGCCGCCCGCCTCGACGGCGTCGCCGTGCGCATCGCCGACCTCGAAGAGCAGTTCGGCAAGCTCGACGCGCTGCCGCGGATCGAGAGCGACCTGCGCGGCCAGGGCGACCGTCTCCAGAAGATCGAGGCCGGCCTCGGCACCCTGCCCCGGATCGCGACCGACGTCCACGGCCACGGCCAGCGTCTCGCCGCGATCGAGCAGGGCCTCGCCGCGCTGCCGCGGATGGAAGGCGATCTGCTCACCGTGCGCGAAGAGATCCAGGGTGGTGTCGGCTCGCTGATGGAGCGCGTCGACGAACTCGCCCAGAAAGTCGCCGAGATCGACCCGACCGACCTCTCCGTCCAGGTGCTCGGGGCGATCGAATCCCGCTTCGACGATCTTCAGGCCCGCGTCCAGGATCTCGACGGCAAGATCGATCCGGCGATGGCCAAGGCGATCGAGGGCCGCATCGCCGCGATCGGCCGCTCGCTCGAAACCCGCCTCGCCGCTCTCGGGGAGGCGACCACCGAAGCCCTCTCGGCGCTCGAGCGCCGGGTCGACGCCAGCGCACGGGCGGGCGATCCGATCGTCGCGGCACAGATCGCCGACCTCGCCGGCAAGATCGACGCCCTCGTCGCCACCGGCGCTCCGGCACCCTCGCTCGACCTCGTCGAGGTCCGCCTCGAGGAGATCGCCGCCCGGATCGGTGCGATCGAGACCACCACCGGCCGGCTCGACGGTCTGGTCGCCACCGGTGCCCCCGCGCCCTCGCTCGACATCGTCGAGGTCCGCCTCGAGGAGATCGCCGCCCGCATCGGTGCGATCGAGACCGCGACCGGCGAGATCGCCGCCTCCGGCGGCTCGGACGGCGCAGGCGTCGCACCGCTGCTCGCCGGCCTGCCGAAGGCCGGCGACTTCGCCGCCCTCGAAGCCCGCATCGGCGAACTCGCCGGCCTCGTCGCCGGCCTCGGGCGACTGCCCCCCGCCGAGACCGCGGCGCTCGAAGCCGATCTCGGCGCCCTGCGCCAGGACGTCGCCCGCCTCGCGACCTCGATCGGCGACAGCCTCGGCGGCGAGATGCGCCTGCTCACCGACCGCGTCGAGGAGATGCTCGAAGGGTCGGGCGAAGGCGGCCTCGCCCGCGAAATCGAGGCCCGCCTCGGCCCGGTGGTCGAACGCCTCTCCGCCCAGGACGCCCACAACGCCCGCATCGCCGAGGCGCTGGAGCGGTTCGAGCGCCGGCTCGTCGAGACCGACGGCCGCAAGGTCGCGCTCGCCGCCGCCGAGGAAGTCGTCGCCCGCCAGTCCGGCGGCGGGGTCTCCGAGGCGCTGCGCGGGCTCGGCGCCGACCTCGCCGACCTGCGCAGCGAGTTCAGCACCGCCCGGGTCCGCGATCTCGACCTGCTGGAAAGCGTCTACGAGACGCTGAGCGTGCTCTCGGCCAATCTCCAGAAGGGCACAGCGGCGCAGCCGGTCGCCCCTCTCGCCCAGACTCCCTCGACCACGCCGTCGCATGGCTCGCCGTCCGGCGACGACGCCGCCTGGCGGGAGATCGAACGCAGCCTCGCCGCCGGCCTCGCCGCCGGAACGCGCCGCGACGACAAGCCGAGCGAGGCGGGGGGCGCCGGCCGCACCGAACCGAGCATTCTCGACGATCTGGTCCGCCCACGGAGCGAGCGCGCCTCCGAGCGCGCCGGCGCCGGCCTGCTCGACCTCGACGAAGAGGCCGAGGACGCACGCTTCGACGCCGACGAACCGCTGGAGCCCGGCACCGGCAAGCCCGACCTGTCGGGCAAGCCCGCGCCGCGCCCGGCCTTGGCGCCGCGGGCCGCCACGGCCCGGGTCCCGTCGGGCGAGACCGGGGAATCGCCGCAGTCGAAGACCGACTACATCGCCGCGGCGCGGCGGGCGGCGCAGGCCGCGGCCGGCGAACAGACGGAACGCGCCCCGCTCGCCGGAGACGGCGAAAACCGCGACTTCTCCGCGTCGGGCCTCGGCGGGCTGCTGCGCAAGCACCGCCGCCACCTGATCCTCGCCGCCGCCGCCCTCGTCCTGACCCTCGGCGCGGTGCGGATCGTCGGCTGGACCCTCGCTCCGGAGAAGCAGCAGACCGCCGCCCTGGAAATGTCGGTTCCGGCGACCGGCGCCCGCGCCCCGGACACCGCTCCCGCCGCGGCGGCTCCCGTCCCCGCTCCCGTCGAGGAGAGCGACGACGAGGTGACGGTCGCGCCGCCGGACGAAGCCGCCGGGCCGGAGGCCGCGACCGCCGGCACCGAAACCGACGCGGCCGGGGCGGAGGCCGCGCCGAAGCGGAAACGGGCCCCAGCGGCCCGCGCTTCAGCGCTAGAGAAGCGTCTGCTCGACGAGGTCCTGGCACAAAAGGACCAGATGTCGGACCTGCAGAAGCAGGTAAGTGACCTCGTGGTAGCAATCGAGCGCAACACCAATGCCCATGCGCAGACGCAGATGCTGGCGCAGCGCGACATCAAGGACCTGTCGGACAAGCTCGACGCCTTCAAGCACACGGTGGCCGAAAAGCTCGAGCCGGTTAACAGCCGCATCACCGAAATC
>CALCDT010000229.1 GCA_937900425.1 uncultured Alphaproteobacteria bacterium | reverse complement strand
ACGCGGCCGGTGCGGCCGCGCGGCGCCGCCCGCACCCCGCCGAAGGACCGCGGCGCCGGGGCCTGAGGAGGTCCGGCCGCGCCGCCATTAACCCGCCGTAAACCCTGCGCCGACTCCAATGGACGGTCAGGCGGGGGCCCGGATTGTCGGTCGGGGTGTCGGTCATGGGGTTCGATCTTCTCGCGGGCGCAGGCCTCCGGACACGGGCGATGAGCGGCCGTCCCCCCAAGATCCTCGTCTTCGACTCGGGCATCGGCGGCCTCTCGGTGCTGCGCGAGATCGCCCGGGCGATGCCGGCGGCCGAACTCGTCTACGTCGCCGACGACGCTGGCTTCCCTTACGGCCGCTGGGAGGCGGCGGCGCTCGTCGGGCACGTCGCCGACCTCGTCGCCGACCTCGTCGCCGGCCACGCCCCCGACGGCGTCGTCATCGCCTGCAACACCGCCTCGACGCTGGTGCTGCCGGTGCTGCGGGCGCGCCTCGGCGTGCCGGTGATCGGCACCGTGCCGGCGATCAAGCCGGCGGCCGAGCGGACCACCTCCGGCCTCGTCAGCGTCCTCGCGACGCCCGGCACCGTCGCCCGCGACTACACCCGCCAGCTCGTCGAGACCCACGCCCGCGGCGCCGAGGTCAACCTCGTCGGCTCGATGCGCCTCGCCGGCCTCGCCGAGGCGCGGATGCGCGGCTGGCCGATCGACCGGGCGGCCGTCGAGGCGGAGATCCGCCCGTGCTTCGTCGCGCGCGACGGGCGGCGCACCGACGTCGTCGTCCTCGCCTGCACCCACTATCCGTTCCTGGCCGACCTGTTCGAGCAGCTCGCCCCGTGGCCGGTCGCCTGGATCGATCCGGCGCCGGCGATCGCCCGGCGCACCCGCGACGTCCTCCTCGGCGAGGACGAGGGCGACCGCCCGGCGGAGCCGTCGAAGCAGGGCGTGGTGCGCGGCGAGGCGCTGTTCACCTCCGGCGCGGCGCCGGAGCCGGGGCTCGCCCGGCTGCTCGCCTCCTACGGGTTGATTTCGACGGCGCATTGAGGTAGCACCCGCCGGTCTCGCCGGCGGATCTCCGTCGTGCGTGCCCGCACCCGTGGGATCGCGGCCGCGCTTGGTCGCACGATCCCTGTCGGCCGGCGGAATCTCCGCCGGCAGAGGAGGGCGCGTTTTCTCCTGCGGCCGGAAGGCCGCGCCGAACCTGTTGGGAAACCGCGATGTCCAAGCGCCATTCGGCGAAGTACAAGCTCGACCGCCGCCTCGGAGAGAATCTCTGGGGCCGCCCGAAGAGCCCCGTCAACCGCCGCGAGTACGGCCCCGGCCAGCATGGCCAGCGCCGCAAGGGCAAGCTCTCCGACTTCGGCGTGCAGCTGCGCGCCAAGCAGAAGCTGAAGGGCCACTACGGCAACATCTCCGAGAAGCAGTTCCGGCGCATCTACGCCGAGGCCTCGCGTCTCAAGGGCGACACCTCCGAGCGGCTGATCGGCCTCCTGGAGAGCCGTCTCGACGCGATCGTCTACCGAGCCAAGTTCGTGCCGACGCCGTTCGCCGCCCGCCAGTTCGTCAGCCACGGCCACGTCTCGGTCAACGGCCGCCGCGTCACCGTGGCGAGCTACCGCTGCAAGCCGGGCGACGTCATCGAGCTGCGCGAGAAGGCCAAGCAGCTCGCCATCGTGCTCGAGGCGACGCAGTCGGGCGAGCGCGACGTGCCCGACTATCTCGACGCCGACCACCACAAGATGGTCGTCAAGTACGTCCGCGTGCCGGCCCTCTCCGATGTGCCCTACCCGGTGCACATGGAGCCGAACCTCGTCGTCGAGTACTACTCGCGCTGAGGCGGGGGCGGCCCGCCATCGGAACGCAGGCCGCTCCCCGCGCGGGGAGCGGCCTTTTTTGTCCCCGGAAGAGATTTCCTGTCGGCACGGCGCTACGCAGTTCCACTTATTCGTGCCGTATTCTCGTGGAAAGCATCCTACCCGGTTCGGATGCCGCTCCCGCCGGGAGGCGATCGGGACGTGAGGCCGCCGGGGAATTTATTTCGCCACGGCCGGAACCGCGCTTCGGTGGTGGCGTTTTGAGGACGGAGAAGGAGACTGCTCGGACTTTGGGCGCTTCCCCCCTCGCCCCTAGCCGCTTGAGCGCTCCTATACCCGTGCCCCTCCCGCCCGCCTCGTGCGGGCGGGAGGGGTTCTCGTTTCGGCGGGCCGCCGCGGTCGAGACTGCGCGGCGCTCCTTTCGATCTGTCGGATCGATCGGAGGGAAAGAAAAAGGCCGCGGCGTGAGGGACGCCGCGGCCTTCCTCGTTTGTGGTTCGTGGTCTGGCCGTCGCCCGGCCGGGGCTCAGGCCGCTTCCTCGGCCCGGCCGACCGGCTCGAACAGGAGCCTGTCGGTACCCGCGGTGATCCTGACG
>CALCDT010000228.1 GCA_937900425.1 uncultured Alphaproteobacteria bacterium | reverse complement strand
CCCGGCGAGCCGCTGACGCTGCATGCGCGGGCGGCGGACTTCAACCCGCTGGAGGACGCGCCGTGAGCGCGGCGGCCGCCTCCGCGCCGCGCGCGCCCGACGGGGCGCTGCGCCGCCTGTCGGATTTGCTCTGGCGCCGGCCGCGCCTGCTGCTCGCGCTGATGCTCGCCGCGCCGCTGCTCTGGCTCGGCGTCGTCTACCTCGGCGCTCTCGCCACCCTGCTCGCCCAGAGCTTCTTCTCGATCGACGAGTTCAGCGGCCTCGTCGTCCACGAGTTCACGCTGAAATCCTACGCCGAACTGCTGCGGCCATCGAATTTCGACATCATCCTGCGCACGGTGACGATGGCCGCCTGCGTGACGATCGCCGCCGGCGTCGTCGCCTTCCCGATCGCCTATTATGCCGCCCGCTACGCCCGCGGCCGCTGGAAGGCGGTGTTCTACATCGGCGTCATGCTGCCGCTGTGGTCGTCCTATCTCGTCAAGGTCTATGCCTGGAAGCTGATCCTCGCCAAGGAGGGCATCCTGACCTGGCTGTTCTCGACCCTGCACCTCACGGCGGTGATGGACGCGGTGCTGGCGCTGCCGGTGGTCGGCGGCAACTCGCTGTCGGTCAGCTACCTCGGCACCTTCCTCGTCTTCCTCTACGTCTGGCTGCCCTTCATGATCCTGCCGATGCAGGCGTCGCTGGAACGGGTGCCGAAGAGCCTGATCGAGGCCTCCGCCGACCTCGGCGCCGCCCCGCGCGCCACCTTCCGCCACGTGATCCTGCCGCTGGCGCTGCCCGGCGCCGTCGCCGGCTCGATCTTCACCTTCTCGCTGACGCTCGGCGATTACATCATCCCGCAGATCGTCGGCTCCTCGCGGCTCTTCATCGGCCAGGCCGTCTACGCCCAGCAGGGCACCGCCGGAAACCTGCCGCTCGCCGCCGCCTTCTCGGTGATCCCGGTGGTGATCATGGGCGTCTACCTGACGATCGCCAGGCGCACGGGGGCCTTCGATGCGCTCTGAAAAAGCCCCCCTCGCCCTGAAGATCGCGGCCGTCGCCGGCCTCGCCTTCCTGCACCTGCCGATCCTGCTGATCTTCGCCTACGCCTTCACCACCGAGGAGCGCAGCTATCAGTGGCCGCCGCCCGGCTTCACCACGCGCTGGCTCGCCGCCACCTGGAACCGGCCGGACGTCTGGCAGGCGCTGGAGCTGTCGGTCAAGGTCGCCGCGGTGGCGACGCTGATCGCCCTCGTCCTCGGCACGCTCGCCGCCGCCGCCGTCGCCCGCTCGCGCTTCTTCGGCCGCGAGGCGGTGTCGCTGCTCGTCATCCTGCCGATCGCCCTTCCCGGCATCGTCACCGGCATCGCCCTGCGCTCGGCCTACGGCATCGCCGAGATCCCCTTCTCGACGCTGACCATCGTCGTCGGCCACGCCACCTTCTGCATCGTCGTCGTCTACAACAATGCCCTCGCCCGCTTCCGCCGCACCTCGGCCTCGATGATCGAGGCGTCGATGGACCTCGGCGCCGACGGCTTCCAGACCCTTCGCCACGTGGTGCTGCCGCAGATCGGCACCGCGCTGGCCGCCGGCGCCATGCTTGCCTTCGCGCTGTCCTTCGACGAGGTCATCGTCACCACCTTCACCGCCGGCCAGCAGCAGACCCTGCCGATATGGATGCTGGAGGAACTGATCCGCCCGCGCCAGCGCCCGGTCACTAACGTCGTCGCCATGGTCGTGGTGCTCGTCACCTTCCTGCCGATCCTCGGCGCCTACTACCTGACGCGCGAGGGTTCGGAGACGGCGGGGGCGGGGAAATGACCGGGACCGGGACCCTCGTCGTCGCTCCCTCGGACCGTGCCACGCGGGTGTCGACGGGCGGGCGCGCCCCGCCTCGTCCTTCGAGACAGGAGCTTCGCTCCTTCCTCAGGATGAGGCCTTCTTCGGTGCGCGGGGAACCCGGGCGCAATCGCAGTGCGATCGGAAAAAGACCCTACCGCTCCGACGCAACCTCTCCCTTTCCCCTCATCCTGAGGAGGGAGCGTCGCGACCGTCTCGAAGGACGAGGGGAAAGCCCCGGCGCCTCCACCTCGTCGCGAGCTTACAAAACAGACGAAAACCACAGGGAGACCTCCCATGGACACTGAGATGCTGATCGGCTCCGCCTTCGTCGCCGGCGAGGAGACGGAGGAGAAGATCCTCGATCCCAAGACCGCCGACCTGATCCTCGACCTGCCCGAAGCCTCGCCGGCCCAGATCGACGCCGCCGTCGCCGCGGCCCGTACCGCCTTCACGACCTGGTCGACGACGACGCCCGGCGAGCGCTCCGGCTACCTGCTCAGGATCGCCGACGCCATCGAGGCCGACGCCGACGCCTTCGCCGCGCTCGAATCCCTCAACTGCGGCAAGCCGATCAACGCGGTGCGCAACGACGAACTGCCCGCCATCGTCGACTGCTTCCGCTTCTTCGCCGGCGCCATCCGCAATCTGCAGGGCACCATCGCCGGGGAGTATCTGCCGGGCTTCACCTCGATGATCCGCCGCGACGCCGTCGGCGTCGTCGGGTCGATCGCGCCGTGGAACTACCCGCTGATGATGATGGCCTGGAAGCTCGCCCCGGCGCTCGCCGGCGGCAACACCGTGGTCTTCAAACCCTCCGAGCAGACCCCGCTCACCGCCCTGAAGATGGCGAAGCTGCTCGCCGGCATCCTGCCCGAGGGCGTCGTCAACATCGTGCTCGGCCGCGGCGAGAGCGTCGGCAACGCGCTGATCAACCATCCCGGCGTCGACATGGTCTCGATCACCGGCGACATCGCCACCGGCAAGAAGGTGCTCGCCGCCGCCGCCCGCACCGTCAAGCGCACCCACCTCGAACTCGGCGGCAAGGCCCCGGTCATCGTCTACGGCGACGCCGACCTCGAGGCGGCGGTCGCGGGAATCCGCACCTTCGGCTTCTACAACGCCGGCCAGGACTGCACCGCAGCCTGCCGGATCTACGCCGAGAAGTCGATCTACGACCGCTTCGTCGCCGACCTCACCGGCGCCGTCTCCACGATCGCCTTCAGCCGCGCCGACGACGGCGAGAACGAGATCGGGCCGCTGATCTCGGCCCGCCAGCGCGACCGGGTCGCGAGCTTCGTCCAGCGCGCCGCCGAGACCGGCCACGTCGAGATCACCACCGGCGGCAAGCGTCCGGAGGGCAGCGGCTTCTTCTACGAGCCGACCGTCGTCGCCGGCGCCCTGCAGAGCGACGAGATCGTCCGGCGCGAGGTGTTCGGGCCGGTGGTCTCGGTGACGCCCTTCTCGGCGGACGACGACGTCGTCGCCTTCGCCAACGACAGCGACTACGGCCTCGCCTCCTCCGTGTGGACGCGGGACGTCGGCAGGGCGATGAGCGCGGCGGCGCGGCTGCGCTACGGCTGCACCTGGATCAACACCCACTTCATGCTCTGTAACGAGATGCCCCACGGCGGCGTCAAGCAGTCGGGCTACGGCAAGGACATGTCGCAATACGCGCTGGAGGACTACACCGTCGTGCGCCACGTCATGCTTGCCCACGGCTGAAGCGGACCGGAAGCGGCGCGCCGCGCCGCCCCTTCCGGCCCGCCGCGAGGCGCGCTTCGGCTGCGCGGGACGCGCCTCATGCTGCAGCGCGGAAAGATCGGAACCGGTCACGGCCACGTCCCGCACGCTCACGCCGGCTGCCGCTCATGTAAAGACGGCGATCCGATAAGTCTTGACGGGGGCGTCCATCGGGAGCACTATCGACGTCACCGCCCCTCGACTTGTCGATCGGGCGAAATGACTGGCTTCACCCTGGAAGCTGGCCTGGCTCTATTCGCTGCGATCGAAGGGCCAATGCAAACGGGGCGTCACTTCGCGTGGCGCCCCTCGCATGTCCGGCCTCGGCGATCGGCCCGGCCGCGTCAGCCCGTTCCCGACCCCATCGACCGGCGGCGGAGGCGATCTTCGCCGCTTTCCGTTTGCCGCGCGGGGGCGCACCACGCTATCGTCGGGCCGGACGGAGGGCCACGGCACCGCGCGGCCACCGGACCGGGCGGGTTCCGCCCGTCGCCGATCCGCCCGCACCGCCCCGACCGCCGCCGCACCGACGAATTCGCGCGCGCGCACACCCGAAGGATCCCGATGACGCTCGATGCCGACCTCATCGTCGACCGCCGCCGCACCCGCAGGCGGCTGACGGCCTGGCGCCTCGCCACCTTCCTGCTGCTCGCGGTGCTCGCCGCCGGTGCCGCGCTGTGGGCCACCGCCGGCGAGGGCTTCGGCGCGAAGTCGGCGCCGCACATCGCCCGCATCAGCATCGAGGGCGTCATCCTAGAAGACACGGCGCTGATCGAGATGCTCGACAAGGTCGCCGACGCCGACGCGGTCAAGGGCGTCATCCTCGCCGTCGACAGCCCCGGCGGCTCGGCGACCGGCGGCGAGGCGCTCTACGAGAGCCTGCGCAAGCTCGCCGCCGAGAAGCCGATGGTCACCGAGGTCCACACCCTCGCCGCCTCCGCCGGCTACATGGTGGCGATCGCCTCCGACCACATCGTCGCCCGCCGCACTTCGATCACCGGCTCGATCGGCGTCTACTTCCAGTATGGCAACGTCGAGCGCCTGCTCGACACGCTCGGCGTCGAGGTCAAGACCGTGCGCTCGGCCGCGCTCAAGGCCGAGCCCTCGCCCTTCGAGCCGGCCAACCCCGACGCCGTCCGCGCCATGGCCGATCTCGTCGACGATTCCTACCAGTGGTTCGTCGACATCGTCGTCGAGCGCCGCGGCCTCGACCGCGAGGAGGCGCTGCGGCTTTCCGACGGGCGGGTCTATTCCGGCGAGCGGGCGCGCTCCCTCGCCCTCGTCGACGCCCTCGGCGGCGAGGAGGAGGCGATCGCCTGGCTAGAGGAGGAAGGCGGCGTCGACACCGGACTGCCGGTGGTCGACTGGAAGCCGCGCCGTCCGGACGAGGGCTTCGGCCTCCTCGGCTGGGCCGCCGGCCAGTTGGCCCGCGCCACCGGCTTCGATGCGCTCACCCTCCGGGACAAGCTGGCGCTTGACGGTCTCGTCGCGCTTTGGCACCCTCAAATCGCCGATTGAGAACAATAATTTCGTCACGGGGTAGCGGCATGATCAAGTCCGAGCTGGTGCAGCGCATCGCTGCACAGAACCCTCATCTCTACCAGCGCGACATCGAGAACATCGTCAACACGATCCTCGACACCATCGCCGGGGCGATGGCCAACGGCGACCGGGTCGAGTTGCGCGGCTTCGGGGCCTTCTCGGTCAAGAGCCGGCCGGCCCGCATCGGCCGCAACCCCCGCACCGGCGAGAAGGTCGAGGTCAGCGAGAAATTCGTGCCCTTCTTCAAGACCGGCAAGGAAATGCGCGAGCGGCTCAACGACGACGAGTGAGCGTCACCCGGCCCGCGATCGCCTCGCCCGCCTCCGCGACGACACATCCGCCGCGCGCTTTCTCTCCTCGCCCGCCCCCGGCTCGCCGGTCACGGAACGTCGTCGCCCCGGGGCGCGTTGGGCCGGTCGAAAGCGGCGGCGCCGGTGGGCTGTCGGGTGACCGCCCCGCCCGGCGTCGGTCCGGTGCTCCGGGAGCCCCGCCTCGCCTGCCCGCCGTGCGAAGGCCCCGCGGAAGGCGAACGGCCTTCCCCGCGCGGCCAAGCTGATTGTCGCCGGACCGCGGTCGATCCTGGTGTTTTCGCGTGCCCGGCCGGCGCAAAGGCGCTAAGCAGGCGAAGGTGAAGGGACCGGCTCGCGGCCGCTCGCCGGGGGCGCCATCCGCCGCCGTGCGGGACGAGGGCCGGACGCCGACGAGGACCCATCCGGCAGGCGGCGACGCCGGCCGAGCGAGAAGGAGATCGAAATGCGACTTCTGCTGTGGCTGCTGATCGGCGGTCCGATCGCCGTGGTGATCATCGCCCTGGCGATGGTCAACAACCAGCCGGTGACGATCCTGCTCGATCCGGTGACGCCCGACGCGCCGCTGCTCTCGCTCACGGTTCCGCTCTACGGCGTGTTCTTCGTCATGCTGATGGCCGGCGTCCTGCTCGGCGGCATCGCCGTCTGGGCGAATCAGGGCCGCTTCCGCCGCGCCGCCCGCCAGAGCCGCCGTGACGCCGCCCGCTGGCGCATCGAGGCCGAGCGCCTGCGCGAGGAAACCCGCCTCGCCACCGACACCCCCGCCCTCCCGGTCCCGCGCCGCGCCGCGTGACGGCGAATACGGACCGCTTCGGCCCGTCGGGCAACGGCGGGCGGCGGTCGCAAGCGGGCCCGAACGCGGCCGGCTGACCGGACCTCGACCTTGGAGAGGTTTGGCGCGCCGCCCCGCCGCCCCGGCACAACCGCGATTCCGGTCGACGTCGCCGACCCCGCGCCGCCTCCCTTCCCGCCGCTCGTTTTCCGCTGCAACGAAAAAAGCCCGGCAGCACCAGCCGGGCTTCTTCATGAGAATTTCGGTGAAGGCACCGAGTGCGAGCCGGGCCGGCCGCGATCGCTTCGCCGCACGCCGGCCGGGAGCGCCTCATGCCGCCGAGCCTTCGAACCGCGCTTGCACCGCGCTGTCCATCGTCGTTCCCGCGAACCTCTCCACCGTCATTCCCGCGCGAGCGGGAAGCCAGCGGGCGGTAGGGGAACGGCCAGCGATTTCGTCGGGGTGGTGAAAGGGTTCGGGTGCCGGTCTCGAGCTCTCGCTGCACGGAGGGCTGAATTCCGGCTTGCGCGGGAATGACGGTCGACGGGCCCTTGCAAGGCTGCTCCGAGCGCCGGTTCCGACATGATCCGGTGCCGTCGTCAGTCACGCCCGCCGCCGCTCAGGGTAAGGGCGGAGAGAAATCGATCAAGAGCCCGCCGGCCTCAGGCCTGCTTCGGGCGCAGCCGCACCACCACGTCGACGCGGACGATCTCCATGCCTTCCGGCGGCTCCGGCAGCTTGCCGAGGGTGACGGCGGTGCCCGGGATGTCGAACACCTCGTTGGCGCCCTCGACGTAGAAGTGGTGGTGGTCGTCGACGTTGGTGTCGAAATAGGTCTTGGTGCCGTCGACCGCGACCTCGCGCAGCAGCCCGGCCTCGGTGAACTGGTGCAGCGTGTTGTAGATCGTCGCCAGCGACACGGGCACGTCGGCCGCCTGGGCCTCGTCGTGGAGCTGTTCGGCCGAAAGGTGGCGGTGGCCGTGGCCGTAGAGGATTTCGGCGAGGGCGACGCGCTGGCGGGTCGGTCGCAGTCCGGAGCTGCGCAGCATCGTCTTGACGCAGCCGCCGGCCTTGCGCCGGGACGGGCCGTGGTGGCCGTGATGGGCTGCGGTGTCCGGGTGGGCGCTATCGGTGCTCATGCGTGCCTTCGATCCTGCTTCGCCCGCTCGTCGCGAAGGGCGCGGGGCGGACGGTTTCCGTCGTGGACCGGATCCTTCGCCGCCGCCCCTCGACAAGGGCCGCTGCGAGGGATCCTCGAGGTCCGGCTTCACGGAAGGTGACGATCCAAACCGGTCGCTATTCAGTTCAAATATTAGAAAGTCTCGTCGGGCTGCGCAAGTTGCGGAAAAGCGCGGACGGCGAGCCCTTCGCCGGGCCGGCCGCCGCCCCGTTTTCGCCCCGGCCTCCGCTCCCGCTTTCGCCGCGGCCCGGCCTTTCGGCGGCCCGGCGCCTATGATACCACTCCTGCCGTCCCGCCGCGCCCTTCGGCACGCGGCCGAAGTGGGGACGCGGACACCGGAAAGAGGAAGCAGGCGGGGAATGGTTGAGCGCAAGTCCAGCTACGATTACGAAGAGCTTCTCGAGTGCGGACGCGGCGAGTTGTTCGGCCAGGGCAACGCCCAGCTGCCGCTGCCGCCGATGCTGATGTTCGACCGCATCACCGAGATCTCCGAGACCGGCGGCGAGCACGGCAAGGGTTGCGTGCGCGCCGAGTTCGACATCCGCCCCGACCTCTGGTTCTTCCCCTGCCATTTCCACGGCGACCCGGTCATGCCCGGCTGCCTCGGCCTCGACGCGCTCTGGCAGATGACCGGCTTCTTCCTCGGCTGGCTCGGCGAGCCCGGCCGCGGCCGCGCGATCTCCACCGGCGAGGTCAAGTTCACCGGCCAGATCGTCCCCTCCACGAAGCTCGTGGAATACGGCGTCGACTTCAAGCGCGTCATGCGCGGCCGCCTCGTCCTCGGCATCGCCGACGGCTGGGTCAAGGCCGATGGTGAAATCGTGTTCCGGGCGAGCGATCTGAAGGTCGGCCTGTTCAAGGCCGCCTGACCGGCGATCGGCCGCCGGCGGCCCGCCCTCCCCGGGGCGCCGCTCCCTCGCGGCGAAGGCGTTTCGCCGCCGCGGGGCACCCTCGCCGCAAGCCCCGCTACGCCCGCCGTAGGCCGCGCGGCGGCGGTGGTATGGGCGCGCGTCGCTTGAGGTGACCTTGATTAACCGCTATTCGATCCCCAGTGATGTGGGCGGGCGGCCGCCGATCGGGTGGACCGCGCCGGCGGCCGTCGCCGCCGAGGGACCAACGAGAAAAGACGTGAGGCCGATATGAGACGGGTCGTCGTGACGGGAATGGGGATCGTTTCCTCGATCGGAAACAACACCCAGGAAGTGACCGCCTCGCTGCGCGAGGCGAAGTCCGGTATCGTCAAGGCCGATCGCTTCGCCGAACTCGGCTTCCGCAGCCAGGTCTTCGGCGCCCCGACCCTCGACCCCGCCGAGGTCGTCGACCGCCGGGCGATGCGCTTCCACGGCGGCGGCACCGCCTGGAACCACGTCGCCATGGACCAGGCGATCCGCGACGCCGGCCTCGAGGAGGCCGACATCTCCAACGAGCGGACCGGCATCATCATGGGCTCCGGCGGCCCCTCGACCAAGACTTTGATCGAGGCTGCCGACACCGCCCGCTCGAAGGGCCCCAAGCGCGTCGGCCCCTTCGCGGTGCCGAAAGCCATGTCCTCGACCGCCTCGGCGACGCTTGCCACCTGGTTCAAGATCAAGGGCGTCAACTATTCGATCTCGTCGGCCTGCGCGACCTCCAACCACTGCATCGGCAACGCCTACGAGATGATCCAGTGGGGCAAGCAGGACGTGATGTTCGCAGGCGGCTGCGAGGAGCTCGACTGGGCGCTCGCGGTGCTGTTCGACGCCATGGGTGCCATGAGCGCCAAGTACAACGACACCCCCTCCACCGCCTCGCGCGCCTACGACAGGAACCGTGACGGCTTCGTCATCGCCGGCGGCGCCGGCGTGCTGGTGCTCGAGGAGCTGGAGCACGCCAAGGCGCGCGGCGCCCGGATCTACGGCGAGATCGTCGGCTACGGCGCGACCTCCGACGGCTACGACATGGTCGCCCCCTCCGGCGAGGGCGCGGTGCGCTGCATGAAGATGGCGCTGTCGACGGTCAAGGAGAAGATCGACTACATCAACCCGCACGCCACCTCGACGCCGGCGGGCGACGCCCCCGAGATCGAGGCGATCCGCAAGGTGTTCGGCACCGGCGACGCCTGCCCGCCGATCTCGGCGACCAAGTCGCTGACCGGCCACTCGCTGGGGGCCACCGGCGTCCAGGAGGCGATCTACTGCCTGCTGATGATGCAGAACGGCTTCATCGCCAAGAGCGCCCACATCGACGAGCTCGACCCGGCCTTCGCGGACATGCCGATCGTGCTGGAGCGCCGCGACGGCGTTTCGATCGACACCGCCCTCTCCAATTCCTTCGGCTTCGGTGGCACCAACGCGACGCTGGTGTTCCAGCGCTACGCGGCCTGAGCCGCCTTCCCTCTCCGTCGACAGGAGTTGCCATGACCGGCCTGATGTCGGGCAAGCGCGGCCTCATCATGGGCGTCGCCAACGACCATTCGATCGCCTGGGGCATCGCCGCAAGGCTGGCCGAACACGGCGCCGAACTCGCCTTCACCTACCAGGGCGAGGCCTTCGGCCGCCGGGTCCGGCCGCTCGCCGAAAAGGTCGGCTCCGACATCGTTCTGCCCTGCGACGTCGAGGACGTCGCCACCGTCGACGCCGTCTTCGCGGCACTGAAGGATCGCTGGGGCAGCCTCGACTTCGTCGTCCACGCCATCGGCTTCTCCGACAAGAACGAGCTCAAGGGCCGCTACGCCGACACCAGCCGCGAGAATTTCTCGCGCACCATGGTGATCAGCTGCTTCTCCTTCACGGAGGTGGCCAAGCGGGCGGCGGAGATGATGCCGAACGGCGGCTCGCTGCTGACGCTCACCTACGCCGGCTCGGTGCGGGTGATGCCGAACTACAACGTCATGGGCGTCGCCAAGGCCGCGCTCGAATCCTCCGTGCGCTATCTCGCCGGCGACTTCGGCCCGCAGAACATCCGCGTCAACGCCATCTCGGCCGGCCCGGTCCGCACCCTCGCCGGGGCCGGCATCGCCGACGCCCGGCTGATGCTGAACTTCCAGCACCGCAACGCCCCGCTGAAGCGCACCGTGACCATCGACGAGGTCGGCGGCGCCGCCACCTACCTGCTCTCCGACCTCGCCTCCGGCGTCACCGGAGAAGTCCACTTCGTCGATTCGGGCTATTCGATCATGTCGATGCCGCGGATCGAGGAGTTGAAGATGTTCGAGCGCCGCGAGGGCGGCGAGGCCGGCTGACGCCCGCCGCCGCGGGGTCACCCTCGAAGAGCCTGCTCCAGAAGATCTCGTGCCCGAAGACCCCGCCGATGACGACCCGGCCTGGGCCTGATCACGGCCGGTATCACTGGCCGGGCGCCGGCGTCGGCGACGGTTGCTCCCCCGGCACAGGCTCCACCGGCAGCGGCTCCACCGGCGGCATCGGCGCCTCGCCCGGAACCGTCTCCCAGCCGGTATCGGCGCCCGGATCGTCGCCCGCTGCGCAAATGGCCGAAGCCTCCTCGACCAGCATCCGGTCGGCGGCCTCGGCCTGCCGGTGGCGGAAGACGTCGGTGGCGTCGAGCCGGTCGGCGACGCAGCCGCAGTGCCGCTCGCACAGCGCGGCATCCCCACCCATGTCGGCGCAGGAGGCGATGCAGCCGTCGACGAGGCGCGTGCGCTCGCGCACCGCGTCGGCCGGAACGACGAGGCTCGCCGCGAGGACGAGACCGTAGAGCGCCGGCTGGTGCAGCAGGTAGACGGCGAGGCTGTGACGGCCGAGCCAGGCGAGGCCGCGGGCGAACCTCGCCCGCGCCCGCACCATTACGAGCTGCACGACGAGGCCGTGCCGGATCGCGATCCGGGTGACGGCGATGCCGGCGAGCGGCGCCGCGATCCACGGCAGCAACGGCACGAAGTCGTTGGACGGGCGGACCCAGTCGGCAAGGCCGGTCAGCCAGACCATCGGCCCGCCCTCCCCCGGCAGCGTCACCACGGCCGGCATCACCAGCGCCGCCAGCGCCGCCGCCAGCACCACCGCCGGCGGCGCGCGCAGGACGGCGAGGCCGACGAGGCTGGCGAGGGCGATGTGGTGGAGGATGCCGAAATAGACGAAGCCGTCTGGAAAGGCGACATAGGTCGCCGCGCTCACCGCCGCGGCCGCGAGGAGGATGCGGACGAACCGGCGAAAGAAGCCCCGCCAGCGGATGCCGCCGTCGTGCCCGAGGGCGAGGCCGACGCCCACGAGCAGCAGGAAGCTCGCCGCGATGAGATGGGCGTAAAGCCGCCAGCCGGGATCGCCGGTGACGTCCTGGTCGATGAAGCCGAAAAAGGCGAGATCCCAGGCGAAATGATAGCTCGCCATCGCCAGCAGCGCGACGCCGCGGGCGATGTCGATGACGTCGAGACGCCGCCCGGCGCCGCCCGCCTCGTCTGTTTCTCCGGCCATCGCCGCCGCCTTCGCCATCGCCGCCGATCCTCGCTCGCCTCGCCACCCTTCGTCTGTGGCGATGATTCGTGTAGAGCCTGTGGCGGCGCGGCGGGCAAGGGGTGAAACGCATGACGGAGGGCGAAGGCGGCGGCCCTGGCGACGGCGGCCGCTCCGACCATGATCCCGGCATCGGCGTCGAAACCGGCGCGGACCGCCTCGCGACCTCGATCGTCCCGCGTCCCGGTGGCAGCGGCCTGCTCGTCGTGGTGTTCAGCCAGGTCCGGGTGCCGGCCGGAAAATTCGGCCTGTCGCGCCTCTTCGCCCGCACCGCCCACCACGCCCTCTTCGTCAACGACCGCGCCGGCGGCTGGTATCGTGGCTGCGAGGCGGCGATCGACGCGGCCGTCGACGCGGCGGTCGCCGAAACGCGGCCGGCGCGGATCGTCTACTACGGCTCGTCGATGGGCGGCTTCGGCGCGCTGGCGGCCGCGACGCGGCGGGACGACGGCCCCGCCGTCGCCTTCGTGCCCGATCTCGCGATCGGCGAGCCCGGCAGTCGCAGCGCCGAAGCCGGTCTCGTGCCCCAGCAGGGCGAAGTCGGCCTCGCCGACCTCCTCGCCCGGCCCGCGCGCCGGCGCCACACCGTCGTCTTCGGCCTCTACGACCCCTACGACGCCGGCACCGCCGCCGCCGTCCACGGCCTCGGCGCCGCTTCGTCCGCCGATCTCGTCGCCGTCGCCTCCGGTCACGAGGTCCACGACCACCTCTATTCGGTCAACGTCGTGCGCCGGGTCATCGCCACCTTCGCCCGCCCGCTCGCCGCCGAACTGCGCCAGAAGGGCCTGCTGGTCGAGGCGCCGGACTGGCCGGCGCTCGGCGAACTCGGCCGCCTCGCCCGGGCCTTCGCTTCCGGCGAAGCCGTCGATCCGCGCGCCGTCGACCGCCTCGGTCTTTCGGGCAATCCCGGCGCCGCCCGCCTCGCCGCCGAGGCCGCGCTTCGGGCCGGCGAGCAGGACGACGCGCTGGCCCGCCTCGCCGCCCTCGACGCCCGCCTCCACGCCGACACCGTCTTCGCGACCCTGCCGAAGCGGGCGAAGAAGGCCCCGGCCCTGCGCCTGCTCGCCCTGCTGCGACAGGCCGGACGAAGCACGGAGGCGGCGGCGCTGGCGGCCCGGCTGACGGCGATCTACGGCGCGGACGAGCGGTTTCACGAGGGGGATGCGCGCGCGGCCCGCGGGACTCCTGCCGGCGAGGTTCCGGAGGAACCCTGACGGAAGCGTCGAGCCGCTCGATGGCGGCGTCGCGCGGGAACGCCTTCCGGGCGCGGCTGATCGCGGCGGCGGTCTTGCAATCTCAAAACAAACCATGAACAATGCCGCGATGCCGATCGAACCCGCCTTCCTTCCCGTGCCCCTGCCGGACGATCCCCGCCTCGTCGACGGCCGCCAGTCGGCGGCGGCGGCGATGGTGCAGCGCGGCGTCGGCCGCCTGATGATCGGCTTCGGCTTCTCGGTGGTGACGGAGCTGACCTTTCCGACCGGCCGGCGCGCCGACGTCGTCGCCCTCGGCCCCAAGGGCGACGTCTGGATCGTCGAGATCAAATCCTCGCTCGAGGATTTCCGCGCCGACCACAAATGGCCGGAGTACCGCGATTTCTGCGACCGGCTGTTCTTCGCCTCTCACGCCGGCGTCTCCGCCGCGATCTTCCCCGAGGAGGCCGGGCTCATCGTCGCCGACGGCTTCGGCGGCGCCGTGCTGCGCGAAGCGCCCGAGCACCGGCTCGCCCCCGCCGCCCGCCGCGCCGTCACCCTGCGCTTCGCCCACGCCGCCGCCCGCCGCTTCCACGGCCTGCTCGACCCGAACGCCGGCGGCGCGAGCTAGAATGAAACCGCCGCCCGGCCGGGTGGACCCGGACGGACGGCGGGGAGGTCGATCAAACGCGAGCCCGTGTCACGGCATCACTTCGGCCGTCGGGCGCGGCGTCAGGTCGGTCTCGGCCGGCAGGATCGGGATCGTCACCGCCGGCATCGTGCCGGTCAGCGAGGTCAGGAAGGCCGTGATCTGCTCGACCTCGCCGTCGTCGAGATTCTCGCCGAGCTGCGAGTTGCCCATGATGCCGACCGCCTGCTTCAGGTCCCACACCTTGCCGGAATGGAAGTAGGGCGCGGTGATCGCGATGTTGCGCAGCGGCGCGGCGCGGTAGACGTATTCGTCGTCCGCGGTCTTGGTCACGGCGAAGCGGCCCTTGTCCTTCTCGGGCAGCACGTCGGCGCCGGGCTTCTCGATGACGCCGAACGGATAGTATCCGTGGCCGCCGACGTTGACGCCGCTGTGGCAGGCGGCGCAGCCCTTGTCCATGAACAGGGCGAGGCCCTGCTTCTGATCGTCGGAGAGCGCGGCGTCGTCGCCGTTCAGCCAGGCGTCGAACGGCGCCGGGGTCACCAGCGTCGCCTCGAAGGCCTCGATCGCCTTGGCCATGTTGTCGAAGCTGAGCGGCTTCTCCTCGCCGGGGAAGGCGGCGGCGAAGGCGTCGACGTAGTAGGGCATGCTCTTCAGCGTCTGCTCGACGATCGCCGGCTTGTTGGCCATCTCGACGCCGGCCTGGATCGGCCCCTTGGCCTGGGCCTTGAGATCCTCGGCGCGGCCGTCCCAGAACTGGGCCTCGTTCAGCACCGCGTTGAGCACGGTGGGCGAGTTGCGCGGGCCCTTCTGCCAGCCGTGGCCGATCGACGTCTCGAGGTTGTCGTCGCCGCCGGTGGCGAGGTTGTGGCAGGAGTTGCAGCTGAAGACGCCCGAGGCCGAGAGCCGCGGGTCGAAGAACAGCGCCTTGCCGAGTTCGATCTTCTCCGGCGTGATGCGGTTGTCCTTGACCGCCGGGATCGTCGAGGGCAGCGGCTTGAAGAGTTCGAGGGCCTGGTCGCGCAGGGTGTCCGCCGCCGCCGCGCCCGGCGCGACGAGTAGGGACGTGACGAGCAGGCGTGTGAGCAGCGTTTTCATGGGTTCGCTCCATCCTTGGGAACGGACGAACTCTAGAATTGCTCGAAGAAGCGGGCGTTGATCTGGGTCATTGACCATCCGCTTGCCGCGCGGAAGGCGCCGCTTTCCGTCTCGAAGGGGCTCCTCCCTTCGTCGAAGGACCCGCTACGCTCGTCGGGCGCCGCCCCGCCTTCGTCCGGAGCCGGCGGCGCGGCGGCGGCGGGCCGGCCGCCGAGCCATTTTTCTTGACTTCCCGCCCCGCCCGGTGTAGCCACCCCGCACATTCTCGGCAAAGGTCCGCCACCGAGCCGCCGACCGGGACATCGATCCCGGAGGTCACCATCCGCCAGCGCGTCGCGCCCGCGGGTGCCGTTTTCGTTTGGCGAAACCGCGTCGCCGACCTAACTGAGGCGGGAGTCTTCTCCCGCACGAGGTGTCAACCGATGTTCGAAACCCTTTCGGATCGCCTGTCCGGCATATTCGACAAGCTGACCCGCCGCGGCGCCTTGTCGGAGGCCGACGTGTCCGAAGCGATGCGCGAGGTTCGCCGGGCCCTGCTCGAGGCGGACGTCGCGCTCGACGTCGTCAAGTCCTTCACCGACAAGGTCCGCGCCCGCGCCGTCGGCGCCGAGGTGGTGAAGTCGGTCACCCCGGGCCAGATGGTCGTCAAGATCGTACACGACCAGATGGTCGAGATGCTCGGTTCGGAGGCGAAGCCCATCGACCTCCACGCCGCCGCCCCGGTGCCGATCCTGATGGTCGGCCTGCAGGGCTCGGGCAAGACCACCACGACGGGCAAGATCGCCCGCCGCCTCAAGGAACGGGACCGCAAGAAGGTCCTGATGGCCTCGCTCGACACCCGCCGCCCGGCGGCGATGGAGCAGCTGAAGGTCCTCGGCGAGCAGAACGGCGTCGACACCCTGCCGATCGTCCCCGGCCAGAGCGCCGTGCAGATCGCCGGCCGCGCGATGAACGCCGCCCGCCTCGGCGGCTACGACGTCGTCATCCTCGACACCGCCGGCCGGGTGACCGTCGACGAGGGCCTGATGGCCGAGGTCGCCGAGGTCAAGGCGCAGACGAAGCCCCACGAGGTGCTGCTCGTCGCCGACGCCCTCACCGGCCAGGACGCCGTCGTCACCGCCAAGGCCTTCGAGGCCCGCGTCGGCATCACCGGCATCGTGCTGACCCGCGTCGACGGCGACGGCCGCGGCGGCGCAGCGCTGTCGATGCGCGCGGTCACCGGCAAGCCGATCAAGCTGATGGGCACGGGCGAAAAGTCCGACGCCCTCGAGGACTTCCACCCCTCCCGCATCGCCGACCGCATCCTCGGCATGGGCGACATCGTCGCCCTCGTGGAAAAGGCCGCCGCCAACTTCGACGCCGACAAGGCGCAGAAGATGGCGAAGAAGATGCAGAAGGGCGAGTTCGACCTCGACGACTTCGCCGACCAGCTGCGCCAGATGCAGAAGCTCGGCGGCATGAGCGGCATCATGGGCCTGATGCCCGGCATGGCCAAGATGAAGGGCCAGATCGCCGCCGCCGGCTTCGACGACAAGCACATCCGCCGCCAGATCGCGATCATCCAGTCGATGACGAAGAAGGAGCGCGCCAAGCCCGCCCTGCTCGACGCCAAGCGCAAGCGCCGCGTCGCCGGCGGCTCCGGCACCGACGTTTCCGAGATCAACAAGCTGCTGAAGATGCACCGCCAGATGGCCGACATGATGAAGGCCATGGGCAAGCAGAAGGGCGGCGGCATGCTCGGCAAGATGCTCGGCGGCCTCGGCGGTGGCGGCGGCATGCCGGGGATGGGCGACGTCGATCCGGCGACGCTCGACCGCGTCGCCCGCGAGGCCGGCCTCGGCGGCCCCGGCGGGCTCAAGATGCCGCCCGGCCTGCCCGGCGGACTTCCCGGCATGCCCGGCGGCCGCTTCCCCGGCCTTCCCGGACTTGGAAAGGGGCCCAAGGGCAAATGACCACGGCCGCCGAACAGAGCCTCGAGGGCAACGCCGCCCTCGCCCAGCTCAAGGAATTGCGCGCGTCGATCGACAACATCGACGCCGCGCTCGTCCATCTGCTCGCGGAGCGCTTCAAGTGCACGCAGAAGGTGGGGGTGCTGAAAGCCACCCACGCCCTGCCGCCCTCGGACCCCGCCCGCGAGCAGCAGCAGATCGAACGGCTGCGCAGCCTCGCCGAGGCGGCCCGGCTCGATCCCGACTTCGCCGAGACCTTCCTCAACTTCATCGTCAAGGAAGTCATCCGGCACCACGAAGCGATCCGCCGCTGACGGCGGAGACCGAACAGCGTCCAGCCGAAAAGGGATTTCCGGACCGCTGGATGCGCCAGACCACAAGACCCGAAGGAAGAAGACCCATGTCCCTCAAGATCCGTCTCGCCCGCGGCGGCGCCAAGAAGCGTCCGTTCTACCGCATCGTCGTCGCCGACGCCCGCGCCCCGCGCGACGGCCGCTTCATCGAGAAGATCGGCACGTTCAACCCGCTGGTCGCCAAGGACAGCGCCGAGCGCGTCGTTCTCGACACCGAGCGCGCCCAGCATTGGCTGTCCCAGGGCGCCCAGCCGACCGACCGCGTCCTGCGCTTCCTCGACGCCGCCGGCCTCGCCAAGCGCCCGGCCCGCAGCAACCCGAACAAGGCCGAGCCGGGCGCCAAGGCCAAGGAACGCGCCGCCGAGCGCGCCGCCGCCGCCGAGAAGGCCGCGGAGTGATCGGTTGCCGGATAGGCAACTTGAAGCGCGCGTAAAAATGTCCTAATTTTAGGACTTATCCGCTACGCCCGTAGGCGGGCACGTATCCGAAACCCCCGAGCGGCGACGCGAGGGGGTTTCATTTTATGCCGACCATATTTCCGCAACTGCGTGTCGCCGTTCTCATCGACGGAGGCCATCTTCGTGCGGCCGCCCGCAAGGCGAAGGAACCTTTCGATCCGGACTTCATCGAAGGCGTCGCGAAAGCCTGTGTCGCCGAAGGCGAAACGGCGCTTCGTTTCCTCTACTATGATTGCCCACCGTTCACGGGGCGGGTGAAGTTGCCCGTCTCCGGAGCCTACCGGGAATTCGAGGCGTCGGACGGCTGGCTGCGCGACCTCGCCGGCCGTGACCTCTTCGCCGTTCGTCGCGGCGTCCTGAAGTTCAGAGGGTGGGTTCCGAAAAAGACACCCGTTCCCGCGACGATGCTCGACGACGATCACTTCGATCCGAGCTTCGAGCAGAAAGGCGTCGACATGCGCATCGGGCTCGATGTCGCGACCTTCTGCGTCAGCAAGGCCGTCGAGCGCATCGTTCTTCTTTCGGCCGACACCGACTGCGTACCGGCACTCAAACACGCCCGCATCGCCGGCCTGCTAACCGTTCTCGTCACTCTCCCGGGACAACGCCCGGCTCCGGAATTGACTTGGCACGCCGATTATGGTCGGCAGGTGGCATGGCCACCCCGTTGACGCCCCCCCTCCCCCATCCCGTCCTCGTCGCCGAGATCGGCGCCGCCCACGGCATCCGCGGCGAGCTCCGCGTCAAGCCGCACACCGCCGACCCGGAAGCGATCGCCGACTACGGGCCGCTGCAGGACGAGACGGGCCGCCGGTTCGTCGTCAGGAAGCTGCGGCCGGCCAAGGAGGTGGTGATCGTCGTCTTCGAGGGGATCGCCGACCGCACCACCGCCGAGGCCCTCACCGGCACCCGGCTCTACGTCGACCGCTCGGCGCTGCCGGAGCCCGAGGACGACGAGTTCTACCACGCCGACCTGATCGGGCTCGCCGTCGTCACGTCCGAGGGCGAGATCATCGGCGAGATCGTCACCGTGCAGAATTTCGGCGCCGACGATCTTCTCGAAGTCCGCCGCCCCGGCAAGGCCACGGTCTTCGTGCCCTTCACCCGCGAGGTGGTGCCGACGGTCGACCTCGCCTCGGGCCGCCTCGTCGTCCTGCCGCCGCCGGGATTGTTCGACGAGGCGGGGAAGGACGAGGGCGATCGCGAGGACGGTTCCGCGGGCGAGGCAGCAGCAGAGGACGGCACCGGCGGCGGCGCGGCGTCCGCCGTGGCGGACGCGTCCCGCGGCGACACCGCCGACCGGGACCGCTGACGTGACGGGCTTTTCCGCGTCGGTGCTGACGCTCTATCCGGAGATGTTCCCCGGCCCGCTCGGCCTCAGCCTCTCCGGCAAGGCGCTGGCGAACGGCACCTGGAGCCTTTCGACCACCTTCATCCGCGACTTCGGCCGCGGCCGCCACCGCGCCGTCGACGACACCCCCGCCGGCGGCGGCGCCGGCATGGTGCTGCGCGCCGACGTGCTGGCGGAGGCGATCGACGCGGCGAGCCCGCCGGACGATCCCCGGCCG
>CALCDT010000227.1 GCA_937900425.1 uncultured Alphaproteobacteria bacterium | reverse complement strand
GGCGAGCCGGCCGACCGCCGCGGCCCGCGCCGGCGGGATCGCGAGGTCGACGCCGCCCGGCGCCCGGAAGCGCAGGCCGCCCTCGCCCGCCCCGATCTCGCCGTCGAGGAAATTCATCGACGGCGCGCCTATGAAGGCGGCGACGAAGAGGTTGCGGGGTTTCTCGTAGAGCGTGATCGGGTCGGCAGCCTGCTCGATGCGGCCGGCGTTCATCACCACCACCCGGTCGGCCATGGTCATCGCCTCGACCTGGTCGTGGGTGACGTAGACGATGGTGGTGGCGAGCCTGCGGTGCAGCGACTTGATCTCGGTGCGCATCTCGATGCGCAGCTTGGCGTCGAGGTTGGAGAGCGGCTCGTCGAACAGGAAGACGTCGGGGTTGCGGACGATCGCGCGGCCGATGGCGACGCGCTGGCGCTGACCGCCGGAAAGCGCGCCGGGCTTGCGCTTGAGATAAGGCTCGAGGTTGAGCACCCGCGCCGCCTCCGCCACCGCCCGGTCGATGTCGCCGCGCGGCGTGCCGCGCACCTTCATGCCGTAGCCGATGTTCTCGGCCACCGTCATGTGCGGATAGAGCGCGTAGTTCTGGAACACCATCGCACAGTTGCGCAGACCCGGGCGCAGTTCCGTGACCTCGCGCTCGCCGATCGAGATCGTGCCGGTGGTGGCGAACTCGAGCCCCGCGATCATCCTGAGCGTCGTGGTCTTGCCGCAGCCCGAGGGGCCGACCAGCACCACGAATTCGCGGTCGGCAATCGCAAGGTCCAGCGGCGGAATGACGGTCACGTCGCCGAAGGCCTTCGTCACGCGGTCGAGGGTCACACGGGCCATGAACGGGATCCTTGCGCGATACGATTGAAGCCGCCCGATCGGGCGGCGAACAGGTCCGGACCGCCGCGGCGGCGGCCCGGACCCGGTGTCGGATGGGGAAGCGGCCGGGCCGCCACCCCGGCTTCGTCACTTCGCCGGCAGACCCATCGAGGCCCGGTAGGCGGCGAGCTGGGCGTCACGGCCGAACTCGTCGGTCAGCCGGTTCCACTCGGCGGCGACGGTGTCGAGCGCCTGCTGCGGCGTCACCTGACCGGCGAGCGCCTTGGAAAGCTCGATCTCCAGCACTTCGGTGTAGGAGAAGTAGCCCGGCAGGCGCATGTCGAGGGCGACGTTCTTGGCGTTCACCGAATCCGCCTGGGCGCCGAGATACTCCTTGGCCTCCCGCTCGGAGAACAGCTTCGACCAGAGCTCGAGGTTCTCGGTGTGCGAGGCGCGGTAGGGGTTGACGCCGGTGCCGCCGGTGATGGCGGCCTGGCCGGACACCTCGGGGCTGGTCAGGAACTCGATGTAGTTCCAGGCCGCTTCCTGCTTCTTCGAGGAGGCCGGCACCGCCGCCTGCCAGCCGCCGAAGGCCATGAAGGGCGAGTAGACGATCTCGTCGTACTTGTCCCACTGGCCGGTCTTGTAGTTCCAGATCTCGTTGGAGCCGGGCAGCATCGCCGAGCCGACGTTGCCGGAGATCTTCGACTGCTTGGGGTCGGCCGCGATCACGCCGGTGTCGCCCCAGCCGATCGATTCCGCCGCCTGCCCGCCGGCCATCGCCGCGTTGACCTCGCCGAAGGAGAAGTTGAGCGCGTTCGGCGGGGCGAGGGTCGAGGCCTTGATGTATTCCTCGAGGCCGCGGACCCAGCCAGCGTTGTTGACCTGGGCGTCCATCGTGTCCGGATCGAAGAACATCGAGCCGGGCATGTCGGGATGGTTGGTGTAGGACGCCGCGTGCGAGAAGAAGAACCAGAACTGCTGGCCGCCGCGGCGGAACGCCTCGGCATTGCCCCAGACGCCCTGGTCGGGACGCTGGAAGAACTCGGCGATGTCGAGATATTCCTTCCAGGTCTTCGGAATGGCGAGGTCGTAGCCGTATTTCGCCTTGAAGGCTTCCTGCTCCTTGGGGTCCTCGAACAGGTCGATCCGGTAGGTGTAGGTGTGGACGTCGCCGTCCATGGTCATCGACAGGGTCTGGCCGTTCCAGACCATCAACCGGTCACGGTAGACCGGGGCGATGTCCTCCCAGTCCTTGCCCTCGCGCATCGTCGCCGGCATTTCGGCGAGGAAGGCGGTGAAGTCGGGCGACCAGGCCGGGGCGAAGGTGATGACGTCGAAGGTGTCCTCGCCGGAGGTCAGCGCGGTGACGATCTTCGGATAGAGCTCCGACCACGGGAACTCGACGACCTGGACCTTGCCGCAGGTCTTCTTTTCCCACTCGGAGCCGGCGATCTGCAGCGCCGAGGCGATGTAGGGACCGGTCTGCGAGGCGGCGGTGATGGTGACGCCCGAATAGTCCGGGTCGCAGGCCGCGGCCGCGCCGGCGAAGGAGACCGCGGCGAGCGCGGTCGAGGCGAACAGGAATCTCTTCATCGGTTTCTCTCCCCCTTTTGTCGTTGGTCTTCGGTCAGTCCGCCGGTCTGTGCCGGCGGTTCGGTCTCGCCCGGGCGCCCCGCCCGGGCGGCGATCACTTGATGGCGCCGAGCAGCAGCCCGGAGCGCATCAGCCGGCTGAGCAGGGCGGCCATCACCATCATCGGGACGATGGCGATGAGGGCTGCGGCGGAAATCGACCACCACTCGTCGCCGCGCTGGCTGTTCTGGCCGGCGACGAGGATCGGCAGGGTCTGCCAGCGCGAATTGGTCAGGAAGAGCGCGAACAGGAACTCGTTCCAGACGAAGGCGAGGGTGATCATGAAGGTGGCGATCAGTCCGGGCTTCGACATCGGCAGCACGATGCCGAAGAAGATCCGCCAGGACGGCACGTTGTCGACCATCGCCGCCTCCTCGACCTCGACCGGCAGCGCGGCGAAGAAGTCGCGCATCAGCCAAATCACGATCGGCAGCGAGAAGGCGACGTAGGCGAGGGTGAGGCCGACGTAGCTGTCGACGAGCCGCACGCCGAGCCGGCCGACCTCGGTGTACATCAGGAACAGCGCGAAGGCGGCGACGATCGGCGGGAACATGCGCTGGCTGACGAACCAGAACACGATGTCGTTGTTGCCGAGCACCGGCCCCGGCATCTTGATCCGGTCGGAGGCGAGCGAGAGGGCGAGCGCCGCGACGAAGGCGTAGATCAGCGCCTGCGCCCGGCCGAGGCCGAGGGAGTGCATCCCGAGCAGATAGCCGCCGAGCGCCACCGCGAAGAAGATCAGCCCCGAGGCGAGCTGGACGCGGAAGGTGAAGCGCACCAGCGCATAGGCCGCCATCGCCCCGAGGCCGGTGGCGAGGAGCGAGGCCGAGACGCCGACGATCGAGGAGGCGACGAAGGTATTGTAGAACTCGCCGCGCTTGCCCGAGAACAGCTCCTGCCAGGCGGTAAGGGTCGGCTCGAAGTCGACGAAGGGCAGATAGGTCGGCCCGCCGACGACGCCGGTCGGCGACTTGAACGAGGTGATCGCCACCCAATAGAGCGGGAACAGGGTGAAGGCGAACCAGACGAGGCAGCCGGCGAGCGCCCACCAGCGCGCGGAACCCTTGACGTTGCGGATGCTCATCGTGCCCTCGCGATATACGGCTTGAGGATCGCGAGGTAGACGAGGCCGATGATGGTGATGACGATCAGGAACAGGAAGGACAGCGCAGACGTGTAGCCGAGGTTGAACTTCTTGAAGCCCTCCTGATAGGCGAAGAGCGTCAGCGTTTCCGTCGAAATGCCCGGCCCGCCGCCCGTCATCACGAAGACGGTGTCGATGATCTTGTAGCTCTCGATCAGGCGGATGAAGACCACCGCCGCCGAAATCGGCATCATCATCGGGAAGGTGATGCCCCAGAACTGCTGCCAGGGGGAGGCGTTCTCCAGCGCCGCCGCCTCGTAGACGTCGTCGGGGAGGGTCTGAAGGCCGGCGAGCAGCATGAGAATGACGAAGGGCGTCCACTGCCAGACCTCGACCGTGATGATGGCGCCGAGCGCCCAGCTGGTCTGGGTCAGGAAGGGAAGGTTCGGGAATCCGAGGGTCGCCATGAACTCGTTGAGCGGGCCCATGGTCGGATTGAAGATCTGCCGGGCGATCAGCGCCACCGCCACCGGCGCCACCAGCATCGGCAGCAGGAAGCCGACCCGGAACAGCCGCTCGCCGGGAACGCGGGCGTTGAGCGCCAGCGCCACCGCGAAGCCGATCGCATATTGCAAGGCGACCGAAACGAACGCGATGAGGCTCGTCGTCCTCGTCACCTGCCAGAAGCGCTCGTTCTGGAGCAGGCTCCAGTAGTTGTCGAGCCCGACGAAGCGCGGCGGCGTCGGCGGCACCAGCCGGAAGCTCATGAAGCTGGTCGTCAGCGAATAGATCAGCGGAAAGATCGAGATGGCCAGAACCACGATCAGCGCCGGCCAGATGAAGACGTATTTGATCGGATCGTGGCGGGTCATGACGCCTCAGCCCTCCGTGCGGCCGGCGAGCAGCGCCTCGATCTCGCCGAGGGTCGGCATCGCCGGCGCCGTGCCGCGGCGCGTCACCGAGATGCCCGCGGTGGCGCAGCCGAAGCGCACCGCCTCGAGCGGCTCCAGCCCGCGCGACAGAGCCGCCGAGAAGCCGCCGACGAAGGCGTCGCCGGCGCCGGTGGTGTCGACCACCCTGCCCCCGGCCACCGCCGGCACCACGACGGAGCGGTCCGCGGTGTGATAGAGCGCGCCGCGCTCGCCGAGGGTGATCAGCGCGCAGCCGGCGCCGCGGGCGAGTAGTGCGTCGCCGGCCCGGCGGGCGTCGTCCTCGCTGCCCGGGGCGATGCCGGTGATGGTCGCCGCTTCGGTTTCGTTCGGCACGATGTAGTCGCAGAGCGGATAGATCGCGTCCGGAAAGGGCTCGGCCGGGGCCGGATTGAAGATCGTGGTCACACCCGCCTCGCGGGCGATCTGAAGACCGCGCAGCGCCGCGTCGACCGGCTGTTCGAGCTGGGTGACGAAGACCTTCGCCCCCCGGATCGCGTCGGCGTTGGCCTCGACGTCGGCCGGCGAGATCGTGCCGGCCGCGCCGGGATAGACGATGATGGCGTTTTCGCCGGTCACCGGGTTGACGAAGATGAAGGCGGCGCCGGTCCCGTCGCTGTCGGAGACGACGACCCGCGGGTCGATGCCCTCCGCGCCCCAGGTCTTCAGCGCGAGGTCGCCGAAGGTGTCGCGGCCGATCTTCGACAGGAACGACACCTTCGCCCCGGCCTTCGCCGCCGCGACGGCCTGGTTGGAGCCCTTGCCGCCCGGGCCGATCGAAAAGTCCGAGCCGATGATCGTCTCGCCGATCACCGGCAGGCGCGAGGCCATGTAAGCGGTGTCGGCGACGAAGATGCCGAGGATGGCGACGCCCTCGCTCATGGTCTCACTCCGCGGCCGGGGGGATGACGCCCTTGGTGACGAGGAAGCAGCCGTAGAAGCGCGTCTCCCCGGTCTGGATCACGCAGTAGGCCTTCTTCGCCTCCTCGTAGAAGGCGAAGCGTTCGATGCCGTACATCGGCGCCGGCCGGCCCTCCGCGGCGTCGATCTCGGCCTGGACCTCGCGCTGCACCGGCGGGATCTCGTCCGGTGCGCCCATGATCTCCATGCGGCCGACCGAGGGTTGCAGCGGCGTGTCGAGCGGCAGCACCGACAGCACCGCCTTGAAGGCGCGGGCCGCCGAGACGTTGTCGATCCGCAGCAGCTCGCCGAAGGTCGTCTGCCGGGCGATGGAATCGGACGGGAAGTTGGTGTCGGCGATCACCAGCGTGTCGCCGTGGCCCATGGCGCGAAGCGCGTAGAGCACCTCCGCGTTCAGCATGGGATCGAGATTCTTCAGCATGCCGCCCTCCCTCGCGCCGATGATCCCCGGCTTGGTTCCAATGCTACGTCGAAGCCGCGCCGGACGAAAGCATAAATTGATTTAATACATTGTTTTAACGGCACTTCGTCGATTCATACGACGAATCGATACCCGTCTCGCCTCCCCTCCCGGACTATTCGCCCCAGGGGATCCAGACCGACTTCACCGAGACCGCATGTCGTAGGATGACTTCGCCCTCGCAGGCCTCCTCGCTCGCCCAGTCGACCGCGAGGCCGCCGTCGGTGAAGGTGCGCTTGAGGTTGCCGACCGACGCCCGCTCCACCTTTTCGGCGAGCGCCTTCGACCCGAAGGCCCAGACCGCGTCGAGGTCGTCGTGCTCGGCGAGCGTCGTCGCCAGGGTCTCCGCCGAGCCGGTGACGATGTTGACCACGCCGGCCGGCACGTCCGAGGTCTCGAGCACCTGGTAGAAGTCCGTCGCCGCCAGCGGATGGGCCTCGCTCGGCACCGCCACGACGCGGTTGCCCATGGCGATCGCCGGCGCAACGAGGCTGACGAAGGCGAGCAGCGGCGCCTCCGGCGGACAGAGGATGCCGATGGTGCCGACCGGCTCGTGGACCGCGAGCGCGAGGCCGCGCAGCGGCGGCACGTGGATGCGGCCCTCGTATTTGTCGGCATAGGCGGCGGCGGAGAACAGCCGCGAGATCGAGAGCGCGACCTCCTCGCCGGCCTTCTCGTCCCCTGCCCCGGTCATCGCCGCGATGCGGCCGGCGAACTCGTCGGCGCGGGCGGAGAGGTTCTCGGCGAGATAGTAGAGCACCTGCGCCCGGGCGTGGGCGCTGGCCTTCGCCCAGCCTTCGGCCTTCACCGCCGCCTCGACCGCGTTGCGGACGTCCTTGCGGTTTCCTTCTCCGACTTCGCCGAGCAGTTGGCCCTTCGACCCGAGAATCGGCCGCGAATAGTTGCCGTCGGGGCGCGCCTGCTTGCCGCCGACGAAGAGCTTGGCGGTGCGGTCGATCGACGGGACGACGAAGGGCGAAGCCGCAACGGCGGCCGGTTTCGGCGCCGGCGCTTCAGGTCGAGCCTTGCGCTTCGCCCAGGCCGCCGGCTTGAGGTATTCGAGCATGCCCTCGCGGCCGCCTTCGCGGCCGAAGCCCGATTCCCGCACGCCGCCGAAGCCGACCGCGGCGTCGAACAGGTTGGTGGCGTTGACCCAGACCACGCCGGCCCGGATCTTCGACGCGACGTCGAGGGCGAGGCCGATGGTCTCGCTCCAGACGCTGGCGGCGAGGCCGTAGCGCGAATTGTTGGCGAGCATCACCGCCTCGTCGGGCGTGCGGAAGGTCATCGACACCGCCACCGGGCCGAAGATCTCCTCCTGTGCCACGGTCGAGGCCGGGTGCACGTTGGTCAGCAGCGTCGGCGGATAGAAGCAGCCGCCGGCCGGCAGATCGATCGCCGGCTGGTGCAGGCGCGCGCCCTCGGCGACGCCGAGCTTGACCAGCCGGTCGATCCGCTCGGCCTGCACCGGGGCGACGACCGCCCCCATGTCGATGCACTTGTCGAGCGGCGGGCCGACCCGCAGCGTCGCCATCCGCGCCTCGAGCTTGCCGAGGAAGCGGTCGGCGACACCTTCCTGCACGAGCAGGCGCGAGCCGGCGCAGCAGACCTCGCCCTGGTTGAACCAGATCGCGTCGACGATGCCTTCGACCGCGCCGTCGAGATCGGCGTCGTCGAAGACGACGAAGGGCGACTTGCCGCCGAGTTCCAGGGTGAGCGACTTGCCCGAACCCGCCGTCGCCGCCCGGATCAGCCGGCCGACCTCGGTCGAGCCGGTGAAGGCGACCTTGTCGACGCCGGGATGGGCGGCGAGCGCCGCGCCGGTCTCCCCCTCGCCGGTGACGATGTTGAGAACGCCGGCCGGCAGGCCGGCGGCGGCGGAGAGGTCGGCGAACAGCAGCGCGGTCAGCGGCGTGAACTCCGCCGGCTTCAGCACCACGGTGTTGCCGGCCGCGAGCGCCGGGGCGACCTTCCAGGCCAGCATCAGGAAGGGGAAATTCCAGGGTATGATCTGGCCGACGACGCCGACAGGCTGCCAGCCGGCGAATTCGCGCGCGCCGACCTGCGCCCAGCCGGCGTGGTGATAGAAGTGGCGGGCGGCGAGCGGCACGTCGATGTCGCGGGTCTCGCGCACCGGCTTGCCGTTGTCGAGCGCCTCGACGACGGCGATCAGTCGTGCGTGGCGCTGGATCATCCGGGCGAGCGCGTAGAGATGGCGGGCGCGGGCGTGGCCAGGCAGCCCGGCCCAGGCCGGCTGCGCCTTGCGGGCGGCGGCGACCGCGGCATCGACGTCGGCCTCGGTGCCGCGGGCGATCGTCGCGAGGGTCCGGCCCGTCGCCGGCTCGTCGACCGCGATCGGCCCGCCCGCCGGCGCGGTGAAGGCGCCGGCGATGAAATGGCCGAAGCCCTCGGCATGGGAAGCGAGCCAGGCCCTCGCCTCGGCATCGGATTCGGGAGCCGGACCGTAGGACATCTCGTCGAAATAGGCGGCGACGCTCATCTCATCACCCCACGGCGTGACGGTTGGCGGCCGAGTAGCGGCCGGTGACGTGATGCTTGAGCTGGCGCTCGATATCGGCGAGGAGGCTGGAGGCGCCGATGCGGAAGAGGTCCGGCTCCAGCCAGCGCCGGCCGAGCTCCTCCTTCATCAGGATCTGGTAGTTGAGCACGTCCTTGGCGGTCGAGATGCCGCCGGCGGGCTTGTAGCCGACGAAGACGCCGGTGCGCTCGTGATAGTCGCGGATCGCCCGGATCATCGCCAGCGTCACCAGCAGCGTGGCGTTGACGCCTTCCTTGCCGGTCGAGGTCTTGATGAAATCGGCGCCCGCCATCATGCAGACCTGCGAGGCCCGCACGACGTTGCGCAGCGTCTTGAGATCACCCGTGGCGAGGATCGCCTTGACGTGGGCCGGGCCGCAGGCGGCGCGGAAGTCGCGCATCTCGTCGTAGAGCGCCTGCCAGTTGCCGGTCAGCACGTGCTCGCGGGTGATGACGATGTCGATCTCCGCGGCGCCGTCCTTCACCGACGCCTCGATCTCGCGGAGCTTGACGTCGTGGGGCACGAGACCGGCCGGAAAGCCGGTGGAGACGGCCGCGACCGGGATGCCCGTCCCCTCGAGCGCCTCGACGGCGGTGGCGACGAAGCGGTGGTAGACGCAGACGGCGCCGGTGGTGATGGCCCGCCCCGCCATGCCGAGAGCGTCGAGCAGGTCGGCCCGCACCGGCATCCGCGCCTTGGCACAGAGCCGGCGCACGCGCTCGGTGGTGTCGTCGCCGGAAAGGGTCGTGAGGTCGATGCAGGTGACGGCCTTGAGCAGCCAGGCCGCCTGCGCGTCCTTCTTCACCGTCCGCCGACCCGGCAGCGAGGCGACCCGCCGCTCGCCGGCCGACAGGTTGAAGCGCACCGCTTCGACGAGCGAAAGGTCGAGGTCCGTCCCCGGATTGCGGGCGAGCGCGTTGTGGCCGCTGCCGGCCGAGGGCACGCCGTCCGCCTCCTCGGCGGGGCGCCGCGCGACATGGGTCTCCGCCATCCCGTTCCTCCGGGTCGCATCGAACGACGTTGGAAAAGTCACGGGTGCGCCGTTCCGGCCGCCCCGCTCCGGGCCATCGGCCCGCCTCCCCGCATTGTTATTTTTCTAACAATTGATGATGAAGCTATGACAGGCCCGGCCGTACTGTCAAGCGAGGATCGCGCGAGCGACGATCACCGTGGGCCGATGGTGTCGTGACGTCGGGAGTGGGAAACGAGGGGCCGCGCGCAGGCGGTGTCGGCTCAGGTGCAGGACGCCGCGCCGCTTTCGCTGACGATCGCCCGGAAGTCGCCGACCTTGGCGAAATAGACCGGCCGGATCTTGCCGAACTTGCTGTCGTCGACCACGAGATAGCTTTCGAGGGCGCCGGCGATCGCCTTCTGCTTGAACGGCACCTCGTGGAGATGGGAGCAGCTGACGCCGCGCTCGGCGTCGACGCCGCCGGCCGAGACGAAGGCCTTGGTGATGCCGTAGCGGCCGAGCGACTCGACGGCATCCTCACCGGAGAAGGAGGCGGACGACGGATTGTAGACGCCGCCGAGCAGGATCATCCGCGCATTCGGCTTTTCCGCCAGTCGGTTGGCAACGTTGAGGGCGTAGGTGACGACCGTCACCGGAAGATCCTCGGGTAGCAGCGCCGCGAGGTGGACCAGCGTCGTGCCGCAGTCGATGAAGATGGTGTCGTCCGGCCGGATCAGCGCGAGGGCGTTGCGGCAGGCGGCGAGTTTGGCGGCGGCGTGGCTGTCGGCTTCGCGGTCGATCACGTAGCTGGCGTCGCCGGCGACGTCGGCGGCGGCGACGATGTGGCCGCCGAGATAGGCGAAGCGGTCCGGGTTGGCGCCGACGTCGCGCCGGATCGTCATCTCCGACACCCCGAGCAGCGCCGCCGCCTCGCGCAGGTGCACGACCCCGCGGCGCGCCAGCGTCCGCGTCAGTTCGTCGATCCTCTCGCCCTTGCGCGGCGCCATGCTTCGCCCGTCCCCTCTCGAACCGGAAGCGGCCGGCTCGTGTCGCACTGCGAGACTTGCGCCACCTGCCTGCGGTCGTCAACGCCGGATTGTGAGAAATATCACAGTGCCGTCACGCAAGCCCGGGCGGCAAATGACAGAGCGCCCCCAAGCCGTTATAGTTCCGCTGCGCCGCCGGTGATCGCCCGGCCGCCGGGCCCCGTATCCGGCCCGACACCCGAATGCGCCGCATCATGGAGAAAGCCGCCTTGTCGCAACGCCTCAGAACCTTCATCGGAGCCGTTGTGCTGACGCTGCTGGTCTCGATCTATCCGCTGCTGGTGATGGGCTTCGCCGTCCGCACCCTGCCCGGCGCCTCGAAGGCGGCCGAACTCGCCTTCTACGTCGTCGCCGGCCTGCTCTGGGTGCTCCCCGCCGGCGCCATCATCTCGTGGATCGCCCGCGGCCGCCGCGCCGACTGATCACGGAGCCGGCCGGCGCCGATCCGATCCGCGGCGCACTCCCGCTGCCTGTCCGTCCAGACCGGCTGTTGCCGGCTCACGCCGCCTCGACGAGGCCGAGTTCTCCCGGCGCGATCAGCGACACGGCCGTGACCCCGCTCATCGCCAGCAGGTGCAGAACCCGCTCCGCGTCGGGGCCGGGATCGGCGATCAGCGCGACGTGGTGGGTCGCCGAGACAAAGCCGAGGCGGTTGCCGTCGCGGCCGATGCTGCCGACGTCGACGACGACGAGATCATAGGTACTCTCGAGCGCTTCGAGCGCCGGGTCGAGCCGCGCCGGTGCCATCAACTCGTCGTCGACGTCGCGCCGGCCGGCGGCGATGTGGTGTGCCCGCCCGCGCGGATTGCGCTGGATGACATCGGCGAATTCCGCCTCCCCCGACAGCACCTCCGAAAGGCCCGGCGCCGACGTCGCCGGGTCGGCCACGGTCTCAACGATCACCGCCCGCATGCCGTCGATCGCGGCGGCCTCGCCGAGCGCCTCGGCGATGGAAGCCCCGCCGGGGGCGGCGCCGATCGAGAGGATGGTGATCCGGGCGCTGCCGTCGGCCATCACCGTCGCCCGCAGGTCGTCGAGCGAGCGGACGGCCTCGGCCGCGCTCGCGGTCGCCGACGTCTCGTCCTGCGGACAAAGCGGCGTCGGGCGGAGCCTCCCCCCGGCGCCGGCCGGCGGAGCACCGCCCTCCGCCGTCGAGGCAAATTCCGAAGCGAGCAACGCGGCGAGACCGCGAGCGTCCCGCGTTCCGCGGCCGGTGTCGGGCAGGCGGTCCCCGGCCGTCGCATCCTCGCCCGCCGCCGGCGGCAGAGCCGCGGTGATGGGGACCATCCGGATTTCGGCGAGCGGCCCGCCCTCGGCGAAGCGTCCGCCGCCAAGACCGGGCTCGCGCGGCAGGCGCAGCCGCTCGTGGAGGGCGAAGGCGCCGGCGGCGGCGGCCGCAGCGATCAGGCCGGCGAGCGCGGCGATGCCCGTCACCAGCGGCAGGCGGGACGGCGCCGGTGCCTGCGGAAGAGCGGCTCGAATCGAGACTTCCGCGCGTTCCGGTCGGGCCTCGCCCGCGGCGAGTGCACGCCGGCGGGCCTCGAGACCGGCGCGTTCGGCCTCGGGACCGGCGGCATCGGCGCCAAGGTCGGCGATCGAGGCGTCGATCCAGGCGATTTCGCGGGCGGCGATACTGCTGCTCCTGGCCGTCTCGATGGTCCGCAACAGGTCGAGCAGCCGGTTGGCGACGTCGCGAGCGAGCGCCGCCTGCCCGCTCGTCACCGTGACGTCGATCCGGCCGGCGACGGCGTTGCCCGAAACCGAAATCCGCTGCTGCACCTGGCCGGCCTCGTCGGCGTCGCCGGACAGGAATCCGGATATCAGCCGGTCGATCGGCTCGGCACCGACGATCCGGCGCCCGGCGAGAAGGTCGGCGCGGACCCTCGGGCCGACCCCGGGGTCGGCGAGCAGACGCTCGGCCATCGCCCGCGAGCCGACGAGGCCGGCCAGCCCCTGCATACGCGCCGCCGCCTCGGCCCGCGGCAGGCTGCGGTCGGCGAGGATCGCGGCCTGCGCGACATAACGGTCCGGCAGTCCGGCTGCGAACCCGGCCCCGAGGGCACCGGCGACCATCGTCGAGGCGAGAATGGCGAGGGCGAGCCGCTTCGCGGACGGACGTGCCCGCCGTCCCGAGCAACGGCGGGCGGCCGGGCGGCGGGAATCGGCTTCGGACGGGGGCTCGGTCGCCGGGACGGCGGTTGTCATGCGAAAACTCATCGGCCGCGGGCTCCGGGACGGCGTCGTGTCCCGACAATGCGGAGAATATGGTTTCCGATAAGTAAATCGTGTGATTTGCGGGATTAACTTGTCGTTAATACTTCGACGGCGTTTCTCATTTGTTAACCATGCCGGACTACTCTGCGGGCATGTGTTCCTGCCGGAGAGTGGTCTCATGTTGCGACGCCTGATGGCGGCGATCCTGGTCGTGCTGGTCGCCGGCTGCGTGTCCGCGGCGCCGACCGTCGCCGATCCCGCCGCCGACGCGCCCTATCGCCTCGACAGCGGCGACCGCCTGCGCGTCATCGTCTTCGGACAGCAGGACCTTTCCAACAGCTTCGCCGTCGACGAGAGCGGCTACGTCACCATGCCGCTGATCGGCAGCGTGCCGGCGCGCGGCCGCACCACCCAGGAACTGCAGGCAACGATCGCCGTCGCGCTCAAGAACGGCTTCCTGCGCGATCCGGACGTCTCCGTCGAAGTCGACCAGTACCGGCCCTTCTTCATCATGGGCGAGGTCCGCACCCCCGGACAGTACGTCTACGTCAACGGCATGACCGTGCAGACGGCGGTCGCCATCGCCGGCGGCTTCTCGCCCCGCGCCCGCACCGACATGGTCGAGATCACCCGCGCGATCGACGGCAAGGTGCTGAAGGGCCGGCTCGCGATGAACCAGAAAGTGCGACCGGGCGACACCCTGACCGTGATGCAGCGCCTGTTCTGATCGGGCGGCCACGGCCCGGTCCCGCGCCCCTCCCCCGCCATTCCGGGGCTTGCACGAGGAGCCGCTTTTTCCGAACCTTCGCGCCGACGACGGCGGGACCGGCGGACCGAGTCGGCCCGCCGCGCCGGGGAGAGAGGAAACAGCGTCCGTGCCCGAAGCTCACGAACTCGCCGCGCTCTGGCCGCTGCTCCTCGCCGTCCTCGCCGGCGGCTATCTCGCCGGCTCGATTCCCTTCGGATTGCTGCTGACCAAGGCGGCAGGCCTCGGCGACATCCGCGCGATCGGCTCGGGCAACATCGGCGCCACCAACGTGCTGCGTACCGGCCGCAAGGGCCTCGCCCTCGCCACGGTGCTCGGCGACGGCCTCAAGGGCACGGCGGCCGTGGTGGTCGCGGCCCAGTTCGGGCCGCTCGCCGCGATCGCCGCCGGGCTCGGCGCCTTCCTCGGCCACCTCTTCCCGGTCTGGCTGCGCTTTCGCGGCGGCAAGGGCGTCGCCACCTACATCGGCATCCTGCTCGGCTTCTATCCGCCCGCGGTGCTGGTGTTCGCGGCGGTCTGGATCCTCGTCGCCTACATCTCGCGCTATTCCTCCCTCGCCGCCCTGCTGGCGACGCTGGCGACCCCCGCGGTGCTGTGGAGCTTCGAGCGGCCACGGCTCGCCGCCCTGTTCGCCGTGCTGTCGGCGCTGGTCTGGATCCGGCACCACGGCAACATCGCCAAGCTGCTCGCCGGCACCGAAAACCGCATCGGCGCCGGGAAGTGAGCCGCGGCCTGCGCCTCGACGACCGCCAGCGGATCGCCTGGCTGCGGCTGATCCGCAGCGAGAACGTCGGGCCGGCGACCTTCCGCGACCTCGTCAACCACTTCGGCTCGGCCGCCGCCGCACTCGACGCGCTGCCCCACCTCTCGCGCCGCGGCGGCGCCACCCGCCACCTGAAAATCGCCTCCGAAGCCGAAGCGGTGCGCGAGATCGAGGCGACGGCGCGCCACGGCGCCGAGATCGTCGCGCTCGGCGAACCGGGCTATCCGGTCCACCTCGCCCGGCTCGACACCCCGCCGCCGCTGCTCTCCGCCAAAGGGCGCCCCGCCGCGGTGGCGCCGCGCCCGGCGGTCGCGATCGTCGGGGCCCGCAACGCCTCCGTCGCAGGGCGCAAGATGGCCGAACTCGTCGCGAGGGGCCTCGGTGCGGAGGATTTCGTGGTCGTCTCGGGTCTCGCCCGCGGCATCGATGCCGCGGCCCATACGGCGAGCCTGCGCAGCGGCACCGCCGCGGTGATCGCCGGCGGCATCGACCACGTCTATCCGGAGGAGAACCGCGCCCTCTACGCCGAGATCGTCGAGGCCGGCGGGGCGATCTACTCCGAAATGCCGTTCGGCTGGGTCCCGCGGGCGCAGGATTTCCCGCGGCGCAACCGCCTGATTTCCGGCATCGCCCTCGGCGTCGTCGTCATCGAGGCGGCGGAAAAGTCGGGGTCGCTGCACACCGCCCGCTTCGCCCTCGAACAGGGCCGCGAGGTCTTCGCGGTGCCGGGCTCGCCGCTCGACCCGCGCGCCGCCGGCACCAACGCCCTCATCCGCGACGGCGCCATCCTGACCCGCAACGCCGCCGACATCGTCGAGGCGCTGGCGGCCCAGAGCGGGCTGCGCATTCCCCCCGGCACCGCCGCCGGCGAACCGATCCGCGAGGAGATCGACGGACGCGAGCGCATCGTCGACGCCGCCGAGGTCGACCGCCGGCTGGTGATCGAGGCGCTGGGGCCGACGCCGGTCGGCCTCGACGACATCGTCCGCATCACCGGCCTCGGCCACGCCATCGTCCATCTGGTGCTGCTGGAACTCGATCTCGCCGGCCGGATCGAGCGCCATCCCGGGAATCTCGTGTCGATGACCGGTTGAGCCGGCGCGGCGCCCGGGATGTCCGTCACGACCGCCGGTCTGACGCCTCGCCGACGCCGTCACGAAGGGCGGATGTCGCCTCGTCCTTGGCCATGCCGAGGAGGTAGGCCAGGAGGGACAGCCGGGATTCCTCCGCCATCCGCGCCAGTTCGCCCGACATCTGGGCAATGTAATGCAGCCGGTCGTCCGCTCCTTCGGCGCCCTTCGATGCCCCGGCCTCGTCTCGCATGGTTCTCATCTCCCCGCCGATCACACGGAAATGCAACTTAAGATTGCAATGACATTTTCGACCCTATTAACAATCGCATATTCGGTCTTTGGTTGGTAGTGCAACTTTATGCACTTTTTGCGCGCATTGCGGCGATCCGACCGATCGGGCTTGACCGCGGCCCTCGCGGTCGGCCAATGAGAGGCCTTGCATCCCGCCGCCGAAGCCCTCACCTTCCGGCGCGTTCGCCGCGGCACCGGGCCGTGGAAACCAGCTGTTTCTTCGGGTCCCGATGAACGTCGTCATTGTCGAATCGCCGGCCAAGGCCAAGACCATCAACAAGTACCTCGGGTCCGACTACCGGGTCCTGGCCTCCTACGGCCACGTCCGCGACCTGCCGGCGAAAGACGGCTCGGTCGACCCGGAGCAGGACTTCGCGATGACCTGGGAGGTCGACGGCAAGTCCAGCAAGCGCCTGTCCGACATCGCCGCGGCGGTGAAGGATGCCGACCGCCTGATCCTCGCCACCGACCCGGATCGTGAAGGCGAGGCGATCTCCTGGCACCTGATCGAGGTGCTGGCGAAGAAGCGCGTGCTCAAGGACAAGCCGATCGAGCGCGTCGTCTTCAACGCCATCACCAAGCAGTCGGTGCTGGAGGCGATGAAGAACCCGCGCCAGCTCGACGAGCCGCTGGTCGAGGCCTATCTCGCCCGCCGCGCCCTCGACTATCTGGTCGGCTTCACCCTGTCGCCGGTGCTGTGGCGCAAGCTTCCCGGCGCCCGCTCGGCCGGCCGCGTCCAGTCCGTCGCCCTGCGCCTCGTCTGCGACCGCGAGTCGGAGATCGAGCGTTTCGTTCCCCAGGAATACTGGTCGATCGTCGCGAGCCTGCTGACGGAGAAGGGCGAGGCCTTCGAGGCCCGCATCGCCGAGTTCGCCGGCAAGAAACTGACGCGCCTCGACGTCAGGTCCGAAGCGCAGGCGATGGAGATCAAGTCCTTCCTCGAGGCCGCGGCGCTGACCGTGGCCGAGGTGGAATCGCGCCCGCAGAAGCGCAATCCCTACGCCCCCTTCACCACCTCGACCCTGCAGCAGGAAGCCTCACGCAAGCTCGGTTTCTCGGCCCAGCGCACCATGCAGATCGCCCAGCGGCTCTACGAGGGCGTCGACGTCGGCGGCGAGACCGCCGGCCTCATCACCTACATGCGAACCGACGGCGTCCAGATCGCCCCGGAAGCGGTGTCCGCCGCCCGCAGGGTGATCGCCGCCGAATACGGCGACCTCTACCTGCCGGAAAAGCCGCGCTTTTATTCGACCAAGGCCAAGAACGCCCAGGAAGCGCACGAGGCGATCCGCCCGACCGATCTCGGCCGCCTGCCGAAACACGTCGCCCGCTCGCTGGAGCCGGAGCAGGCGCGGCTCTACGAACTGATCTGGAAGCGCACCATCGCCAGCCAGATGCAGTCGGCCGATTTCGAGCGCACCACCGCCGACATCGAGGCCGCCCACGGCGGCCGCACCGCGATGCTGCGCGCAACCGGCTCGGTGATGAAGTTCGACGGCTTCCTGACGCTCTACACCGAAAGCCGCGACGACGAGGAAGACGAGGACGGCAACCGCCTGCCCGCGCTCGCCCCCGGCGACCACCCCAGGCGCGAGAAGATCGACGCCACCCAGCATTTCACCGAGCCGCCGCCGCGCTACACCGAGGCGACGCTGGTCAAGAAGATGGAGGAGCTCGGCATCGGCCGCCCCTCCACCTACGCCGCGACGCTCGCCACCCTGCGCGACCGCGAGTATGTCGACATCGACAAGAAGCGCCTCGTGCCGCAGGACAAGGGCCGTCTCGTCACCTCGTTCCTCGAAAGCTTCTTCGAGCGCTACGTCGAATTCGACTTCACGGCGGGTCTCGAAGAGAAGCTCGACCGCATCTCGGCCGGCGAGCTCGACTGGCGCGAGGTGCTGCGCGAGTTCTGGAAGGATTTCTCGGCCCAGATCGACGGGGTCAAGGACCTGCGCGTGTCGCAGGTGCTCGACGCCCTCAACGACATGCTGGGCCCGCACATCTTCCCGGCCAAGGCCGACGGCTCCGACCCGCGCCTCTGCCCGACCTGCGGCTCCGGCCAGCTGTCGCTGAAGCTCGGCCGCTACGGCTCCTTCATCGGCTGCTCGAACTATCCCGAATGCCGCTACACCCGCCAGCTCGGCGCCGACGGCGGCGAGGACGGCGGCGAGAGCGGCGACCGCAACCTCGGCCAGGACCCCGAAACCGGCCTCGACATCCTGCTGAAGTCCGGCCGCTTCGGCCCCTACCTGCAGCTCGGCGAGGGCGAGAAGCCCAAGCGCGCGTCGCTGCCCAAGGGCTGGACGCCGGACAGCATCGATCTGGAACGGGCGCTGCGCCTTCTGTCGCTGCCACGCGAGGTCGGCGCCCATCCGGAGGACGGCGAACCGATCCTCGCCGGCCTCGGCCGCTACGGACCCTTCGTCCAGCACGGCAAGACCTACGCCAACGTCGAATCGATCGACGAGGTCTTCACGGTCGGCCTCAACCGCGCGGTGACGCTGATCGCGGAAAAGCGCGAGAAGGGCGCCCGCGGCCGGGCGGCTCCGGCGGCGCTGAAGTCGCTCGGCGACCACCCGGACGGCGGCGCGATCACCATCCTCGACGGCCGCTACGGCGCCTACGTCAACTGGGGCAAGGTCAACGCCACCCTGCCGAAGGGCACCGACCCGCAGACCGTCACCGTCGAGACCGCCCTGGCCCTGATCGCCGAGAAGGGCGGCAAGGCCGGCGGCAAGACGACGAAGGCGAAAACCGCCAAGGCCCCGGCGAAGAAGACATCCGAGGCGGCGGACGGCGAGGCGGCGCCGAAGAAGAAGGCTCCCGCGAAGAAGGCGGCGTCTGGCACGGCGGCGAAGAAGAAGGCGCCGGCGAAGAAGGCGGCGGAGTAGTAAAATTCAGGTTGGAAATATCAGCACGCAACCCAACAATGCTGAATGACTTTACGATGCGCGACATCATAATCCAAGAGATTAGACGCCTAGCAGCTGCAAATGAAGGTCAGGTGCCGGGGCAGAAATTTTTTGAGAATGAGACCGGTATTGCATCGCACCAATGGCGTGGTCGCTTTTGGGCACGTTGGAGTGATGCATTGTCTGAAGCAGGCTTTGCACCCAATCAACTAAGTATCAAGTCAGACATAGACAATATGATGAGAGGATTGGTGATTGCTTGTCGCCACTATAAGCATATTCCTACCGGATCCGAAATGGAAATCTTGAGGCGAAGCAATCCCTCAGTACCACATCCGAATGTAATCAGAAGCAATTTGGGTGGCCGCTCCGAGGTGATCGAGTCTCTATTGAACTACACCTCAAAAAGTGATGATTTATCCGATATTGCGGAGATGCTGTCCAAAATTTCGAATAAGACCTTGAGCGACGCAGATACAGGAAAGAAAATAGATGGATACGTGTATCTCATTAAGTCAGGAAATTTCTATAAAATAGGTCGGAGCGACAATGCAGAACGCAGATTCAAACAAATATCCATCGCATTGCCAGAAAAATCTGATCTTTTTCATGTAATTAGAACAGACGACCCATCTGGAATAGAAGCATATTGGCATCGTCGCTTCGCCAATCGTAGAATGAACGGTGAATGGTTCAAGTTGACGTCACAAGACGTAGCCGCATTTAAGAGACGAAAATTTCAATGACACATAATAGCGATCCGAGGGCCACCTGAGCGATGCGCAACATCGGTCTGCGCGCGACAAACCTGGCATCACCCGATAATCTCCCGGCGACATAAGACACCACCGGACACCCCGCATTGGCCAAGAAGATCCGCCCGCCGAAGACCGAAGCCCCCGCGCCGACCCGCGAGGCGGTGCTGCGGTTCATTTCCGAGAATCCGACGAGGGGCACCAAGCGCGACATCGCCCGGGCCTTCGACGTCACGGGCGACGCCCGCATCGAGTTGAAGCAGCTGCTCAAGGAACTCGAGGGCGAAGGCCTGATCGAGCGGCACCACCGCAGGATCGCCCTGCCCGGCGCCCTGCCCCCGGTGCTGGTCTGCGAGGTCACCCACCGCGACGGTGAGGGCGACATCTTCGCCGAGCCGGTGAAATGGGACGAGGAGGCGGACGGCGCGCCGCCGAAGCTGCTGGTCATCGTGCCCAAGGGCGGGCGCCGGGGCGGCGGCGAGCGGGTGCCGGGCATCGGCGACCGCCTGCTCGGCCGCGTCTCCGACATGCCGCGCGGCTACGAACACCTCGCGCGGGCCGCGGTGCGCGTCGTCAAGCTGCTCGACCGCCAGCCGACCGGCATCATCGGCGTGTTCGAGGCCACCGCCGGCGGCGGCCGCATCCTGCCGGTGTCGCGGCGGCAGGAGGAGATGCTGGTCGACGCCGAGCACGCCGGCGAGGCGAAGGACGGCGACCTCGTCTCGGTCGAAGTCCACCGCCTCGGCCGCTACGGCCTGCCGAGCGCGAAGGTGCGCGAGGTGGTCGGCTCGATGAAGTCGGAGCGCGCGGTCTCGATGATCGCGATCCACGCCAACGAGATCCCCTACATCTTCCCGGACGCCGTGCTGCGCGAGGCCGAGGCCGCCGAACCCGCCACGCTTTCGGGCAAGCGCGAGGACTGGCGCGACCTGCCGCTCGTCACCATCGACCCGGCCGACGCCAAGGACCACGACGACGCCGTCCACGCCGTGGCCGACGACGACCCCGCCAACGTCGGAGGCCACGTCGTCACCGTCGCCATCGCCGACGTCGCGGCCTACGTCCGTCCGGGCACGCCGCTCGACAAGGAGGCGCTGAAGCGCGGCAACTCGGTCTATTTCCCCGACCGGGTCATCCCGATGCTGCCCGAGCGCATCTCCAACGACCTCTGCTCGCTGCGCGAGGGCGAGGACCGGCCGGCGCTGGCCGTGCGCATGATCTTCGATGCCGACGGCCGCAAGAAGAGCCACAGCTTCCACCGCATCATGATGCGCTCGGCGGCGAAGCTCTCCTATCCGCAGGCCCAGGCTGCGATCGACGGGCGCACCGACGAGAAGACCGACGTGCTGCTCGACGGCATCCTGAAACCGCTCTGGGCCGCCTACGACTGCCTGCACCGCGGCCGCCTCGCCCGCCAGCCGCTGGAACTCGACCTGCCCGAGCGCAAGATCCTGCTGAAACCCGACGGCACCGTCGACCGGGTCACGATCCCCGAGCGCCTCGACGCCCACAAGCTGATCGAGGAGATGATGATCCAGGCCAACGTCGCCGCCGCCGAGACGCTGGAGGCGCGCCGCGCGGCGCTGATCTACCGCATCCACGACCAGCCCTCGCTGGCGAAGCTGGAATCCTTGCGCGAATTCCTCTCCACCATGGATCTGAAACTCGCCAAGGCCGGCAACCTGCGGCCCGGCCAGTTCAACACCATCCTCGCGAAGGCCGCGAACACCGAGAACGTCCACCTCGTCAACGAGGTGGTGCTGCGCTCGCAGAGCCAGGCCGAATACAGCCCGGAGAACATCGGCCACTTCGGCCTGAACCTCTTGCGCTACGCCCACTTCACCTCGCCGATCCGCCGCTACGCCGATCTCGTCGTCCACCGAGCCCTGATCAAGGCGCTGCACCTCGGCGACGACGGGTTGCGCGACGACGACGAGGACCGGCTCGACCGCATCGCCGCCGACATCTCCGCCGCCGAGCGCCGGGCGATGACGGCGGAGCGCGAAACCGTCGACCGCCTCGTCGCCGAGTGGCTGTCCGACCAGATCGGCGCCACCTTCTCCGGCCGCATCGCCGGCGTCACCAAGGCCGGCCTCTTCGTGAAGCTGTCGGACACCGGCGCCGACGGCTTCGTCCCCGCCTCGACCATCGGCGACGACTACTACGCCTTCGACGAGCCGAGCCGCTCGCTGATCGGCAACCGCACCGGCGAAACCTTCCGCCTCGGCGACGACGTCGACGTCAAACTCGTCGAGGTCGCCCCGCTCGCCGGCGCCCTGCGCTTCGAGATCCTGACGAAGGGACGCAAGGGCAAGCCGATCGGCGACAAGCGCTTTGCGAAGCGGGCGGAACGGCGCGAGCGGCCGGGTCCGCCGAAGGGCAAGGCGCGGGGGCGGTCGCGGGGGTGAGGTTGGGTGAGGGATGTAAATAACACAACCACTGCCTGCGATACTTCGAGTTGAATCGATACGTTTAAATACATGATCGAAATCATAATCCTTGTCGCTGCGATTTCAGTTATACTGTATTGCTGTGCACTTTTCCCGATTGCGGGCAGACGTCACCGACAGAAGATGGAGCTGCGAGACGGTCACGACCTGCAATCATTCGTCAATGATGCGGTAAGTGCTGGTTATTGCAAGGAATCAGCCGAATTTATCTACGACGACCTATTCAATCATTGCGATTATCATGTCCATTTGGACGACAGGATTGAAAAGGATCTCGGGTGCGTTGGCGACGATTTTGATGATCTGGTCGACCTTCATTTGGTCAAACTCGATATCGACGAGGTATTCATTGGTGCCTACGGCATAGACACGGACATCGCTACCGTAAGATCATACTTACGCTTCATCGACGAAATAATGACCGTCAAGGATGAGTTGGCGCGCTTTCGCAAAATCCGCGAGGGATCCCCCGGGTAGATGGACAGCGGAGAGTGAAGTGGTCCTGGCTCACCCCTCTCCCTGTCCCTCTCCCTCAAGGGGAGAGGGGACGCCGGATTCATAGGGCTTTCGTCACGTGACGCTGCGGCTCGGCGGAAGGTCGCGTGGGACGCCGCCCCCGCCTTCATGGTCCCCTCCCCCCTTGAGGGGGAAGGACAGGGAGAGGGGAAGGCCACGCCCGCCCGCGCTCGCCAACCTGCGGCGCCCCTGCAACCTCCGAGCACCATCCAAAAAAGAAGCCGCGGACTCCCGCCCGCGGCTCCTCATCCCAACACAGAAAACCCCCAACCCTCAGCCCTTGAGGATCGAGCGCCCGGCGTAGACCGCCTGCGGCCCCAGTTCCTCGGCGATGCGGATCAGCTGGTTGTATTTCGCCACCCGGTCGGAGCGGGCGAGCGAGCCGGTCTTGATCTGGCCGCAGTTGGTGGCGACGGCGAGGTCGGCGATGGTGCTGTCCTCGGTCTCGCCCGAGCGATGCGACATCACCGCGGTGTAGGCCGCCTTGTGCGCGGTCTCGACCGCTTCCAGCGTCTCCGACAGGGTGCCGATCTGGTTGACCTTGACGAGGATCGAGTTGGCGGTGCCCGACGAGATGCCCTTCTTGAGGCGCTTGGTGTTGGTGACGAACAGGTCGTCGCCGACGAGCTGGACCGACTTGCCGATCTTGTCGGTGAGCAGCTTCCAGCCCTCCCAGTCGTCCTCGGACATGCCGTCCTCGATCGAGATGATCGGGTACTTGGCCGCGAGCGAGGCGAGGTAGTCGACCTGCTCCTCGATCGAGCGGGTCACGCCCTCACCCTCGTAGACGTAGGCGCCGTTCTTGAAGAACTCGGTCGCGGCGCAGTCGAGGGCGAGGTAGACGTCCTCGCCCGGCCGGTAGCCGGCCTTCTCGATCGAGGCGACGACGAAGTCGAGCGCCTCGGTGGCCGAGCCGAGGTTCGGGGCGAAGCCGCCCTCGTCGCCGACGTTGGTGTTGTGGCCGGCGGCCTTGAGGCCCTTCTTCAGGGTGTGGAAGATTTCCGAGCCCATGCGCACGGCCTCGGCGACGCTCTCGGCGCCGACCGGCATGATCATGAATTCCTGGAAGTCGATCGGATTGTCGGCATGGGCGCCGCCGTTGATGATGTTCATCATCGGCACCGGCAGGATGCGGGCGCTCGGGCCGCCGATGTACTTGTAGAACGGCAGGCCGGCAGCGTCGGCCGCGGCCTTGGCGACGGCGAGCGAGACGCCGAGGATGGCGTTGGCGCCGAGGCGGCTCTTGTTCTCGGTGCCGTCGAGCTCGCACATGATCGCGTCGATGCGCAGCTGGTCCTCGGCGTCGAGGCCGGCGATCGCCTCGGCGATGTCGCCGTTGACCGCGTCGACCGCCTGCAGCACGCCCTTGCCGAGATAGCGTTCGCCGCCGTCGCGCAGCTCCACCGCCTCGTGGGCGCCGGTCGAGGCGCCCGACGGCACCGCGGCGCGGCCGACCGAGCCGTCTTCCAGGATCACGTCGACCTCGACGGTCGGATTGCCGCGGCTGTCGAGGATCTCGCGACCCAGGATATCGATGATGGCGGTCATGAAAAGGCTCCTTCGTCCACCCCGTTCGGGCGCGGCCTGCGCACATTTGCGCGCGCACCCGCATCGACCCGATCCGCGCCCTACATAGCCGAGGCGTATGACGCTGCATAGACCGCCGCGGCGGTCCGCGGCATCGTCGCGCCCGCTGGCGCCCGCGCCGGTCCGTGCTAGAACCGCGCCGTCCGCAACCGTCGTCGAGACATCACCGGAGGTGCTACCGTTGACGACCATCGATCCCGCCAGCGTCAAGCCCGGCAAGGAAACCGCGATCCCGTCCGAGCCGACGGCCGCGATCCTCGACCGTGTCCCCAATCCCCATCCCGACACCCGTTACGTCGCCCGCTTCACCGCGCCGGAGTTCACCTCGCTCTGCCCGGTGACGGGCCAGCCCGACTTCGCCCATCTCGTCATCGACTACGTGCCGGCGGAATGGCTGGTGGAATCGAAGAGCCTCAAGCTCTACCTCTTCTCCTTCCGAAACCACGGCGCCTTCCACGAGGGCTGCACGGTGGAGATCGGCAAGGCGCTCGCCGACCTGCTGAAGCCGCACTGGCTCCGCATCGGCGGCTACTGGTATCCGCGCGGCGGCATCCCGATCGACGTCTTCTGGCAGACCGGCCCGGTCCCGGAGGGGCTCTGGATCCCCGACCAGGGCGTGCCGACCTACCGCGGCCGCGGCTGAGACCACGACGCGGCGTCAGGCGGGGGCGTCGGGCGGCGGTCGGTCCGCCGCCTCCGGACCGAAGAAGCCGTCGACCCGGGAAAGGCCGGCGACGACGGCGTCGATGAAGGCCCGCACCGCCGGCCGCATCGAGCGCAGCGACGGATAGGCGATGTAGGCGTCGCTGGCGCGAACCTCGTGGTCGGGGAGCAGGCGGACGAGGCGGCCGTCGAGCAGTTCCTCGCGCACCAGCAGCGTCTGTACCGGCCCCGCCGCGTGGCCGTCGACGAGAGTGCGCAGCAGCACCTGGGCGTCGTTGGTGCGCAGGATCGGCGAGACCTCGACGTCCACCGCCTCACCGTCGCGGACGAGGTGCAGGATCGAGCGCCCGCTCATCACCCGCGGCGTCACCACGAGGGGGCAGGTCGCGAGCGTCGCGAGGTCGTCGACGGGGCCGAAGCGGGCGAGGAAGGCCGGGCTCGCGGCGAGGATCCGCCGGACGAGGCCGATGCGGCGGATGATGACGTCGGCGGCCTCCGGCCGCTCGTAGCGCAGGGCGAGGTCGAAATTCTCGTAGACGAGATCGATGCTGCGGTTCTCCAGCACGAGTTCGACCGTCACCGCCGGGTGCGCCCGCTGGAAGGCCATCACGATCGGGTGGACGTAGCGCGTGCCGACGCAGGACGGCGCGTGGACGCGGATCGTCCCCTCCAATGCCCCGGCGCCGGCCCGGACGCCTTCGAGCGCGGCGTCGAGCGCGGCGAGCGCTGCCCGGCTCTTCTCGTAGAGCGTCAGCCCCTCGGCCGTCGGCCGCACGATCCGCGCCGAGCGTTCCAGAAGCCGCGCGCCGACCCGCTCCTCGAGGTTGGCGATCTGCTTGGAGACGGCGGGCTGCGACAGCGCCAGATCGCGCGCCGCCGCCGTCACCGAACCGCGCTCCACCGTTCTCACGAATGCGCGCAACGCCGATGTGACATCCATCACAATTCCGTATGGTTATGGACATGATTTAGACATTCGATTTGATAATACGGCGGCCCTATCGTCATCTCAACCCGCATCAACGAGGAGAATCGGACTTGTCCATCGACCGCCGACTGTTTCTGACCGGCCTGGCCCTCATGGCCGGCGGCTGCGTTTCGACCCGTTTCGACGGCCGTCCCCAGGCTGCGGCGGTGCGCACTCCCGCCATCGATCCGTCGTATCTCGCCATGTACGGACCGATCGACGACGAGCCCTTCCCGATCCCTGCCGTCGACCTCAGCCGCGTCGACCCGAAGTTCCTGCGCCGCTACGTCGACTACGACAGCCCCTACACGCCCGGCACGATCGTGGTCGATCCCAACACCCGCTACCTCTACCTGACGATGGGCGGCGGCAAGGCGCTGCGCTACGGCGTCGGCGTCGGCAAGGAGGAGGCCTTCAACCTCACCGGCGAGGCGGTCATCGCCCGCAAGGCGAGCTGGCCGGGCTGGCGGCCGACCCAGTCGATGATCGCCCGCGAGCCGGACCGCTACGGCCCGCTGGCCGACGGCCTGCCGGGCGGCCTCACCAATCCGCTCGGCGCCCGCGCCCTCTATCTCTACCGCGACGGCCGCGACACGCTCTATCGCATCCACGGCACGCTGGAGCCCTGGACCATCGGCACCATGGTCTCCTCCGGCTGCATCCGGCTGATGAACCAGGACATCATCGACCTCCACCGCCGGGTTCCGAACGGGACCCGGGTGGTCATCATGCCGGCAACGGGCGCCTTCGTCTGACGGCGTCGCCCCGGCCGCCCGCTCCACCATCCTCTCCCGTCCCGTCCTCCGGTTCACCCCCTCGCCCTCCGGCCCTTGCCGAGGATGGCGAGGGCGACGCCGCCGAGGATGATCGTGGAGAGGATGGCGAAGCGCAGCGTCTGCGGCTCGCCGAGCAGGACGACGGCGCCGAGCGCGGCGATCACCGGTACGGTGAGTTGCACCACCGCGGCCTGGGTCGTCGACAGCCCCGGCAGGGCCCGGTACCACACCGCGTAGCCGAGGCCGGAGGCGAGGATGCCCGAGGCGAGCGCATAGCCGACGCCGGCGCTCGTCCAACTGCCGGTGAAGAGAGCGACAGCGAGCAGCGGCAGGCACAGCGGGATCGAGCGCAGGAAGTTGCCGGCGGTGGCCGCGAGCGGGGCTCCGCCGCCCCGGCCCCGCAGCGTGTAGACGCCCCATGCCGCCCCGGCAGCGACCATCGACGCCGTGCCGAGCAGATCGGGCGCGCCGAGGCCGGGCAGCATCAGCGCGACGAATCCGGCGAGCGCGATCGCCAGCCCCGCCGCCTCGCTCGCCGTCGGCCGATCGCCGCGGACCAGCCCGGCACCGACCATCGTTCCCTGCACCGAGACGAAGAGGATGAGCGCCCCGGTGGCGGCGCCGAGGCGCAGGTAGGCGAAGGAGAAGGCGATGGCGTAGACGAACAGCGCCGCCGCCGCCGGCCAGCTTCCCGGCAGATCGCGAAGAGGCGCCCGGCCGTGACCGCGGCCACCGCCCTCGCCCGCCGGCGGGCCGGCCCGCAAAAGCAGCAGCCCGAGCACCAGCCCCCCGGAAATCAGCCGCACCGCCGTGTAGCCGGCCGCATCGATCGCCCCGCCGCCGAGCGCCTCCCGGGCGAGCAGCGAGTTGGCGGCGAAGGCGACCATGGCGAGGGCGGTGAGCGGCAACGTGATCGACATGGCTTCGGCCCTTGCTGGCGGGGCCGGGCAGTCTGCACGCCGGGGCGGGGTCTGGAAAGCCGGGCGGGCGTCGCAGTGCGGTTTTCAGGCCGCGGCGCGCCAGGCGGGGAACGGATCGGGCAGGTCGCGCCACCGGGCAGGCTCGAAGCGGCGATCGTCGCCGGGCACGAGACAGGCGTCGAGGGCCGCGGTGATCGCCGCCCGGTCCATACCGGTGCCGATGAAGACGATCTCCTGCCGCCGGTCGCCCCACACCGTGTCCCAGCGGCTGGAGATGACCCGGCGCCATTCGGCGTCGTCCGGCCAGTGCCGCTCGGGAATCGACGCCCACCAGCGCCCGAGCGCCGAAACATGGGCGATGGCGCCGGCGAGCGAGAACTCGCCGACGAAGTCCGGCCGCGTCGCCAGCCAGAAATGCCCCTTGGCCCGGATCAGGCCCGGCCAGGACCGCGTGACGAAGGCGTCGAAGGACGCCGGATCGAACGGCCGCCTCGCCCGGTAGACGAAGCTCTCGATGCCGTATTCCTCCGTCTCCGGCACGTGGTCCGCGAAGCCGTAGAGCTCCTTGAACCACAGCGGATGCCGGCTCGCCTTGTCCTCGTCGAAGAGCCCGGTGTCGAGCACGGCACCGAGATCGACGCGGCCGAAGTCTGTCTCGACGATGCGCGCGTCGGCGTTGAGGGCGGCGACCACCTTGCGCACCAGCGCGCGCTGCTCGGCATCGACGGCGGAGACCTTGTTGATGACGACGACGTCGGCGAATTCGATCTGCTCGACCAGCAGGTCGACGAGGGTGCGCCCGTCGCCCTCGCCCGCCGTCTCGCCGCGATCGGCCAGATAGTCGTTGGAGCCGTAGTCGCGCAGCAGGTTGGCGGCGTCGACGACGGTCACCATGGTGTCGAGCCGGGCGACGTCGGCGAGGCTCGCCCCGGCTTCGTCGCGGAAGGAGAAGGTGCTGGCGACCGGCAGCGGCTCGGCGATGCCGGTGCCCTCGATCAGAAGATAGTCGAAGCGCCCGTCGGCGGCGAGCCGGCGCACCTCGGCGAGCAGATCGTCGCGCAGCGTGCAGCAGATGCAGCCGTTGGTCATCTCGACCAGCTTCTCGTCGGTGCGTGACAGCCCCGCCCCGCCCTCGCGAACGAGATCGGCGTCGATGTTGACCTCGCTCATGTCGTTGACGATGACCGCCACCCTGCGGCCCTCGCGGTTGTTGAGGACGTGATTGAGCAGCGTCGTCTTGCCGGCACCGAGGAAGCCGGAAAGGACGGTCACGGGCAGTCGAAGGTCGTCGGTCACGGCAGCCTCATACGTAATGTTATTACGTATCGACGATTACGCTGCGAGCGGCGCACTGTCAACGGAATCGCCGGTCGTGCCGACGACCGGACGGTCGTGACCCGTCCGCAGCGAACAGGGAGCAGCCGCGGGCGATAGGGACGAGCGGGCGCACGGGCGCGCTCGTCGGTGACCGGTCGGGCGGATCGGGGAGACGGGAGATCGGGCGGCGACGTCGAGCCGGCGCCGGGATCAGGCGCGGGCGAAGATCAGCGTCGTGCCGAATGCGCTTCCGGCCGGCACGACGACCGAATCGCCGCGATCGTCGAAGCCGATGCCGGCCGCGGCGAGGCGGCGACGCTGGGCGGCGAGGTCGGCGAGCTTGACGATCACGGCGGCGAAGCGAACGACGTCGTCCGCCGCCTCCGACGCCGCGTCACCGAACCGGCGCCGGAGCGCCGAGACCGTCGTCAGCCGCACCATCCCGCGGCCGGTGTCGAGCCGGATGTCGCCGTCCCCGGCCGCCACGGTGGCGGCCCCTGTGAAAGCCTCGAAGAAATCGCGGAGTGCCGCCGGATCGGGCGCGGCGACGATCAGCTCGGCGATGCCGGTGGCGCCGTTGTCGTGGCTCTGGAAGTCGGGATTCCAGAAGTTCTCCGGGAAATGCTGCTCGCAGGTGAAGAAGCCGCAGTCCGGGGCGAGCGGCGTCGCGGTGAAGGTCAGCGAGAAGGCGACCGTACGGGCGGTGCCGTCCGGACGGCGGGCGTCGCGCACGAAGCGGAAAGGCGCGAAGGCGCGAAGCCCCGCCGCCTCGAAGGCGGCACGGTCGGCGGCCGCTCCCCGGCTCTCCAGCACCAGCATCGAGCAGCCCTCGCGACTGGCGAGGAAGTCGCGGTTGAAGGCGGCGAAGGAGAACTCATCCGGGGCGGCCCGGGGGATCGCCGCCTCGTCGGCGACGGCGAGCAGTTCCAGAAAGGCGCCGTCGAACTGGACGAGGCTGTTCTTGGTGCCGAAGGGATGATGGTTGACGGGCGTCGTCGTGAAGCCGATCGCGCCGTAGAAGGCCCGCGCTCGGTCGAGATCGCGGACCGGCAGAACCAGATGATCGATGCCCCGCGCCATCGCCGCCCTCCTCCGCCTCGCGTCGCGAGCGCTCCGCCCGCCCGGCCCGTTCCGCGCACTGAATGCCGAGCCCGGCCCGGCTTCCCCGGTCTGCCCGGCCCTCACAGACCGAGTGCAGCGATACCCGCGGCAGCGACTTCCTCGTCCTCGTGCGACTGCACGCCGGAGACGCCGACCGCCCCGACGCAGTCCTTGCCGACCAGGATCGGCAGACCGCCCTGGACGGTGATGCGCGGCAGCGCCGCGGTGCCGGGCCGCTTGGCGACGACGTCCTCGGCGACCTTGGTGGAATTTCGCGTCACCGCGGCCGAGCGGGCCTTCTCCACCGCCACCGTCGCGCTCATCACCAGGGCGCCGTCTATCCGCTCCAGATGCAGCGGCACGCCGCCGTCATCGACGACGGCGATGGTGACGGCCCAGCCCATCTCTGCGGCCTTGGCCTTGGCAGCGGCCATGATCTTCGCGCAGTCGGCGGCTTCGAGAACGGGCTTCTGGCGCATGGGCGATCTCTTCTGGCAGGCCACCCGCGGAGCGGGGAAACGGGAATCGGTCGCGGCGCGGGGCGCGGCCTCAGACGAGGCGGCTGCGTTCCACCGCGGCGGCGACGAAGCCGGCGAACAGCGGATGCGGCTCGAACGGGCGCGACTTCAGCTCGGGATGATACTGCACGCCGACGAACCAGGGATGGCCCTCGAGTTCGACGGTCTCGGGCAGCACGCCGTCCGGCGACAGGCCCGCGAAGCGCATGCCCTTGGCCTCGAGCTTGTCGCGATACTCGATGTTGACCTCGTAGCGGTGGCGGTGGCGCTCGGAAATCCGCGTCGCGCCGTAGGTCCGCGCGATCAGCGAGCCGTCGGCGAGGCAGGCGTCGTAGGCGCCGAGGCGCAGCGTGCCGCCCATGTCGCCGCCGGAGACGCGCTTCTCCAGAAGATTGCCGCGCAGCCACTCGGTCATCAGGCCGACCACCGGCTCCTCGGTCTTGCCGAATTCGGTGGAGCTCGCCTTGTCGATGCCGGCGAGATTGCGCGCCGCCTCGATGACGGCCATCTGCATGCCGAAGCAGATGCCGAAATAGGGCACGTCGTGGCGGCGGGCGTAGCCGGCCGCGGCGATCTTGCCCTCGGCGCCGCGCTCGCCGAAGCCGCCCGGCACCAGGATGCCGTTGACATGTTCGAGGTAGGGCGTCGGATCTTCCTTCTCGAAGATCTCGCTCTCGATCCACTCGATGTTGACCTTGACGCGATTGACGATGCCGCCGTGGATCAGCGCCTCGATCAGCGACTTGTAGGCGTCCTTGAGGCCGGTGTACTTGCCGACGACGGCGATGGTGACCTCGCCTTCCGGATTGCGGATGCTGTTCGAGATCGCCCGCCACTGCTCGAGGTTCGGTGCCGGCGCCCCGGTGATGCCGAAGGCGGCGAGCACCTCCTCGTCGATGCCCTCCTCGTGATAGGCGATCGGCACTTCGTAGATCGACTTGACGTCGAGCGCCGGGATGACCGCGCTTTCCCGCACGTTGCAGAACAGCGACAGCTTGCGCCGCTCGCCGGCCGGGATCGGCCGGTCGCAGCGCACCAGCAGGATGTCGGGCGCGATGCCGATGCCGCGCAGTTCCTTCACCGAATGCTGGGTCGGCTTGGTCTTGAGCTCGCCGGCGCTCGGGATCCACGGCATCAGTGTCAGGTGGATGTAGACCGCATGCTGGCGCGGCAGTTCGTTGCCGAGCTGGCGGATCGCCTCGAGGAAGGGCATCGCCTCGATGTCGCCGACCGTGCCGCCGATCTCGCAGAGCACGAAGTCGTAGTCCTCGTTGCCGTCGAGGATGAAGGCCTTGATGGCGTCGGTGACGTGGGGAATCACCTGCACCGTGCCGCCGAGATAGTCGCCCCGCCGCTCGCGGGTGATGATCTCCTGGTAGATGCGGCCGGTGGTGATGTTGTCCTGCTTGTTGGCCGGGCGGCCGGTGAAGCGTTCGTAGTGGCCGAGGTCGAGGTCGGTCTCGGCGCCGTCGTCGGTGACGAAGACCTCGCCGTGCTGGGTCGGCGACATCGTGCCCGGATCGACGTTGAGATAGGGGTCGAGCTTGCGCAGCCGGCAGCGGTAGCCGCGCGACTGCAGCAGCGCGGCCAGAGCCGCCGCCGCCAGTCCCTTGCCAAGGGACGAGACCACACCGCCGGTGATGAAGATGTACCGCGCCATGGGCGATCAACCTACCTGTAACGAGACCGATTCGTCAGTGCCGATCGCAGCCGGTCCGGCACGGTTCACAAAAAACGATCGACCCCGCGGGAGTGCCCGCGGAGCACGAAGGCGCAACGAAGAGGAGGCGGCGGCCCGAAGCGGGCCGCCCGACGCTTCACGCGTTACTGGGCCGCCGGGGCGGTGGTTCCCTCGGCCGGAGAGGCTGGCGCACCCGCCTCCGGCTGATCCTGGGCCGGAGCGGCACCCTGCGCCGGGGCCGCCTCGCCGGCCGCGTCCGGGATGGGCTCGGCCGCGGGGGCCGCGTCGGTGGCCGGCGCCGGTGCCGTGGTTTCGGCGGGAGCCGGAGCAGCGCCCTCCGTCGGTGACGGCGCGCCTTCGGCAGGAGCCTCGGGAGCCGGAGCCTCCGGGATCTGGGCGCCCGGAGCCGGGGCGTCCTGGCGACGCATCTGGTTGAGCTGGTCGAGGACGCCGTTACCCGAGCCGGACAGGTCCGGGAGCGTGCTGTCGGAGGCGGCCGGCGCGACCCGGTCGAGGATCGAGCCGGACGAGCCGGTCAGGCGCGGCAGCACGGTGAGGATGATCGAGGTCGCGAAGAAGATCGCGGCGAGAATCGCCGTGGTGCGGGTCAACACGTTGGCGGTGCCGCGCGAGGTCATGAAGCCGCCGCCACCGCCGATGCCGAGCGCACCGCCCTCGGAGCGCTGGAGAAGCACGACACCGACGAGCGCGATGACCACCATCAGGTGAATGACGAGGATGACCGTCTGCATGGAAAACCGATTACCTTGCTGTCGCCCGGCGCCTCAGCCGGCGATCCGACGCGGGGCCGGCGGGGAATCGCCCGGCCGCGCCGCGCGCGGAGACGGAGGCCGGGACGGCCTCGCGTGAATTGAGCCGGCGGCGTTGTACACGATCGCGCCCGCCCTTTCCACCCCCGCGGCGACGACGGCAGGGTCCCGGGTGTCCCCACCGAATCCCGGTCACGACTCACTCCCGATAGGCCGAGGCGATCGCGAGGAAGTCCGCGGCCTTGAGGCTGGCGCCGCCGACGAGGGCGCCGTCGACGTCGGCGACGGCGAGCAGTTCGGCGGCGTTCGAGGGCTTCACCGAGCCGCCGTAGAGGATGCGCATCGCCCCGCCTTCCTCGCCGAACCGCTCCGCGAGTCGCCCGCGGATGAAGCCGTGGACCTTCTCGACGTCTTCGGCCGTCGGCGTGCGGCCGGTGCCGATCGCCCAGACCGGTTCGTAGGCGACGACGACGGTCGCCGCGTCCGCCCCCTCCGGCAGCGAGCCGGCGAGCTGGCGGCCGACGACGTCGAGCGTCTCGCCGGCGTCGCGCTCGGCGAGGGTCTCGCCGATGCAGACGACGGCTACGAGGCCGGCCCGCAGCGCCGCCTCCGCCTTCGACCGGACGAGAGCGTCGCTCTCGCCGTGGTCGGTGCGGCGCTCGGAGTGGCCGACGATCACCATCGCCGCGCCGGCGTCCTTCAGCATCTCGGCCGAGAGGTCGCCGGTGTGGGCACCGGAGGCGGCGACGTGACAGTCCTGCCCGCCGACGACGACCGGGCTGCCCTCGGCCATCTTGGCGAGGGCCATCACCAGCGTCGCCGGCGGAAACACGGCGATCTGCGCCTTGTCGGCGACCGCGTCCGCCCCTTCGAGCACGGCGGCGAACTCGGCGGCCGAGGTGGCGAGGCCGTTCATCTTCCAGTTCCCGGCGACGAGCGGCTTGAGGGCGGCGGGCATGGCGTTCCTTTCGAGATGTTCGGCCACCGACGAATTCGGATCGCCGCAGATAGCAGGTTTCCGCCGCCCGCGGAATGCCGGACGGGTCGGCGCGCCCCCGGGCGCCGCACTCCGGACCGCTCCGAACCGCCCCGGCCCGACCGTCGCATCACTCGAACTGCTGCGCCCTGAGCGAGCCGGAGGGATGGAACATCACGTCCCTGAGACGGGGCGGCAACCGCGCCATCTGCACGGCGCGCTCGGCCTCGACGTCGCCGCCCGAAGCGTCCCGCGTCTTCAGGGCGAAGGCGGCGGCGTGGCCGGCGTGGCCGGGAAAGTGCGCCGCCGCCGCCGCGTGGCCGGCGGCCCGCGCGGCGAAGCGGGCC
>CALCDT010000226.1 GCA_937900425.1 uncultured Alphaproteobacteria bacterium | reverse complement strand
CCGGCGCCCGACGCGGCGGCGAAGGAGAAAGCGGCCGGCGGCGGCGCGGGCGATGGTGCGGCCGCGGCCTATCGGCCGCGCCGGGGAGATCGCGATGACCGAGAGCCGTCCGCCTTTTCCGCCCTTCACCCGCGACACCGCGATCGCGAAGGTGCGCGCCGCCGAGGACGGCTGGAATTCGTGCGACCCCGAGCGGGTGTCGCGCGCCTATACGCCCGACAGCGTCTGGCGGAACCGCGCCGAGTTCGTGCGCGGCCGCGCCGAAATCGTCGCCTTCCTCGCCCGCAAGTGGGCGAGGGAGCTCGACTACCGGCTGATCAAGGAGCTGTGGGCGTTCACCGGCGACCGCATCGCCGTCCGTTTCGCCTACGAGTGGCACGACGACAGCGGCCACTGGTTCCGCTCGTACGGCAACGAGAACTGGGAGTTCGCCGGGAACGGGCTGATGCAGTGGCGCTTCGCCAGCATCAACGACCTGCCGATCGACGCCGCCGACAGGAAGTTCCACTGGGACCGGCCGGGTCCGAGGCCGGAAGACCATCCAGGTCTCTCCGACCTCGGCCTGTGAGCCGGTTTCTCAGCGCGCGGCGCGCCGCGCCAGCCGTTCGCGGTGGGCGGTGTAGAGGCCGCTGAGGGCGATGACCGCGCCGCCGACGAAGGTCCACAGCGCCGGCACCGCACCGAGGAAGACGAACGACAGCAGACCCGCATAGAGGATCTGCACGTAGGAGAACGGCGCCAGCGTCGAGGCCGCGGCGGTGCGGAAGGCGCGGATGACGAGCCAGTGGCCGCCGGCGGAGAAGGCCCCCATGACGACCGCCACGCCGAGGAGCTCGAGCGACGGCGTGGTCCACTCCGGCACGACGAGGACGGTGGTGACGGCGAGGCCGACGATCGACGACCAGGCGAGCGTCACCTCGGGGTGGTCGGCCTGCATCATCCGCGTCGTCACCGCGCCGACGGCCCAGCACGCCGCCGCGCCCATCGGCAGGAACGCGGCGAGCGAGAACGCCTCGCCGCCCGGCTGGACGACGATGAGCACGCCGAGGAAGCCGACGAGGGCGGCCGCCCAGCGGCGCAGCCCGACGCGCTCGCCGAGCAGCGGGATCGACAGGGCGGTGATGAAGATCGGCGAGACGAAGTTGATCGCCGTCGCCTCGGCGACGTCGAGATATTCGAGGCCGACGATGAACAGCACCGACGAGCCGGCGACGGCGATGCCGCGGGCGACCTGCAGGCTCGGCCGCGGTACCTTCAGCGCCCGGCGGCCGCGCCAGGCGAACACCGGCGGCAGGATCAGGGCGCAGAACACCGCATAGCGCAGCCACGCGACCTCGATGCCCGGCATGGCGTCGGTCATCAGCTTGGCGGCGATGTCGCCGGCGGCGAACAGCCCCGAGGACGCGAGGATCATCAGGATCGCGCGGAACGGGCTGTCCGGACGGGCGAGCGCGGCCGCGGCCGGCAGCGGCGAAGACGGCGAAAAGGCGGCGGTGTCCGCGGCGACGGCGGCAGGCGGGGGGCTCATCGGAAATCCGGGCGTTCGGGGCGGGGGCGCACCGCCGGGCAATTCCGTCGGCGTCCGCCCCGGCTATAAAGGCGGCAACCAAGGTAAAATCGAGGCAGGATGCTCCCTTTTTCGCGCATGGCAGGCATGTTGGCGGCGACGGACTGCCGCACGACAGCTTCGCGCAAGTTTCGGACAAGTAAAAAATCCCTTAACGCCGAGGAGGGCGTCCCGCCCGTCGTCGTCGGCCCCCGCGAGGTGCCGCGGCGGCGGGCGAACCGGCAACGGCGGGGGCGGCGGCCGTTGCCCTCGCCGCCGCGTCACGCTATAAGCCGCGCCACATCAAGAGTTGGGGCGACGCCCAACGCCAACCTGCCGATCCGGGCAAGGTGGTGCTCCCGCTGGGGAGGATGTGGCCGAGCCGGCAACCAAACGGATCCAGCCACAGCGTCCGTCTCGACGAGAAGGACGCGACCATGCCGATCAAGATCCCCGACGACCTGCCGGCCTCCCGCACGCTCGAAGCGGAAGGGCTCGTGGTCATGCGGGAGACGGACGCGATCCGCCAGGACATCCGGCCGCTGCGGATCGGGCTCCTGAACCTGATGCCGAACAAGATCCGCACCGAGACGCAGATCGCCCGGCTGATCGGCGCGACGCCGCTGCAGATCGAGCTGTCGCTCGTCCGCATCACCGGCCACACCCCGCGCAACACCGCCGCCGACCACATGGCCGCCTTCTACCGGCCGTGGGTCGACGTCCGCGACGAGCGCTTCGACGGCTTCATCATCACCGGCGCCCCGGTCGAGCGGCTGCCGTTCACCGAGGTCCGCTACTGGGACGAACTGCGCAGCATCCTCGACTGGACGCAGACCCACGTGCACCGCTGTCTGGCGATCTGCTGGGCGGCGCAGGCGGCGCTCTACCACTTCCACGGTATCCCCAAGCACGACCTGCCGGCCAAGGCCTTCGGGCTCTATCCGCAGCGCAATCTGGCGCCGCGCTCGCCCTATCTGCGCGGCTTCTCCGACAGCTTCGTCACGCCGGTGTCGCGCTGGACGGAGGTGCGCACCGCCGACCTGCCGGCCGGCAGCGGCCTCGAGGTGCTGGCGGCGAGCGAGGTCACCGGCCCGTGCCTGATCGAGGATCCGGCCCGGCGGATGCTGCACATCTTCAACCACCTCGAATACGATACGCGGACGCTCGCTGACGAATATGCGCGCGACCTCGCCGCGGGCGGCCAGATCGAGCTGCCGGTGAACTATTTCCCGGACGACGATCCGAGCCGGCAGCCGGAGAACCAGTGGCGCGCCCACGGCCACCTCCTGTTCGCGAACTGGATCAACGAGACCTACCAGACGACGCCGTTCGCCCTCGCCGACATCGGCAGAGCCTGAGCCCGGCCGCGGCGGGCGGCATTCGCCGGCGTCGGCGTGGCGGCGACGTGTCGGGAGTCGACGGGGTAGGGCGAGAGACAGGGCGCAGCGCCCGGAGGGAGACCTGATGGTGGAGATCCTGCGCAGGGACGCGACGCCGCCGACCGAGGCGCCGGCCGCCTATTTCACCGGCACCGTGCGGTTCGCCGCCCGCTTCCAGCGCGCCG
>CALCDT010000225.1 GCA_937900425.1 uncultured Alphaproteobacteria bacterium | reverse complement strand
ACCGACTTGCGCGGAATGATGCCCGGCGCCTTGACGTCGACGCGGCGACGCTCGGCGTAGTCGATCGGGCCCTTGCCGTCGATCGGGTTGCCGAGACCGTCGACGACGCGGCCGAGCAGGCCCTTGCCGACCGGCACGTCCACGATCGAGCCGGTGCGCTTGACGGTGTCGCCTTCCTTGATGTCGCGGTCGGAGCCGAACACCACGACGCCGACGTTGTCGACCTCGAGGTTCAGCGCCATGCCGCGGATGCCGCCCGGGAACTCGACCATCTCGCCCGCCTGGACGTTGTCGAGCCCGTAGACGCGGGCGATGCCGTCACCGACGGAAAGAACCTGGCCGACCTCGGAAACCTCGGCTTCCTGGCCGAAGTTCTTGATCTGCTCCTTGAGGATTGCGGAAATTTCCGCGGCGCGGATGTCCATCAGCCGACCTCTTTCAGGGCTATCTTGAGCGCGTTGAGCTTGGTTTTGATCGAGCTGTCGATCATCCGGCTGCCGAGCCGGACGACGAGGCCGCCGATGAGCGACGGGTCGACACTCGCGTTGATGACGACCGACTTGCCGGCCATCGCGGAAAGGGTGTCCTTGAGCTCCGCCATCTGCGCCTCGCCGAGCGGCGCGGCCGAGGTGACCTCGGCCGTCGTCTCGCCGCGATGGGCGGCGAGCAGGGCCCGGTAGCCCTTGAAGATCGCGGGAACGGCGAAGAGCCGGCGGTTGCGCGCGGCGAGCTTGACGATGTTGGCGACGAGGCCGCCGAGCCCGGCGCGGTCGAGCAGCGCCGAGACCGCCCTGAGCTGGTCGTCGGCGCTGAAGATCGGCGAGCGGATCAGACGGGCGAGATCGTCGCTGTCGGCGAGCATCGCCTCGAAGCGGCCGATGTCGGCGGAAACGGCGTCGAGCGAATCCGATTCCAGGGCGAGATCGAAGAGAGCGGTGGCGTAGCGCTCCGCTACTCCGGATACGGCGTCAGTTGTCTCGCTCACGGGAAACGATGCCTCTCCAGCTTTCAGCCCAAATCCGGCCTTTCGGCCATGTATTTGAAAAGACTGAATGATTTATTTCGGAACCGGGGAGGTCCAGCACCGCTCTCCCGGAATTCGGCTTCGTCTAGCACATGGCTCCGGCCCGCGCAACAACGACGGCCGCCGGCCCGATCCGGCGGATTAGAGCCATTTCCGCCCGCCTCGCCTCCATCCCCGATCGTCCGGAACACCCCCCTTCGCGGGGGCCGCGACCGGCGGACGGCGCCGCGCCGCCGCGCCGGCCTGCCGCGACGCGTCGAAGGTTTCCGCGGTGCAGCGAGGATTCCCGCCCCCGCCGCGCCCGCCGCGGACCGATCGGGAACAGCGCTTTCTCCGCGGCGGCGAGGATGGCCGGCGACGCCCGGCGACGGCCTTCGTCAGAGAAAACTCTGCGGATCGATGTCGACGACGACCTGGACCGAGCCGCGCGGGCGCGGTGCGGCATCGAGCCACGCCCGGCACCAGGCCGAAAGATCGACGCCGCGGTCGGCGTGAACCAGCAGGCGCAGCCGGTGGCGGCCGCGCACCAGGGCGAGCGGCGCGTCGGCCGGGCCGAGCACCTCGACGCCCTCGCTCGCCGGCGCCGCCCGCGCCAGCGCCCGGGCATGGTCTTCCGCCTCGCGCCGCTCCGCCGCCGAGACGACGAGGGCGGCGAGCCGGCCGAAGGGGGGCATTCCGGCCGCCCGCCGCTCGTCCATCTCGGTGACGTAGAACCGCTCGGCGTCGCCCGAGACCAGCGCCGCCATCACCGGATGCTCCGGGGCGTAGGTCTGGAGGATGCCCATGCCCGAGGGAGCGTCGGCCCCGCCGAGCCGGCCCGCGCGCCCGGTCACCTGGACGAGGAGCTGGAAGGTGCGCTCGGCCGCGCGCGGGTCGCCGTGGGCGAGCCCGAGATCGGCGTCGACCACGCCGACCAGGGCGAGCCGGGGAAAGGTGTGGCCCTTGGCGACGAGCTGGGTGCCGATGACGACGTCGCAATCGCCCCGCGCCACCGCGGCGAGTTCGGCCCGCAGCCGCTGCACCCCGCCGAGGATGTCGGAGGAGAGCACCACGCTGCGCGCCTCCGGCATCACCGCCGCCACCTCCTCGGCGATCCGCTCGACCCCCGGCCCGCAGGCGACGAGGCTGTCGAGCGTGCCGCAGGACGGGCAGCTCTCCGGTTTCGGCATGGTGAAGCCGCAGTGGTGGCAGTTGAGCGTGCCGCGGAAGCGGTGTTCGACCAGCCAGGCCGAGCAATTCTCGCACTGGAAGCGGTGGCCGCAGGCCCGGCAGAGGGTCAGCGGCGCGAAGCCGCGGCGGTTGAGGAACAGCAGCGACTGCTGGCCGCGCTCCTTCACCGCCCGCATCGCGGCGACGAGCCCCGGCGCGAGGAAGCGGCCCTTGTCCGGCCCCGCCTTGCGCATGTCGATGACGGCGAGTTCGGGCAGCGAGGCGCCGGTCGCCCGGGTCGGCAGGGCGAGGCGGCGATAGCGGCCGCGCTCGACGTTCCAGCGGGTCTCCAGCGACGGCGTCGCCGAGGCCAGCACCGCCGGCACGCCTTCGAGCCGGGCGCGCACCACCGCCATGTCGCGGGCGTGGTAGGTGGCGTGCTCCTCCTGCTTGTAGGCCGGGTCGTGCTCCTCGTCGACGACGACGAGGCCGAGGTCACGGAACGGCAGGAACAGCGCCGAGCGGGCGCCGACGACGACGCGGGCCTCGCCGGTCGTCACGGCGCGCCACAGCCGCATGCGCTGCTTCGCCGGCACGTCGGAGTGCCATTCGGACGGGTTGGCGCCGAAGCGGGTCGAGAATTTCTCGAGAAAATCCCTCGTCAGGGCGATTTCGGGCACCAGCACCAGCGCCTGCCGGTCCCGCCGCAGCGCCTCGGCCACCGCCTCCATGTAGACGTCGGTCTTGCCGGCGCCGGTGACACCGTCGAGCAGGGTGACGGAGAAGCCGGCGCCGACCGAGGCCCGCAGCGCCCCGGCCGCCGCCTCCTGCGCCTCCGTCAGGGCACGGGGGTTGAAGTCGGGGTCCGGCGCGTGCGGCAGCCGGCCCGCCGGCAGCGCGACGGTCGCCAGCGTGGCCGCCGCCACCAGCCCGTCG
>CALCDT010000224.1 GCA_937900425.1 uncultured Alphaproteobacteria bacterium | reverse complement strand
CGGGAGCGGGGCGGCCGGCTGCGCGGCGACGGCCGGTGCCCCGGACGCGGCGGCGAGCAGCAGGATGAGGGCGAGGGCGCGCAGCATGGGTCCTGTCCGGGGCGATGGGCCGGGTGCGGTCGTCCCCGGGGCCGCCCCGTCGCGGCGGCCCAAGCTTGCGGGAGCTGCCGCCGTCAGCGGCGCAGGTGCTTCAGCAGCTCGTCGCTCGGATAGCCGTCGGGAACGAGGCCCATCGCCATCTGATAGGCCTTGATGCCGTCGATGGTGCCGCCGCCGATCTTGCCGTCGACCTCGCCGACGTGGAAGCCCTTGGCGTTGAGGCGGGCCTGGATCTCGCGACGCTCGTCGGCGTCGAGGGCGCGGCTGTCGCGCGGCCAGGCGGCGAGGAAGGGGCCGCCGCCGATCAGGCGGTCGCCGAGGTGACCGACGCCGAGGGCGTAGGCGACGGCGTTGTTGTAGCGCCGGATCACCTTGAAGTTCTTCAGCGTCAGGAAGGCCGGGCCGGCGGAGCCGCCGGGCAGGAGCAGCTGGGCCTCGTCGCCGGGCCGCGGGAAGGGCGCGCCGGCGGCCCGGCGCACGCCGAGCGCCTGCCATTCGGCGACGGTCATGCTGCGGCCGACCTTGTGGAAGTCGAAGCCGCGCGGAAGGGCGACTTCGTAGCCCCAGGTCTCGCCGGTGCGCCAGCCCATCTTGGCGAGGTAGTTGGCGGTCGAGGCGAGGGCGTCGGGGATCGAGGTCCAGATGTTGCGCCTGCCGTCGCCGTCGAAGTCGACCGCGTAGGCCTCGTAGGTGGTCGGGATGAACTGGGTGTGGCCCATGGCGCCGGCCCACGAGCCGGTCATGTGGCGCGGGTCGACGTCGCCGCGTTCGAGGATGTGCAGCGAGGCGAGCAGCTGGGTGCGGCCGTATTTGGCGCGCTTGCCGCCGGCGTAGGCGAGGGTGGCCAGCGAGCGGATGTTGTCCTTGACGATCTTCGGGTTCTGCAGCACCGCTCCGTAGGAGCTCTCCATACCCCAGACCGCGATGACATACTGGCGCGGCACGCCGTAGGTCGCCTCGATGCGGTCGAGCAGGCGGGCGTGCTGGACCAGCATCGCCTTGCCGTTCTCCATGCGGGTGTCGGACACCGCGCCGTCGAGATAATCCCAGATCGGCTTGTGGAACTCGGGCTGCCGGGTGGCCTTGGCGATGACGTCGTCGTCGGGGGTGACGCCGGCGAAGGCGGCATCGAACACCCGGCGCGACACGCCGCGGGCCTGGGCTTCCGGCCAGAGATTGCGCACGAAGGCGGCGAAGGCCGGCGGCACCGGCTCGTCGGCGAGCGGGCGGACCGATGCGGTGGTCTCCGGGGCGGCGAAGCCCATCGGCATGTCGACGGCCATGCAGGCCGAAGCGGGAAGGCCGAGGGCGCCGACGAGAGCGAGTTTCGCGAGGGAACGGAACAGCGTCATGATCAGCCTGTCGGATCGGTGGCGGCGTTCGCCGCGCCGGGCGCGCAGGGCGCGGACCGGAACGGCCGGTGGCGGCCGGCGCCGGCCGACCTTGCGGCGGACGGGCGGGCTCGTATCGAGCCCCAAGTGAAGCCCATCGTGGTTAACCGGCTGTGAACGAATGGCGGATCCTTTTCGGGCATGCTTCGTTTTCCCAACTCCTCCGCGGCCGGGGGCCATGGTAGAGCAAGCGGCACTCATGAGGAAATCGCTTTCGCGCGGCGCCTGCGCGCCCCGCGTCACGGTTGATCTTCGCTGCACCGGCGTGATTAAACGGGATCCGCGGCGAGCGGGCGCCGCAGATTTCGACGTCGCGGGGGTGAGGAGGCAGGGGATGTCCTCGAGCGACGTCGACCGACCCGCTGCGCGCGACGAGCGCGCAGAGCCGACACCGAGCGGGCGCGCAACGCGATCCGCGGCCATTGTCCCGTCCATCGTTACCATCGTGACTTGAGGAGCAAGGCGTGAGCAAGAAGATCAGAAAGGCCGTCTTTCCCGTCGCCGGTCTCGGCACCCGTTTCCTTCCCGCCACCAAGGCGGTGCCGAAGGAAATGATGACGATCGTCGACCGGCCCGCCCTGCAATATGTCGTCGACGAGGCCAAGGCGGCCGGCATCGAGCATTTCATCTTCGTCACCGGTCGCGGCAAGGCGGTGATCGAGGACCACTTCGACGTCGCCTACGAACTCGAGCAGACCCTCGAGGCCCGGGCGAAGACCGAGGCGCTGGAAACGCTGAAGCGCGACCTTCCGGTCGCCGGCTCCGTGAGCTTCACCCGCCAGCAGGCCCCGCTCGGCCTCGGCCACGCGGTCTGGTGCGCCCGCGACATCGTCGGCGACGAGCCCTTCGCGGTGCTGCTGCCCGACATGCTGATGAAGCACGACGTGCCCTGCCTGAAGAGCATGGTCGACGCCTACGACCAGACTGGCGCCAACGTCATCTCGGTCGAGGAATGCGACCCGGCGATGGCCCACCAGTATGGCATCATCGGCGTCGGCAAGACGCTGGCGGAGGACACCTTCGAGGTGACGGCGATGATCGAGAAGCCGAAGAACCCGCCGTCGAACCTCTTCATCTCCGGCCGCTACATCCTCAATCCGGAGATCTTCGACCTGCTCTCGACCCAGGAGCGCGGCGCCGGCAACGAGATCCAGCTGACCGATTCGATGCTGCGGCTGATGGAGACCTCGCCCTTCGTCGGCGTGCGTTTCCGCGGCACCACCTACGACACCGGCACCAAGCTCGGCTTCCTCAAGGCCAACATCGCCTACGCGATGGATCGCACCGACATCCATCCCGACATCGCGCGCGAACTCGGCACCGTGCTCGAGGGCTGACGCGACACTGCCCTCGCCGGTCGCATCGGGCGGCGGACGTCGGTCCGCCGCCCTTTTTCATGACCGCTCAGGGCCGATAGGTCAGCCCGGCCTCGATCCGGCTCTCGCGGCTGTCGTCGCCGGCGACCGAACTGTCGGTGTAGGCGTGGGAGGCGTCGAGGGTGAAGGTGAGATCGCGGCGCAGGCGCCAGTCGAGCCCGGCCCGCACCGTATAGGTGGTGACGCTGCGCGAGAGGCCGGCGTAGTCGTCGCGGCCGACGCCGCCGCCGAGGCTGAGCTCGACGGTCTCGAACAGCTCGTGGGTGAGCGAGGCGTCGGCGGAGGTGGTGACGAAGCCCGAGGCGCCGGCGAGGCGGGTCGGCGAGAAGCTCGTGGCGACGTCGAGGCCGATGGTGGTGAGTTCGCTCGCCGCATAGGCGAGAGAGCCGTCGACGACGAGGCCGTCCATGGCGGCGAGCCGGGCGTCGTCGAACTCCTCGCGGGCGTAGCCGACGGCGATCTCGCCGGTCAGGGTCTCGCCGGTCACGGCGAGGCCGCCCTTGAGTTCCCAGCCGAGACTGGAGCGGCGATAGCCCTCGGCGTCGCGGGCGCGGTCCATCACGCGGCCGAAGCCGCCGCCTTCCACGAAGGGCGAGACGATCGCCCCGGTGTCATAGGAGAGCCGCAGGGTGCCGGCGAAGGCGGTGTTGGTGCGGTCGGAGGAGTTGGTGCCCTCGGCCCTGCCGTAGGCGGTGCGGTCGGTCGAGCCCTTGAGGGCGAGGCCGATCAGGCCGGCGCTGCGGGTGTAGCCGACGTCGGCGCTGAACACTTCGACGGCCGGGCGCTCGCTCGATCCCCCGGTCTCGGCGCTCGACGCCTCTTCCCGGGCGAAGGAATAGCCGAGGCCGAGATCGACGCGGTCGGTTTCGGTGAGGTCGACGCGGCTGGTGGCGGCGGCGCTGAAGGTCGGGTCGCTTTCGGTGTCGCCGTCGAGATAGCCGGTGTAGCTGCCCTTGAGCGAGAGGTCGGTGCGGGTGATGTCGCCTTCGTGGCGCAGCAGCAGTTCGCCGTCGGTCGTCAGGAAGCCGGAGCCTTCGCCGCGGGCGGTGCCGGCGGCGTTGGTGGTGGCGCCGCCGCCGGCGTGGATCGAGGGCAGCAGCAGGAAATTCCCGGCGCGAAGGCCCTGGGGCTGCTCGGGGTCTTCGGCCGGCCCGGAGCGCAGGGGCAGGGCCGGGCGCGCCGGGGCGAGGGCGCTCTGCATCGGCCGGACGACGGAGTTGAGGCCGCCGTCGAGGGCGGGGCGAAGGGCGGGATAGCCGCCGGCGGTGGTGAGCGGGCGAGCGGGAGCGGTCGGATCGATGGCAGCTGCGTCTGCCCCTGCGGCGGTGTCGTCCGCGCCGGGGGGAGCTGCGCTCTGGGCCGCCGCCGGTCTGCCGCAGGCGAGACCGGCGACGACCGCGACGAGGGCGAGCCGGGACGCGGTGAGGAGGAAGAGGCGGGGCATCGGCGGCCTTGGCTCGGGCTCTTCGGCGGACGGGGAACCTTTCGCCCGGCGGGTCCGGGGCCGGGCGTTTCGGACGCACGGGACACCGAGCGTGAACAGCTTATGAAGAGACATGGTTAACACCCGCTTAAACCACCGGCTCCACGGGATTTTCTCCCGGGATCGCCAGAGGCCGTTAGCGAATGGTTAGCCCTGCGCTGGCACACTCCGCTCGAGTTTTCGACGCGCCGGGTGAAGAGGCGAGGGGTCTGCCGCAGATGGATTTCGCGACGATCATCGGCATCGTGATGGCCTTCGCCGTGACGATCTGGGCCATCTTCCTCGGCGGCACGATCGGCGCCTTCATCGACGTGCCCTCGATCGCCATCGTGGTCGGCGGCGGCATCGCGGTGGTCATCGTCCGCTTCCCGTTGAACGGACTGCTCTCGGCGCTGACGATCGGCTCCAAGGTCGCCTTCTCGCAGAACAAGGTGACCCCGCGCGAACTGATCGAGAGCATCACCGAAATGGCCGAGATCGTGCGCAAGCAGGGACCGCTCGGTCTCGAGACCTACGAGATCTCCGATCCCTTTCTCGCCAAGGGCAAGCAGATGGTGGCCGACGGCTACGACCCGGCCTTCATCCAGGAAACCATGGAGCGCGAGCGCGACCTGTATCTGGAGCGGCTGACCGAAGGCGCGCGCATCTACAAGGCGATGGGCGACTCCGCTCCGGCCTTCGGCATGATCGGCACGCTCGTCGGCCTCGTCCAGATGCTGCAGCAGATGGACGATCCGTCCAAGATCGGCCCGGCCATGGCGGTCGCGCTGCTGACCACGCTCTACGGCGCGCTGATCGCCAACGTGATCTGCCTTCCGGTGTTCGAGAAGCTCAACGCCAAGCTCGGCGTCGAGGAGGTCAACCAGACCCTGATCATCGACGGCATCGTCCAGATCCGAAATTCCAAGAGCCCGAACCTCATCCGCGAGATGCTGATCTCCTACCTGCCGGACAAGCAGCGTGCGGCGCTGGAGCAGGAGGCGGCGTGATGGCCGAAACGCGCGGCGCGGGGAGGGGCTGAACCATGGCCCGCAAGAAGGAAGGCGGGGGCGGCGGCGCCCCGGAGTGGCTGGTCACCTTCGCCGACCTGATGTCGCTGCTCGTCTGCTTCTTCGTGCTGATCATCTCCTTCTCGGTCCAGGACCAGAAGAAGATGGAGATCGTCGCCGGCTCGATGCGCGAGGCCTTCGGTGCCACCACCGAGCGCCGGCTGGCCGGCATGATCGAGATCGACGGCATCCCCTCGCGCGAGTACATGCGCCAGGTCACCCAGATCCCCGACACCACCGAGGAGGAGATCGAGGAGGAGGTCAAGAACCGGCGCGGCCGGAACGCCAAGGAATCCAACGACGCCACCGCCGAGAGCAACGACCTCGCCAACAGCCGGGCCTTCGCCCTCGCCGCCACCTCGCTGCGTCAGGCGTGGCAGGACATGCCGGAGATCGCCGAGATTTCCAAGCAGGTGCTGATGGAGGTGACCGAGGAGGGGCTCGACATCCAGTTGATCGACCAGGACGGCCGCTCGATGTTCGCCGAGGGGTCGGCCATTCCCTACGAGACGACGCGCCGGCTGCTGGAAACGATGGCGCCGGTGCTGCGCCGGCTGCCGAACCGCGTCCAGATCACCGGCCACACCTCGGCGGGCCGGCCGGACGCGCCGCCGGACCGCTCGACCTGGGACCTCTCCTCCGGCCGCGCCGCGGCGACGCGCGCGATCCTCGCCGAATTCGGCGTCGCCGACGACCGCTTCTTCGCCGTGGTCGGCAAGGCCGACAGCGAGCCGCTGTTTCCCAACGACCCCTTCCTCGCCGCCAACCGCCGCATCAGCATCCTCCTGATGAACGAGGCGCCGCCGCTGCCGCCGGATTCGCTGTAAGCGTCCGTCGCGCCGCCAGACTTGCTCAGGACATCGAGACCTTGAGGCCGGCGACGCCGCCGACGATGGCGAGGGCCGAGAGCACCTTGAGGACGGTGAAGGATTCGCCGAGCATCACCGCGCCGAGGATCACCGTGCCGAGCGTGCCGATCGCCGTCCACATCGGATAGGCGACGCTGACCGGCATGGTCTTGAGCGCCATGGTGAGGAGGCCGACGCTGAGCAGGGCGGCGGCGATGGTCACCGCCGACGGCAGCGGCCGGGTGAAGCCCTCGGCGTATTTCATGCCCATGGCGAAGACGATCTCGAAGAAGGCGGCGGCGGCGAGATAGACCCAGTGCATCGGGAACGGTCCTCGGGCGGGAAAGGCTGCGCCGTCCGCGCCGCGGCGCGGACGATCCGGCGTCCCCGGCCGGAGCCGGCCGCGGACTTGCCTGCAAGATGGGGCCGGCAAGATGGGGCCGGCGAAAGGGGTCGGCAAACGGGTGCCGGAGGCTCAGAGCGGCAGGTCGGAGGAGCCCATCAGCCAGGCGTCGACCGAGCGGGCGGCCTGACGGCCCTCGCGGATCGCCCAGACCACCAGCGACTGGCCGCGGCGGACGTCGCCGGCGGCGAAGACCTTGTCGATCGAGGTCTTGTAGTCGTCGGTGTTGGCCGAGACGTTGCCGCGCTTGTCGCGCACCATCAGCGGGCCGACCTCGGCGAGGAAGGTGTCCTCGCGCGGGCCGGAGAAGCCGATCGCCATCAGCACGAGGTCGGCGGGGATCACGAATTCGGAGCCCTCGATCGGGCGGCGCTTCTCGTCGACCCGGGCGCACTTGACGCCGGTGGCCTTGCCCTTGGCGTTGCCAATGACGCCGAGGGTGGCGGCCTGGAACTCGCGCTCGACGCCTTCGGCCTGGGAGGACGAGGTGCGGAACTTGGTCGGCCAGTAGGGCCACACCGACAGCTTGTCCTCGCGCACCGGCGGCATCGGGCGGATGTCCATCTGGGTGACGCGGATGGCGCCCTGGCGGAACGAGGTGCCGACGCAGTCCGAGGCCGTGTCGCCGCCGCCGATGACGACGACGTGCTTGGCGGTGGCGAGGATCGGCTCCTCGCCGGAGACGTCCTCGCCGCCGACGCGGCGGTTCTGCTGGACGAGGAAGGGCATGGCGTAGTGGCAGCCGAGCAGGTCGGTGCCCGACATGCCCGGATCGCGCGGCTTCTCGGCGCCGACGCAGACGAGGACGGCGTCGTGGCCGTCGACGAGGTCGGACAGCGGCGTCGTCACGCCGACGTCGACGCCGTAGTGGAACTGCACGCCTTCCGCGGTCATCTGGTTCACGCGGCGGTCGATGTAGTGCTTCTCCATCTTGAAGTCGGGGATGCCGTAGCGCATCAGGCCGCCGGCCTTGGGCTCGCGCTCGTAGACGTGGACCTCGTGGCCGGCGCGGGCGAGTTGCTGGGCGGCGGCGAGGCCGGCCGGGCCGGAGCCGATCACGGCGACGCGCTTGCCGGTCTTGCGGGCGGCGATCTGCGGGGTGATCCAGCCGTTGTCCCAGGCCTTGTCGGCGATCGCCTGCTCGACGGTCTTGATGGTGACCGGCACGTCCTCGAGGTTGAGGGTGCAGGCCTCCTCGCAGGGCGCCGGGCAGATGCGGCCGGTGAATTCGGGGAAGTTGTTGGTCGAGTGGAGATTGCGGGCGGCCTCCTCCCAGTCGCCGGAATAGACGAGGTCGTTCCAGTCCGGGATCTGGTTGTGGACCGGGCAGCCGGTCGGGCCGTGGCAGTAGGGGATGCCGCAGTCCATGCAGCGCGCGGCCTGGCGCTGCACCTCTTCCGTCGACAGCGGAATGGTGAACTCTCGGTAGTGGCGGATACGGTCGGACGCCGGCTGGTATTTCTGTTCCTGCCGGTCGATCTCGAGGAAACCTGTCACCTTGCCCATATCGTTCCCGTCCTCATCCCAATCCGCTTCAACCGACCGCGTCTTCCGCCGGCCGGGCGGCTCCGGCCCCGCGTGCCCCGCTCCGCCGCCCGTTCAGGGCGAGGGTCGCGAGAGGGTCACGCCGGGGCGGGTCGCCCGTGGCCGCGGCCGCCGGCCGCTCACTCCGCCGCCATGCCCATCCGCATGCGCTCCATTTCGCGCAGCGCCCGGCGGTATTCGACCGGCATCACCTTCACGAACATCGGCCGGAACCGCTCCCAGTGCTCCAGGATCTCCTTGGCCCGGGTCGAGCCGGTGTAGCGGAGATGGGACTGGATCAGGGCGCGCAGGCGTTCGTCGTCGTGGCGGGTCATGTCGCTGTCGACGTCGACGCGGCCCTTGAACATCAGGTCGCCACCGTGGTGGTGGAGCTTTTCGAGAAGCTCGTCCTCCTCCGGCACCGGCTCGAGATCGACCATCGCCATGTTGCAGCGCTTCTTGAAGGTGCCGTCCTCGTCGAGCACGTAGGCGACGCCGCCCGACATGCCGGCCGCGAAGTTGCGCCCGGTCTGGCCGAGCACGGCGACGAGGCCACCGGTCATGTATTCGCAGCCGTGGTCGCCGCAGCCTTCGACGACGGTGACCGCGCCGGAGTTGCGCACGGCGAAACGCTCGCCGGCGACGCCGCGGAAATAGGCCTCGCCGGAGGTCGCGCCGTAGAGCACGGTGTTGCCGACGATGATCGACTTCTCCGGCACGATGCGCGCGCCTTCCGGCGGACGGACGATGATGCGGCCGCCCGAGAGGCCCTTGCCGACGTAGTCGTTGCCTTCACCGACGAGGTCCATGGTGACGCCGCCGGCGAGGAAGGCGCCGAAGGCCTGGCCGGCGGTGCCGGTCACCGTGATGTGGATGGTGTCCTCGTCGAGGCCCTCGGCGCCATAGCGCTTGGCGACCTCGCCCGACAGCATGGCGCCGGCGGTGCGGTCGACGCTGCGGATCGAGGTTTCGATCGTGACCTTCTCGGCCCGCTCCAGTGCCGGGGCGGCCTTCTCGATCAGCGTGCGGTCGAGCACGTCGTCGATCGGATGCTTCTGGCGCTCGGTCCAGTGGATCGCGCTCGCCTCGGCCTGCGGCTTGAAGAAGACCTTCGAGAAGTCGAGGCCGGCCGCCTTGGCGTGGCCGCCGGTCGGGGCGTGGGCCAGCATGTCGGACTGGCCGACCATCTCGTCGAAGCTGCGATAACCCATCTCGGCCATCAGCGAGCGCACTTCCTCGGCGATGAAGAAGAAGTAGTTGATGACGTGCTCCGGCGCGCCCTTGAACCGCTTGCGCAGCACCGGGTCCTGGGTGGCGATGCCGACGGGGCAGGTGTTGAGGTGGCACTTGCGCATGATCAGGCAGCCGGCGGCGACCAGCGGCGCGGTGGCGAAGCCGAAGTCGTCGGCACCGAGCAGGGCGCCGATGACGACGTCGCGGCCGGTCCTGAGGCCGCCGTCGACCTGGAGGCAGACGCGGCTGCGCAGGCCGTTGAGCACCAGGGTCTGGTGGGTCTCGGCGAGGCCCATCTCCCACGGGCTGCCGGCGTGCTTGAGCGAGGTCAGCGGCGAGGCGCCGGTGCCGCCGTCGTAGCCGGAGATGGTAATGTGATCGGCGCGCGCCTTGGCGACGCCGGCGGCGACCGTGCCGACGCCGACTTCCGAGACGAGCTTGACCGAGACGTCGGCCGCCGGGTTGACGTTCTTGAGGTCGAAGATCAGCTGGGCGAGATCCTCGATCGAATAGATGTCGTGATGCGGCGGCGGCGAGATCAGGCCGACGCCCGGGGTCGAGTGGCGGACCTTAGCGATGACCGCGTCGACCTTGTGGCCGGGCAGCTGGCCGCCCTCGCCGGGCTTGGCGCCCTGGGCGACCTTGATCTGCATCATGTCGGCGTTGACGAGGTAATGCGCGGTGACGCCGAAGCGGCCGGAGGCGACCTGCTTGATGGCCGAGCGGCGGCTGTCGCCGTTCGGCATGCGCACGAAGCGTTCCTTCTCCTCGCCGCCCTCGCCGGTGTTCGACTTGCCGCCGATCCGGTTCATGGCGACGGCCAGCGTCTCGTGGGCCTCGCGGCTGATCGAGCCGAAGGACATGGCGCCGGTGGAGAAGCGCTTGACGATCGCGGAGGCCGGCTCGACCTCGTCGAGGGCGACCGGCGCCCGGCCCATCTCGGCCGCGCTCTTGATGCGGAACTGGCCGCGCACGGTGAATCGGCCGACCTCCTCGTTGGCCGAGCGGGCGAACTCCAGATACTTCTCCGGAAGGTTGGCGCGAACCGCGTGCTGGAGGCTGGCGATGTTGTCCGGGGTCCAGGCGTGGTTCTCGCCGCGCTGGCGGTAGGCGTATTCGCCGCCGACCTCGAGCGAGCGGGCCAGCACCGGGTCGGAGCCGAAGGCGCTCGCGTGGCGCGCCAGCGCCTCGGCCGCGATCGCCTCGATGCCGACGCCCTCGATGGTGGTCGCGGTGCCGAAGAAATACTGGTCGACGAACTGCGAGGAGAGGCCGACCGCGTCGAAGATCTGGGCGCCGCAATAGGACTGGTAGGTCGAGATGCCCA
>CALCDT010000223.1 GCA_937900425.1 uncultured Alphaproteobacteria bacterium | reverse complement strand
CATCCCGCGCACCAAGTCCGGAAAGATCACCGAACTCGCCGTGCGCGACGTCGTGCACGGCCGCGCGGTGAAGAACAAGGAGGCGCTGGCCAATCCGGAGGCGCTGGACCTCTTCCGCGACCTGCCGGAACTGGCCGAGTGACCGGGCGCCTGAAACCGGGCTTCCGAAGCCGGTCGTCCGGGGACGTCATCCCGCGAGGCGCCGTTCCTCGCGGCCCGGGCGCAGCACCCGGAGCGCGTTGACGATGACGGCGACGTCGATCGCCTCCTGCAGCAGGGCGCCGGCGACCGGGGTCAGATGGCCGAAGGCGGCGGCGACCATGGCGACGACCGAGAGGCCGAGGCCGGCGGCGACGCTCTGCAGCGCGATCCGCCGCGCCCGCCGGGCGATGGCGAGGGCCTCGGCGAGACGGGCGAGTTCGTCGACGAGCAGCACGACGTCCGCGGTCTCGGCCGAGGCGGCGGTGCCGGCGGCGCCGAGGGCGACGCCGACGTCGGCGGCGGCGAGGGCGGGGGCGTCGTTGACGCCGTCGCCGACCATCATCACCGGGCCGTGGGCCTTTTCGGCGACGACCAGCGCGAGCTTGTCCGCCGGTGTCATCGCGCCGTGGACGGCTTCGAGCCGGAGCCGGGCGCCGAGATCCTCCACCACCGCCACCGCGTCGCCCGAGGCGAGCACGATGCGGCGGATGCCGCCGCGCCGCAGCCGCTCGAGCGTCGCCTCGGCGTCGAAGCGCAGCGGATCGGCGAGGACGAGGACGCCGGCGTAGCGGCCGTCGACGGCGACGGCGACGACGGCCCTGGCGCCGTCGCCCGGGTCTTCGCCGGGCAGGGCGACGCCGGCCGCTTCCAGATAGGCCCGGCTGCCCAGGGCGACCCGCCGGCCGCCGACCCCGCCGGAAAGCCCGGCGCCGGCGTCCTCGTGGACGTCGGTCGGCGTCGCCAGCGCCAGGCCGCGGCGGCGGGCGCCCTCGACCACGGCGCGGGCGAGAACGTGGGCGGAGGCCTGTTCCAGCGAGGCGGCGAGGCGCAGCACCTCGTCCGCGGCGAAGCCGTCCGCCGTGCGGATGGCGTCGACGTCGACGCGGCCGTGGGTCAGCGTGCCGGTCTTGTCGAAGATCGCCGTGTGCAGCCGCGACAGGCCTTCGAGGGCGCCGGCGTGCTTGATCAGCACGCCGCGGCCGGCGGCCCGCGAGATGCCGGAGATGATCGCGATCGGCAGGGCGAGGATCAGCGGGCAGGGCGTCGCCACCACCAGCACGGCGAGGGCGCGCATGCGGTCGCCGGTGAGGCCCCAGGCGAGGCCGGCGAGGGCGAGCGTGAACAGCAGGAACCAGACCGCGAGGCGGTCGGCGAGGCGGACCACCGGCGCCTTGCTGTCGCGGGCTTTCTCGACGAGGCGGACGATGCCGGCATAGGTGCTGTCGGCCGCCGCCCGCGTCGCCGTCATGGTGAAGGCGGCGCCGAGGTTGGTCGCCCCGCTGGAGAGCGCCGCGCCGGCGGAAAGGCGCCGCGGCCGGCTCTCTCCGGTGAGGGCGGCGGTGTCGAGCAGGGCGGCGCCGTCGTCGAGGCGTCCGTCGGTCGGGACGACGTCGCCCTTGCGCACGTAGAGCCGGTCGCCCGGGACGATCGCCTCGATCGCGATCTCCTCCAGCCGGCCGCCGGCGTGGCGCAGCGCCGAGCGCGGCACCCGCGACAAGAGCGCGGTCATCTCGCGGGTCGCCCGGCCGCGGGCGTAGCTCTCGAGCCCGATGCCGCCGGCATACATCACCGCGACGACGTTGGCGGCGAGCGGTTCGCCGAAGGCCAGCGCCGCCGTCATCGACAGGGCGGCGACGAGGTCGAGGCCGACGTCGCCGCGCGACAGGCTGCGGACGATGTCGGCGGCGAGCAGCGCCAGCACCGGCAGCGTGCCGAGGGTCCAGGCGAGACCCGCGACGCCCCCGGCCCCGGCGGCCCACGCGGCCATGCCCGCGGCGATCCCGGACAGGGCGAGGCCGAGGACGACGAGCGCGGGCGAGGGGAGTGCGGAAGATGGCAGCACAGGCGGGGGCGAGGCGGTCGGCGTCGTCATGCGGCTTCCGTCGGATCGGGTCGCGTCGGCAAGGGTCGCGGCGGCCATGTCCGGTCTTCGCGGCCGCCCGGGAGACGGCCTGCGAACCATCAGCCCGGACCGACCGGATTTCGGCTGTCGGGCGGCCGGTGCCGCTGCGGATCGACCGGGGTGGCCGGCCGCGGTTGGGAAACGGCTTAGCACGGACGAGGGCCGGCCGGTGCCGCTTCTTTGGAAAAGCTCCGGAAAGCACCGAGCGACGAGGGCCGGTTTCCCGCTTGAAGTGCAGGCGCGCGGCGGTGTCTACTGCAAGGGTCGCAGATCCGACGACCTCCCGGAGATCATCGATGGCCCGCCGTTCCGGCCTTTTCCCCTTCGCCGCCCTGCTCGCCCTCTCCCCCGCCGCCAGCGCCGCCGAGATCACCGCGGACGGTGCCCGCGACCTCGCGGCGAGCCTTTCGACCTATGTCGGCCGCGAGGCCGTCGAGGAGGGCATCGTGACGGTGGTGCCGCGCGGCGAGAGCTACAAGGTCACGATCGACGTCCAGCGTCTCGTCGGCGCGATGGTCGAGGGCACCGGTTCCGTCGTCCGTCTCGACGGCGAGCTCTCCTTCGAGACGGCGCCGCTCGACGACGGCACCTGGTCGATGACCTGGGTCGGCTTTCCCTCCGTTTCGGCCGAATACGACCTGCCGCAAGGCCGGCAGAGCGTCGACTACCGGTTCGGCCTCGGCGAAGTCACGGGCGTGTTCGACCCGGCTCTCGCCTATTTCTCGCGGATGGAGCGCAAGGGCGGCGAGTTCCACTTCACCACCACCGACGGCGAGACGGCGGCCTTCGGCAGCATGACCTACGACGGCGAGACCATCACCGCGACGCCGGCGGCGGGCGGGAGTATCGACATCGTCGCGTCCAGCGTCATCGACACGCTGAAGGAATCGGCGACGAGGGGCGGGACGACGATCTTCACAGCTCTCGCCGACCGGATCGAGACCGAGGCCGCGATCGACGGCCTGCGCAGCCTCGGGCTGCGCGATCTCCTCGCCTTCGCCGTCGCCCGGAAGGCCGGCGAGCGACTCGATGCGGCGGCCGGAGCCGAACTCAAGGACAAGATCCGGGCGGCGTTGCCGCTGTTCGACCAGATGGACGCCTCGGGGGCGATTTCCCGTCTCTCGGTCACGACACCGGCCGGCCCCTTCTCGGCCGGGCCGATCTCCTTCTCCGTCGCGACCACGGGGATCGCCGCCGAGGGCCGCTACGAACTGGCCTTCGCCGCCGAGAAGCTGGTTCTGCCGGCGCTGCCGATGCCGCCGTGGAGCGCGGCGTTGCTGCCGGAGGGCTTCGACCTCGCCGTGGCCGTGACCGGGCACGACCTCGCCGCGCCGGCGGCGATGGTGATCGACGCGATGGATCCGACGAAGCCGGAGCCGGTCGACGAGGCGGTGCTCGCGGCGGCGGCGGAGCGGATCCTCGATCCCGCCGCGGGCCTCACCCTCACGCTCGCCCCGAGCCGCCTCGCCTCGCCGCTCTACGAGGCGCGGTTCGAAGGCGCGATGTCGGTCGTGCCGGCCGAGCCGGAGCCGGCCGTCTCCGGCACCGCCACCGTTTCACTGTCGGGCCTCGACGAGATCATGGCGCTGATGCAGGACCATGCCGCCACCGATCCGCAGGCGGCCCAGGCCGCCATGGGCCTCACCTTCGCCAAGGGTCTGGCGCAGGTCGAGCCTGACGGGACCGCCGTGTGGGAGATCGCGGTGGCCGAGAGCGGGGCGGTGACGGTCAATGGACAGATCATGGTGCCGGCAAGGAAGTGACGGCGCCCGTGCGAAAAGCATCTTCCGGGGCCGGATCGTAAAGCGCCACGACAACGAGGGCGGCCGTACGATGTTCGACCGTCCATCTCCGTTGAACAGAACCCTTGTTCCCTCGGTCGCGAAAAATTCTCTTGGCGGTCCCGCGGAACCGCAGGGAAGGGTTCACGTTCTCCTCGTCATGGGACGCCGCCGATCAGCAGACGCGGCGGATCTCGCCGAACAAGTGCGGCCGCGTCCGCCGTTCGACCAACGAAACCATGGAGAGCGTCATGAACTTCAAGCTTCTCGCCGCCACCGTCATCACCACCGCCGGCCTCGCGCTGGCCCCGGTCCAGTTCGCTTCGGCGCAGGAAGCCGGCGTCGCCCCGGGCGGCCCGGACCAGACCAACGACACGCTCCTGCAGTCGCCGGACGCGGCCGAGCCGAACGGCGGCGCGATGACCGACGGCACCACCGGCAGCGTGACCTCGCCGGACAGCATGATGGACGGTGAGAGCAAGGTCACCCCGGGTGCCCGCCCCGACAGTTCGAAGTGCGATCCGAATTCCCCGGACTATCAGGCCGCCACCTGCGGCCCCGAACTAGACGGCAACTGATCACGAGCCGTTCGCGCGACTACGGAACGGATGGAGCGTCGGGCTTGGCCCGGCGCTCTTTTCGTCGTGACCACGGCGCCGGCTGCTCGGCCCTCCGAGCGCGGCCTGAAAACGAGGACGCCCGCCCCGGTTGGTATCGGAGCGGGCGTTTCTTTGGTCTTGGACGGTTGCTCGTCGATGCGGCGGGCCGGCCGGGCTGGAGCCCGTCGACCCTCGCCGGGTCAGCGCCAGTCGCGGATGTCGACGAAGTGGCCGGCGATGGCGGCGGCGGCGGCCATCTGCGGCGAGACGAGGTGGGTGCGGCCCTTGAAGCCCTGACGGCCCTCGAAATTGCGGTTCGAGGTCGAGGCGCAGCGCTCGCCCGGGGCGAGCTTGTCCGGGTTCATGGCGAGGCACATCGAACAGCCCGGCTCGCGCCACTCGAAGCCGGCGTCGAGGAAGACCTTGTCGAGGCCCTCGGCCTCGGCCTGCGCCTTGACAAGGCCGGAGCCGGGCACGACCATCGCCAGCTTGATCGAGCCGGCGACCTTGCGGTCCTTGACCACGGCGGCGGCGGCGCGCAGGTCCTCGATGCGGCCGTTGGTGCACGAGCCGATGAAGATCTTGTCGAGGGCGATGTCGGTGATCTTCGTTCCCGGGACGAGGCCCATGTAGTCGAGCGCCCGGCGCTTGGAGGTGCGCTTGGTCTCGTCGGCGATGTCGTCCGGGTTCGGCACGACGCCGGCGACGGAGACGACGTCCTCGGGCGATGAGCCCCAGGAGACGATCGGCGGCAGCGCGGCGGCGTCGAGCCGGACCTCGCGGTCGAAACGGGCGCCCTCGTCGGAGTGCAGCGTCTTCCAGTAGGCGAGGGCGCGCTCCAGCGCCTCGCCCTGCGGCGCCCGCGGGCGGCCGATGATGTAGGCGAAGGTCTTCTCGTCGGGCGCGATCAGGCCGGCGCGGGCGCCGCCCTCGATCGACATGTTGCACACGGTCATCCGCCCTTCCATCGACAGCGACCGGATCGCCTCGCCGGCGTATTCCATGACGTAGCCGGTGCCGCCGGCGGTGCCGATCTCGCCGATGATGGCGAGGATGATGTCCTTGGCGGTGACGCCGGGCGGCAGCTGGCCGTCGACGCGGACCAGCATGTTCTTCGCCTTCTTCTGGATCAGCGTCTGGGTGGCGAGCACGTGCTCGACCTCCGAGGTGCCGATGCCGTGGGCGAGCGCGCCGAAGGCGCCGTGGGTCGAGGTGTGGCTGTCGCCGCAGACGATGGTCATGCCCGGCAGGGTGAAGCCCTGCTCGGGGCCGACGACGTGGACGATGCCCTGGCGGTCGTCGAACTCGTCGTAATACTCGATGCCGAATTCACGGGTGTTCTCGGCCAGCGCCGCGATCTGGGCGGCGGATTCGGGATCCTCGTTCGGCTTGGAACGGTCGGTGGTCGGCACGTTGTGGTCGACGACCGCGAGCGTCTTCTGTGGCTGGTGGACCTTGCGGCCGGCGGTGCGCAGGCCCTCGAAGGCCTGCGGGCTCGTCACCTCGTGGATCAGGTGGCGGTCGATGTAGAGCAGCGAGGTGCCGTCCTCGGCGGTCTCGACGACGTGGTCGTCCCAGATCTTGTCGTAGAGCGTGCGGGGCTTGGTGGTCATGGCATTTCCGGAAGGTTTGCCGTCTCTGCGGCGGAAGGGCGAGGCGGCGTTGCGGGCGGTCGGTGCGGTCGGGCTGCGCCGGTCAGCCGCGCGAGGCCACCGCCGCGAGCCGGGCATGAAAGCGACCGGGCAGACGCTCGTGGTCGCCGAGGGCGGCGAAGCCCCGCGTCGTCGCGGCGATCGGGGCGAGGATCGGGCAGAACGGTTCCAACATGGACGCTCTTATAATCCTGCGGCCGTGGGCGGAAAAGCCCCCATTCCGCGGGTCTGCCGGTCGGCAGCGGAGGATGGCGGGGGCGAGGGCCGGCGCCGGGGCGCTGCCTGCGCGCTCCCGTTGCAGCAACGCGGCGATTTCGGGGCGTTGCCACGAAAAGACCTTGGAACACGATGACGTGACCGGGAATTCATCTTCGCGTAACCGATCAACGGATCACGGAGACTTCCAATGAAACGCAAGATGATCGCGATCGTTTCTGTCGCGGCCCTGCTCGCCGCCCCCGCCGCTTTCGCCGCCGAAGGCACCGTCACCGGAGCCGCGGGCGGCGCCGTGACCGGTGCGGTCGTCGGCGGGCCGGTCGGAGCCGCCGTCGGCGGTGTCGCCGGCGCCATCGTCGGCACGGTGATCGCGCCGCCGACCGAGGTGCGCCAGTACGTGGTCGAGGCCCCGCCGCCGGCGGCTCCCGCCCCGGTGGCCACGCAGGTCACGGTCGGCTCGACCCTGCCGGACACGGTGGTGGTCTATCAGGTTCCGGACTATCCGGCCTATGAATACACCATCATCGACGGGCACCGCGTCATCGTCGACGCCGAGACCCGTCAGGTCGTCGAGATCATCGACTGACGGGGCGGGCGCGGGCATTCCCGCAGCCCGACGCGAGAACCCTCCCCGCCGACCGGATGCAGCCCGGCCGGCGGGGAGGTTTTTTCGCTTTCCTTTCGGGCGATCCATCGTCTGAGTCATCCGCCGAACGCGCCCCGCATCAGCCCACGCGACGGAATCGTCGGCGCCGGACGGCGTTCCTTCGCGGTGCCGGTCACGAAACGGCAGCCGGCACCAGGTCGACGACCACGATCTCCGGCGGCCGGGCGAAGCGGACCGGCGCCAGCGAGCAGCCAAGGCCGCCGGAGACGACGAGGCTGCGCCCGTCCTCCTGGAACAGGCCGTAGGGATAGCGCCGCTCGACGCGCGAGCGCAGGGCTAGGCCGCGCACGAAGGGCAGGTTGATCTGGCCGCCGTGGGTGTGGCCGCAGAGCGTGAGGTCGACCCGCTCCGGCACCTCGGGAAAAATATGGGGCTCGTGGGCCATCAGGATCGCCGGCGCGTCGCCCTCGATCTGCGCCAGCGTCCCCGGCAGGTCGTCGACGCCGTGGCCGCCGCCGGGGCGGTGGGCGAGCTGGTCGCCGAGGCCGGCGAGCCAGAATGGGGCGCCGGACGGCGTCGCGAGCCGCAGGGCGTCGTTCTCCAGCACCGCGAGCCCGGCCGTCTCCATGGTGAAGCGGACGAGATCGCCGCCCTCGTACCAGTCGTGATTGCCGAGCACGGCGAAAACGCCGAGCGGCGCCTCGAGGCGGGCGAGGGCCTGCGCCCAGTCCCACATCGGCACATCCGCGGTCTTGAAGCGGCGCATGCCGGCGACGTAGTCGCCGAGCAGCAGCGTCAGGTCCGGTTCAAGGGCGTTGGCGGCGGCGACGATCTCTTCGATCCGGGCAACCGGCATCCATGGCTCGCAGGCGTGGATGTCGGCGACGACGGCGATGCGCATCGCGCCGTGGGCGGCGCTCCAGCGCGGCAGCGTCAGCCGATAGGCCGTTTCGACGAGGCGGTGGCGCGGCTCGATCCAGGCGGCATAAGCCGTCATCGGCACCGCCGAGAAGACGGCGCCTGCGGCGAGTTGCAAGAAGGTCCGGCGCGAGATCATGACCGACCCTAGCGCGCGGATGATGGAGAAAGTCTGACCGGGGCGGCGGGGCGAGCGGCCGTGTTCATGCCTTGCGGATGGCGACCGGGGACAGGCGAAAGGTCACGGCGTAGCGAAAGAAATCGATATCCCGTGCCACGGTCAGCGCCCGCCGGATCCGCACGTCGTCCTCGTAGGCGACGATGCACCCCTTCACCGACTGCTCGGGCTTCGCGATTTCGCTCGCCACGTAGCCCATGTATCGTTGGATCTGACCGACCACGGCATCGCTCGCCCGGCCGCGCTTGAGTTCCACCACGAGGAGCGTCGCACCGTCCTTGCTGACCGCCAGAATGTCGATTGGGCCGGTGTCTGTGGGATACTGACGTCCGACGATTTCGCCGTCGACCGCGTAGATGTCGAAGTCCCGGCCGAGATCGGTCTTTGCCCAGTTGGTGACGAGGAAGTCCTCGAGATGCCTTTCCAGCGCGAAGGCGACGACATCTTCGATGACCTCGTCGGTGCCCGGCACCACCGGCGGTGGGGCGAGGTTCAGAAGCACAGAAAGCTCCGGGCCGTAGCGGGTCACGTCGCATACCATTCCGCCGGACGACAACGATCGCCTCAGTTCGCCCGTCAGTTCCGACCGGTCGAGCAGGCGTGGGGCCCATTCGACCTTGCGCCGATGCGGGAGAACGTCGCCTGGCGCGAAGACGTAGGGGCTGACTATGCGGCCGACACGGTAGCCAGCGGCTCCCTCCGGCGTCAGAACGACGTCGCCCTCCGCAGCCATCTTGCAGAGCGTGTGGAGCATGCCGCAGGCGAGGCCGGCGGTGACCTTGGAGGCGGAGGGGTTGCGGTCGAGGAACTCCGGAATTTTTGCCTTTCCGAAAGCCTTCCAGTTGTCCGGCAGGTGCGGGCCGAGATCGTAATCGAAGCCCCAGTCGCCGCCGATGAAGCCTTCGTCGAGGCAGCGGCGGGCGAAGGCGTTCTTCGGCCCGGCATAGACGCGGAAGTAGCGAACCGGTCTTGCAAACGTCTCCATGGATCCCCCGCGCGATTCGATCGACGTGAGGAAATCCTATCCAGGCAACCGAAGAGTGAAAGCGCGAACTGCCGCGTTCCGCGCGGTTCGGCTGAAGCGCGCCGCGCAGCACCGCCCCGCCGCAAATGAAAACGGGCGGCCGATGGCCGCCCGTCGCGCATCCGGAGGATGAAAAGTCAGCTCACTCGGCGGCGCCGGCCTTGGCGGCTTCCTTGGCGGCGACGGCTTCGGCGCGGACGGCCGCGGCCTCGGCGCGCTGGACGTCGTTGAGCTTGCGGGCGCGGGCGTTGGACGCCTCGACGATACGGGCCGACTTGCCGCGCAGGTTGCGCAGATAGTAGAGCTTGGCGCGGCGGACCTTGCCGCGGCGGACCACCTCGACGCCCTCGACCATCGGCGAGAACACGGGGAAGACGCGCTCGACGCCTTCGCCGTAGGAGATCTTGCGGACGGTGAAGCTCTGGTTGAGGCCGCCGCCGGCGCGGGCGATGCAGACGCCCTCGTAGGCCTGCACGCGGGTGCGGCTGCCTTCGGTGACGCGGACGTTGACACGGACGGTGTCACCGGGTCCGAATTCGGGGAGGACGCGCCTGGCCTCGATGACGGCCATCTGCTCCTTGTCGAGCTCTTCGATGATGTTCATGGCAACTCGCCTTCTTCTGTCGAACGCCCAGAGCGCCCTCGCATCGTCGTCGCGACGGGGGCGTATTCGCCGTTCTGATCGCTCATGAATGAATGTCGCGGTTCCATACAGGAAGCACCGCGGCTTGTCCATGCCCCGGCGCCGAGGTTTTTCGGCGCCGGCCGCCGGCGGTGGCCTCGCCGCGGCCCGGCATCGGAACAACGCCGCTCCGTCGCGGGTTGACCGGACATCGCACGCCGGCCGCGAACGCGGAGCACCGGCCATTCGTCCGACCAGCGGCCCGGCGGAGACCCGCTCCGCCGGAACGCAGGATGAGGAGATCGATCCGATGAAACGCATGCTCGCGGCGGTTCTCGCCGCCTCCGTCCTCGGCACCAGCCTCGCCGCCTCCGTCGCTCCGGCGGCGGCCGATCCGCGTCGCGACGAATACATCAAGCGCTGGTACCTGCAGAACCCGCGCGACGACGGCTACAAGCGCTGGGAACGCGATCGCCGTGGCTGGCGCGACAGGGACTATCGCGACTGGTACCGTCGCCACCATCGCGACAACAACAACGACTCTGCTGCGGCGGCGATCTTCGGCCTCGCCGCCGGCGCCCTCGCCAGCGGGCTCGTCACCGGAACGGTGCAGCCGCGCGCCGCAGCGCCCTCCGGCGGCGTCCCCTCCGCCGGCGGTTATCCCTACGGCAGCGACGGCTACTACCGCTACTGTTCCTCGAAGTACCGCTCCTTCGATCCCTCGAGCGGCACCTTCCTCGGCTACGACGGCAACCGTCACTACTGCCGCTGAGGCAGGTGGCGGGGGGAAGGGGCGAGCGGTCCCCCCGCAGCCCGCCTGCCGCAGCGTCGAGCGGACATGAAGAAGCCCGGACGGTGAACCGTCCGGGCCTTTTCGTCTCTGCGGTCCGCAACCCTCTGCAGGCGGTCAGGCGATGTAGCCGTTGTCCTTGAGGTAGCGGATCACCTCTTCGGCGAGCTGGGCCGGAGCCTTGGTCGCCGAGGTCAGCACCAGTTCCGGATTCTCCGGCACCTCGTAGGGGCTGTCGATGCCGGTGAAATGCTTGATCTGGCCGGCGCGGGCCTTCTTGTAGAGCCCCTTGGGATCGCGCTGCTCGGCGATCTCGATCGGGGTGTTGACGTAGACCTCGACGAATTCGCCGTCCCCCATCATCTCGCGCGCCAGCCGCCGCTCGGAGCGGAAGGGCGAGATGAAGGAGACGAGGACGATCAGGCCGGCGTCGACGAAGAGCCTGGCGGTCTCGGCGACGCGGCGGATGTTCTCGACGCGGTCGGCGTCGGTGAAGCCGAGGTCGCGGTTGAGGCCGTGGCGGATGTTGTCGCCGTCGAGGGTGTAGGTGTGGCGACCCTCGTGGTGGAGCATCTTCTCGACGATGTTGGCGACCGTCGACTTGCCGGCACCCGAAAGGCCGGTGAACCACAGCACGACCGGCTTCTGGCCCTTGGCCTCGGCCCGGGCGGCCTTGGAGACGTCGAGCGCCTGCCAGTGGATGTTGTCGGCCCGCCGCAGGCCGAAGGAGACCATGCCGGCGCCCATCGTCAGGTTGGTGAGCCGGTCGATGATGATGAAGGCGCCGGTCTGGCGGTTGTCGTCGTAGGAATCGAAGGCGACCGGTTCCGACAGCGACAGGTTGACCTGGGCGACCTCGTTGAGCGTCAGCGACTTCGCAGCGAGCTTGCTGAAGGTGTTGATGTCGACCTTGTGCTTGATCTCGGTGACCGTCGCGGTGACGGTCTTCGATCCGATCTTCAGCAGATACGGCCGGCCGGGCAGCATCTCCTCGTCGGACATCCAGATCAGCTCGGCGGCGAACTGGTCCGAGACCTCGGGACGGTGGTCCGGGGTCGCCAGCACGTCGCCGCGCGAGATGTCGATCTCGTCGGCGAGGGTGAGGGTCACGGCCTCGTCGGCGCCGGCCTCCTCGAGGTCGCCGTCCATGGTGACGATGGCCTTGACCGTCGACGTGCGGCCGGACTTGGCGACGACGACGGCGTCGCCCGGGCGGATGCTGCCCGAGGCGATGGTGCCGGAGAAGCCGCGGAAGTCGAGGTTCGGGCGGTTGACCCACTGCACCGGCATGCGGAAGGGCCGGTTGAGCTTGTCCTCGGTGACGTCGACGCGCTCGAGATGCTCGACGAGGGTCGGGCCCTCGTACCAGTCCATGTGCGGACCCTTGTCGAGGACGTTGTCGCCGAAGCGGGCCGACAGCGGGATCGGCTGCAGCGTCTTGAAGCCGAAGTCCCTGGCGAACTCGGTGTATTCCGCGACGATCCTGTCGAAGACCTCCTGCGAATAGTCCATCAGGTCGATCTTGTTGACCGCGAGAACGACGTGGCGGATGCCGAGCAGCGAGACGATGTAGCTGTGGCGCCGCGTCTGCGGCAGGATGCCCTGCCGGCTGTCGACGAGGATCACGGCGAGGTCGGAGTTCGACGCGCCGGTGGCCATGTTGCGGGTATACTGGACGTGGCCGGGGGTGTCGGCGACGATGAACTTGCGCAGGTCGGTCGCGAAGAAGCGGTAGGCGACGTCGATGGTGATGCCCTGCTCGCGCTCGGCCTCGAGGCCGTCGACGAGAAGGGCGAAATCGATGTCCTCGCCGACCGTGCCGTGCTTGCGGCTGTCGCGCTCGAGGCTGGCGAGCTGGTCCTCGAACAGCAGCTTGGTGTCGTAGAGCAGGCGGCCGATCAGGGTCGACTTGCCGTCGTCGACCGAGCCGCAGGTGAGGAAGCGCAGCAGGCTCTTGCGCTCGTGGCGCGCGAGATAGTCCTGGAAGGCGGAAAGATCGAGAGCTTCGACGTCCATCAGAAATATCCTTCCCGCTTCTTCTTTTCCATGGAAGCGGCCTCGTCGTGATCGATGAGACGGCCGGAACGCTCCGAGGTGCGGGCGATCAGCATCTCGCGCACGATCTCGGGCAGGCTGGTCGCATCGGAGGAGATGGCGCCGGTCAGCGGGTAGCAGCCGAGGGTGCGGAAGCGCACGAGCCGCATCTCGGGCGTCTCGCCGGGCTGCAGCGGCAGACGGTCGTCGTCGACCATGATCATCATGCCGTCGCGGTCGACCACCGGACGCATCGCCGCGTAGTAGAGCGGCACGATCGGGATGTCCTCTTTCAGGATATACTGCCAGATATCGAGCTCGGTCCAGTTCGACAGCGGGAAGACGCGGATCGATTCACCCTTCTTGACGCGGGCGTTGTAGAGGTTCCACAGCTCCGGGCGCTGGTTCTTCGGATCCCAGCCGTGGCCGGCGGTGCGGAAGGAGAAGATGCGCTCCTTGGCGCGGCTCTTCTCCTCGTCGCGG
>CALCDT010000222.1 GCA_937900425.1 uncultured Alphaproteobacteria bacterium | reverse complement strand
CTAGGATCGGTCGCTGCGCCCGGTCGGCGTTGCGCGCTGCCATCGCCCGCTGGAAGGCGACCGTCCAGCGCACCGCCTCCTCGACGCTGAGGAACTCGATCAGAGCGCCGTCGCCCATCGTCTTGAACAGGTTGCCACCGCAGGCGGGGAGCGTCGGCTCGACCAGCTGCCGGCGGATGCGGGCGAGCACCGCGAGCGTGCCCCGCTCGTCGGCCTGGATGAGGCGTGTGTAGCCGGCGACGTCCAACGACACGAGCACCGCTAGGCGACGCGGCAGACGCGGCATGGATCCTGCTCCCGCCGACAAGGCTTCCGCAGTGTCGTCCCTTGCGGGTCGGAGCACAACTGCGCCGACGAGGAAGACCAGCAAATGTTCGCTGCTGCGACCGGCGCAGCCGGCAACGGTCGTCGGACGCGAGATCAAGGAGTCGCCAATATCCGTCGCCCGGTGGACCGCGGAATTGCGTGCGGCCAGCCGCGCGCGCATGCTGGACGACGTCGTTGTGCCGGACGCGAAGGGGAGAGCCCCCATGCCGAGAAGCTCGCTTTCGACAGTCATCGCTTTGGCGGCGCTCGTCGCCGCCGGCCGGGCACATGCGGCGGACGTTCCGCTGACGATCGTCAAGCATCCCGAGTTCGCTCTGACAGAGACGGAAGCCAAGGCCCTGCTCAAGGGGATGAGCGACCTCATCCGGGTCGCCAACTATCCCGCCGGGAGCAACGAGGACGGCTCCACCTACCCCGCGGACGTCGCCTGCACAGGCGTGAACTACACGCTTCGCGCCATCGTCGACGATGCGTCGCTGTTCAAGGATTTCGTTTCGGGAGACACGACTCTTGGGTTCGGCGGCCTCGCCAACCGGGACGGCGAGATCTTCCTGTTCAACACCGTGACGTGCGCCGGCCTGCCCGGCATGGCCGGTTGCGCGCGCCGCAACACCTACCCCATCGCCATCGCGCTGAACGGACTATACCCGTCCGTCTGGGCGCACGAGCAGGGGCACGTCGCCGGCAAGGGCCACGTCCGCGAGGGCTGCTCCATCGCGAACGATCCGAAAGGCGAGCGCCTGCGGGTGCTGTTCTGCATCGCCCAACGGATTCCGCCGAACTCGAGCGGGCTGACGACGAACGAATGCCAGGCCTATGTCGACGGTCCGGTCTCGGGGGCCGCGCCGGAAGATCTGGTGCTCCTTAACGATCCCGGCCTGCCGGCGACCGGCGCGAGCCCGCCCGGCAACGCGCCGTCGCTCGACCAGGAGCGGTTCGAGGCGCTGTTGACCGGCGTCTGGCACACGATCCCGTTCGACGACATCGACGCGCTCTCGGCCGAGCAAGTGGATTACGCCCGATCGGTCCTCGGCTCCGGCGAGCGGCCGGAAACCTGGCAGAACGCGCTGACGATCCTCGCACTGCGCGGCGAGGCGGACGACGCGACGCGGATCGACGCCTTCGTCAAGGCCGACCTGCCCCCGTCGCGAGAGCGGGACAGCAGCCGCCTCTATGCGCCCGTCGCCGCGGGCATGCTGGCCTTCAGGACCCGCGCGCCCGTTGCCGTCGGCCTCATCGCGCGGGCGGTCTCGCCCGAACTCGCCGAGACTACCGTCGGCAAGGAACTCGCGACCTCCTACGTGCGGGCGGGCTGGAACGGCGCAGGCTATGGCGGCTTGACCGTCTACACGGCAGTCGCGCAGTCGGCGGCGCCGGCGTTCGTGGAGAACAACTCGGCCCTGCAGGGGATGGCGAAATCGAGCGCCCTGGCGCCGGCGATCCGCGACCTCTCCGCGACCATCGCGGGCATGGTCGCGCCGCGAACGGACGTGCCACTGGACGAGGATACGCGGAAGCTGGCCGATGCCGCCCTCGCGCTCGCCCTGTCCGTCGAGGAGAAGGGCTTGCGGGCCGCTCTCGCCGCGCCGGCGCCTTGATCCCTCGCGTCCGACGCCTCATCGAGCGCCGGTACCGCGTTCCCGTGTGGCCTGCTCGTGCCGAAACCGGCGTGCCGCCCTCACGGCGCCGGGGGCGCACCGGCGGGGCCGAGCAGCTTGCCGAAGTCTTCGGTCAGGATCAGCACCGAGATGTCCTCGGTCGGGGCGAAGTCGGACTTCCTCATCTCGAAGGTGGTCGGGCCGATCTTCTTCACCCCCTCGCCGCAGAAGCTGACGAGGTTGCCGGGGGCGCCCTTGTCGACGACGAGGCGGAAGTCGTCGATGGGACCGGCCCAGTTGGCGCCGGTCGTCAGGATGTAGTCGAGGCGGACCTCCTGCAGGTAGCCGCTCTTCGCCTCGGCGGCCTTCGCCGCCTTCGCCGCGGCGGCGAGAAAGCCCTTGTCGGTGCAGTAGCGCCGCCCGAGGTCGGCGCGCTCCGCCTTCGTCCACTCGTCGGAGGCGGGGGCGCCGAGGACGGTGCCGAGCGACACGCCGACGGCGGGGCGATAGCGGTGCTCGACGACGGTCTTCGCGCCGGCCGGGAAGGTCTGCGTCCAGTAGTAGGTGACGCGGTAGGTCCAGGCCGGCACCAGATGCTCGCGCATGCCCTTGCCGTCGTCGTCGTATTCCTCGATGCGGGCGATGCCGACGGCGACGAGGTCGTCCCACTCGCTCCGCGGCAGGACGTCGAGGGCCTCCAGCGTCTCGCGGCGCTGCGGCTCCAGCGGCACGCCGAGGCGCCTCACCCACTCGGTGCGGTCGAGATTGAGGGCGAAGACGCGCTCCTCGCTCGCCGTCTCCACCGGGACGCCGTCGACGGTGGTGGCGAAGGCGATGGCGTGGCCGTCGGCCGGTTCCGGCCAGGCGACGTTCCGCTCGAACGACGGCACGGCGATGTCGGGCAGCGGGAAGGCGACGAGGCCGGTGACGTCGGCGTCGGTGACGTTCTCGAAGACGTAGCGGACGCGGACCTCGGCCGGCGACAGGTAGAGGTCCTCCGCGCGCATGGCGACGGCCGGGTTCTGCGTGAAGACGAGGCCGCCGACGCCGAAGGCGGCAGACGAGTCGTTGGCCGCCGCCGGGACGGCGAGAAGCGCCGCCACGAGGGCAGCGACGGCGGGTGCGGTGCGGCGGAAGACGGTCACGGGCTGTTCTCTGCGGGTCCGACGCGGCATCATCGCACCGAAGGGGCGGCGGCTCCAGCGCTGGCCCGGGCGGGCGACATGGAGATCGTCGCGGTCGTCGAGGAGATCGCGTCGACTACGGCGAGCGCCGCTACTGGGCGTTCGGTCGGCTGGACGGCGCCTGGCACTGTCTCGCCTTCGCCTATCGCGGGGCGCATGTTTGCGCGATCAGCCTGCGGCGCGCCCATGCGAGGGAGATCAAGCGCTATGTCCCGTAAGTCTGCCCCCCGGAAAGCCGTTCCGGACGACGAGAACCCGGAGTGGACCGACGAGACGTTCGCCCGGGCGCGGCCTCCCGAGGAGGCGTTGCCGCCGGAGGTGCCGGCGCCGTCCCGCGGACGCGCGGCCGGCAGAAGGCGCCGACGAAGGTGCCGGTCTCGATCCGCCTCGACGCCGCCGTCGTCCGTCACTTCAAGGCCGGCGGACCGGGCTGGCAGCGCCGGATCAACGAGATCCTCCGGAAGGCGGCCGGGCTCTGAGCCCGACCGGCGCCGGGCGCCCGGTCAGTTCCACTGCTCGACGAAGCGGTAGGCCTCGCCCTTGCCGAAGATGACGAAGTTGCCGGTCATCACGCCGGTCTCGGGCCGGAGCCTGCCGGTGAAGGTGGCGGGGCTGACCTTGCCGGTGGCGCC